>NZ_JBJMBF010000015.1:0-97483 GCF_046640325.1 Loktanella agnita | reverse complement strand
TATCTGCGCCAAGCATAGGGAATCACATCATACGTGATCTGGGAATCCTGAATCTGAAAACACGCGACACGCTCTAGAAAACGCAAAGGGTCGAGGGAGTGCCACTTTACTGCTCTATCGCGGATTGAACTGCCTGTTTAGCTTGCGCATCCCGCCAATCCAGCGGTCATAATCTTCGCCCTTTTTGCGGAAATAACCCAGCACCTCTGGATGCGGCAGGACAAGGAATGTGCCGTCGCGGATCGCCTGCACGCAAGCCTCTGCGACCGGTTCGGGTTCCAGCAGTCCATCAAGCGATGCGACGGAATCCCCCAGCCCGCGCGTCATCTCTGACCGGACCGCCTGCGGACAAAGAACCGACACGCCGATCCCGTCATCGCCGTGGGTCAGGGCCAGCCATTCCGCCAGCCCCACGGCGGCATGTTTGGTGACACTGTAAGGGGCAGACCCCACCTGGCTCAGCAATCCGGCAGCAGATGCGGTGTTCAGCAGATACCCCCCGCCCCGCGCGATCATCCGTGGCACCACATGGCGCGCAGCCCAGACATGGGCCATCACGTTGATATCCCAGATGCGTTGCCAGTCCGCGTCCGGCACCTCTGCCCCGCCCTGCACCATGATCCCCGCGTTAGAACAGAAAAGGTCGATGGGCCCGACGTCGGCCTCGACCTGAGTGATCAGCGCCGCGATTTCAGCCTCTACCGCCACATTGACCTGATAGGCTACGCCGCCGCAGGCCGTAGCGACCTCTTGTGCGCCCGCGCCGTTCAGATCGACGCAAACCACCTGCGCCACGCCTTCCTGCGCCAGCCGCAACGCAAGCGCGCGTCCGATGCCGCTGGCCGCCCCGGTGACGACGGCGATCTTGCCTGCCACATCGAACATAGCTCAGCGGCCCCGCGTATTTGACGCTTGAAACGCCTTCACCTCGGCACGGGCGACAACAGCGTGATGCACCTCATCCGGACCATCGGCAAAGCGCAGGGTGCGCTGATGAGCATACATTTCCGGCAGGTCCGTCCATTGCGACATGCCGGTCGCACCGTGTATCTGGATCGCCTGATCAATGATCTGGCAGGTTTTTTCCGGCACCATCGCCTTGACCATCGACACCCAAATCCGGGCCTCTTTATTACCCAATACATCCATTGCCTTGGCGGCCTTCAGCACCATCAGGCGCATCGCCTCAATCTCGATCCGGGCGCGGGACAGGGTTTCCATATTCTTGCCAAGGTCGATCAGGTCCTTGCCAAAGGCCTGCCGGTCCAACCCGCGCGCAATAAACATGTCAACGGCTTTTTCCGCCATACCGATCGAGCGCATGCAATGGTGAATACGGCCCGGTCCAAGCCGCAGCTGGCTGATCTCAAACCCGCGCCCTTCGCCCAGCAGGATATTGTCCTTGGGCACCCGCACATTGGTCAGACGCAGATGCATATGGCCATGCGGCGCGTGGTCGGCGCCAAACACAGTCATGGGGCCAACGATTTCCACCCCCGGCGTATCCATCGGCACAAGGATCTGCGATTGCTGGTGAAATGTGTCCGCATCGGGCGAGGTTTTCACCATACAAATCATAATCTTGCAGCGGCTGTCACCGGCACCCGAGATATAATATTTCTCGCCGTTGATGACCCATTCATCGCCCTCAAGCACTGCGCTGGTCTGAATATTGCGCGCATCCGATGACGCATGCTGCGGTTCGGTCATCGCAAAGCAGGACCGGATATCGCCGTTCAAGAGCGGCGTCAGCCACCGCTCTTTCTGCGCCGGCGTGCCGACCCGTTCCAGTACTTCCATATTGCCGGTATCCGGGGCAGAGCAGTTCAAGGTTTGCGATGCCAGCGGGTTTTTTCCCAGTTCAAAGGCGATATAGGCGTAATCAAGATTTGAAAGCCCCTCGCCCGTTTCAGCATTCGGCAAAAAGAAGTTCCACAACCCTGCATCCCGCGCTTTTTTCTGGGCCGCTGCCAGAAGCTCTGACTGGCGAGGTGAAAGCGACCAGCGGTCATCGCCGGAATTGGCGCTTGCCTCGAACTCTTCCGTGATCGGGTCGACATTTTCGGCGATATGCCGGACCACACCGGCCAGCAACGGCTTCGCTGCATCTGACATTTCCAGATTATTCATCCCGAAAGGGGTATCGCTCTGTGCCATGCGGGCTCCTTGCATATGCGTCTAGGTGGGACCTAAGCGACCGGATCAGGGTAAGGACACGCGCGCGCGGCCAGCTTCCGCCGGGTCCTGCATACGCTTTCTCCTCCCCGCAGGCACGAAGCGTCACCTGCAAATCCGGCACGCTTGATGCCCGATAGGAGGAGACTAGCCAGCGCTCAGGCCCTTGCCAATGCCGCTTTGCGAAATATTGTTTCGCGGCATTGCGACACCCGCGAGCATGCACCCCTATTTCGGCGGTTCAGCCTTATTCGCAGGGGTGGCTGCGGCACTGCGATAGGCGTCATGCGACAAGCGCCGCGTCGCATCAAGGATGCGGGGGCCATAGGCATCAATCAGTTCCGCAGGTTCCACCAGAAATGACGGGCCGCCCACATTCATCCCATAAATCCGGTCCCCGTTCAGCGAATACACCGGTGCTGCGATGCCATTCACCTCTGGCAGCCATTCCCCGAAAGAGGTGCAAAATCCGTAGGCAGCGTAATCCTCAAGCGCACGGCCAAGGCTATCATTCAGCCGCCCCCGGTCATTGGGCCGCTCGGATGTGGCAAGTTCGAACAGCCCATTGCGTTCGGCGACCGGCATCGTCGCCAGCATCACCCGCCCGATCGCACTGTGAAACAGCGGCAGACGGGCACCGATATTATTGCTGAGTGCGACCGCCTGTTTGCTGCGGCGCACAGCAGTATAGACCACCGACATGCGAAAACGCTCGCCCAATGATGCCGTCAGATGCGGGTTTGGACCGTCGCAAAGGTACAGCAGTTCATCGGCTGCACGCTCTGACATTTCCATTCCCGACAACACACCAAACCCCAGCGCGAGCACACCAGCACCCAACCGATAGGTCCCTGTACGTTCGGAATAAACAAGGTATTCGAGTTTGCACAGCGTATGGGTCAGCCGCGAGATCGTCGGCTTGGGCAGACCAGTCCGCAGGGCGATTTCCTGATTTGTCAGCGTCGTTTCATTCGGGCGAAAGGCACGCAGAATATCCAGTCCACGCGCCAGCGCGGACACGAATTTCCGGTCATCTGCATCATCCAAATCAGTCAATTCGCCAACCAACGTGCCACCCTCATCCACTCTTATACACTTAAAACAATCGGCTGATCGTTCACATCAGCCCAATCTATGCGCCCAATGAACAAAGGCCAATTGGTTTATGGAAGCCTTTCAGGAAATCGCCGGCACCACGCTCAGTATTTGTTTGATCTGGGTGCAGTCGGAAACGATACCGTGACCTTATGGCTTCCTAACACTGTTTATGTGTTGGTGAAGTTCGTAGTTAACAGGGATAATCACTGTAGATGTTCCAATAAATGCCGCGCCAGCCGTAAGAGGTCAAAGCGACTCTAAGACGCCGCCCGTCATGCGCACCTGCCGGTCCATCCGGGCGGCCAGTTCAAGGTTATGGGTCGCAATCACCGCCGCCAGCCCGGTATCGCGGACCAGCGTCATCAGCGCGTCGAACACCCGGTCAGAAGTGTCAGGGTCAAGGTTGCCGGTCGGTTCATCAGCCAACAGGAGGCTTGGTTCATTCGCCAGCGCCCTGCAAAAGGCAACCCGCTGCTGTTCGCCGCCAGACAGGGCAGCCGGTCGATGCGACGCGCGGTCTGCGACACCCACACGGTCCAGCAGGGCCATGGCGCGTGCCTCTGCCACCTGCGCCCCTGCACCGTTCGCCAGTTGCGGCAGCACAATATTTTCCAGCGCAGTAAATTCGGGCAGCAAATGGTGAAACTGGTAGATGAACCCGACCGTGGCCCGGCGCACAGCGGTGCGCCTGCGATCCGAAAGCCGCGTCATATCCTCGCCCGCAATGGCCACCGTGCCTGTGTCGGGCGTATCCAGCAGCCCGGCAATATGCAGCAAAGTCGATTTACCCGCGCCTGAGGGGGCGACTAAGGCAACGATTTCGCCCGGCTGCACGCGCAGCGATGCGCCTTGCAGCACTTGTACCTCATTTGGCAGGCCGGTGTTATAGGTCTTGGTCAGACCCGCGATATCCAGCGTTGGATTACTCATAGCGCAGCGCCTCCACCGGGTTCATGCGGGCAGCCCTGCGGGCCGGAAAGATGGTAATGATCCAGGACAGACCCAGCGACAAGGACATGGCCTTGACCACATCGGACAGATGCAATTCAGCAGGCACATTGTAAATGCCCCGGATCGACGGATCCCAGACACCTCCACCTGCGACATAATTCACAAGACTGAAAATCTGGTCGATGTAGATCGCAAAAAGACAGCCCAACACGACGCCGAACAGCGTGCCCAATGTCCCGATCCCGGCCCCGCAGATGAAAAAGATCCGCAGGATCGACCCTTCGGTCAGACCCATCGTGCGCAGGATACCCACGTCGCGGCCCTTGTTTTTGACCAGCATGATCAGCCCGCTGATGATGTTCATGGATGCCACCAGCACAAGGATCGACAAGATGATAAACATCACATTGTCCTCGATCGTCAGAGCGCGCAGGAAGCGGCCCACACGGTCCTGCCAGCTATAAGCCCAGAGCCCCGGCCCCGCGACATTCGCAATCGTCTGCTTGAGCGCTTCGGACTGGTTGATATCCTCCAGCCTGACCTCCAGCTCATCGGCCACACCGTCACGGTTAAAGACCAGCTGCGCCTCTTCAAACGGCAGATAGGCGCGGACCTCGTCGATCTGGAAACGGCCGGTGGAAAAGATAAACACCACATCATAGGCGTTGCGGCGCACCGACCGGCCCATCGGGCTCGCCGCGCCGCCACGAGTGGTGATGATTACGCGATCCCCCAGTGTCACACCCAGATTAGCGGCAAGGGCAGAGCCCAGCGCGATCCCAACAGGAAGTGCGTCAATATCCCCATAGGTCAGGTCACTGTCGACAATCGCATCAGAGGTTTTCAGATCATCCAGATGCACACCGTAAATATCGGCCAAAGCAATCAGCCCGCTATTGCCCTCGGCCATTGACTGACCCCGGATCAGAGGGGCGACGCTTTCGACGCCCTCCACAGTCAGGATACGCTCTGCCATTTCGGCGTAATCGGTGATCACTTCGCGCGGGGCAACGACGGACACATGGGCATTTGCGCCCACGATGGTGTCAATGAACTCTGCCCGGAACCCGGACCGAACGGCCAGCGTGGCGATCAGAGCGAACACGGCCAGCGTGACCCCGATCAGGCTGATCCAGGTCATGACGCTGACACCGCCTTCGGCGCGTTTGGCGCGGATATAGCGCCAGGCGATCATCCATTCGAACCCCGCAAACGGGCGGGTGTGCTTCACCGAGGCCATGGCGGCTCCTTCTTGCGATTTGGCGCAAACTGCGGCGCGGACTCTGCAAGGTCAAGCGCTGATCGCGCACAGCCCATCACGTAAGGGACAGATGGCATCAAGCCGCTCAACTGTCGCTTGGCGGGTCTTGTTTTGGGAAATCTAGCGGGCATTGCGCTTCCGCCGCGACGTTGCCTATCGCTTGGCCCCGGCCAGCCGTGGGACATGTGACGGCGTTTCCGCCACCAGCGTGGGGCGGGCCACTGGCGCGTCGCGGCGCAGCTCCGGCTCCCGCCGCTTGTCTTTCGCATGGGCGGGGCGGCGCATCCTGCGAAAAGGTGCAAAGATCAGTCCCAACAGCCCGGCCATCACAAGCCAGCCGCCGATGAACCCTGCCCCGGCAGAGGCCGCGCCCGCAACGCTGACCGGGACCGCCGGCGCAAACTCTGCCCATGTGGCGCGCAGCGTATCCGGATCGGCAAACCGCTGCGGCATCATCAGCCGTTCCAGCGGGCCGGCGGCACGTAGCGCCATCAGGTGGTCGCTCAGCCGCGCATGGCGGGCGAACATCGCCCGTTCATCTGCGTGATGACTATCCAGAAAAGGCGTGCCTTCGATCTGTTCCAACGCCTCTTCCCGGCCCAGACCTGCGGCAAGAGCAGAGGCGTCAAAGGCTTTCACCTCGACCGTCAGCGCATCCACCTGCCCGCCCAGACGCTGCTGGTATTGTTGTGAAAACTCAGGGAATTGCGACAGGGACACGGCCCCAACCACAGCACCCGCAAGCGAAAGCACCCTGATCATGATAGTATCCGTTCAGCGAAAATAGATGTCATCTGCTGCCTCATGACATTGGTCTTTTGCCAAAGGTTAACAGGTTTTCGGAAATGGGAATAGCGGACGATGGCGGTCACGGGCAAATCCGCCGATCACATATGCGCGCACATCACATTTTCCAGCACAGCACACGGGTCAGGTGTGAGGTCTTACGCTGCCCTCAGGCGTTCCCGCGCAACCATGCGATGACATTTTCCACATCCTGATCAGGCGGAAAGACCGGATAGAAAACCTTTTCGATTTCGCCATCCTTCACAATCATCGTCATGCGCTTCAACAGGCGCTGGCCATCAGCTTCCAGCACCGGCAGGTTCAGCGCATCGCCAAACGCACCATCCGCATCCGACAGCAAACGATAAGGCAGATGCAGCCGCTCTACCGCCTCTGCCTGATAAGCGCTGTCCTGCGTGGACAGGCCGAACAGATGATCGACGCCATAGCCATTCAACGCAGCCACGTGGTCGCGATAGGCGCAGGACTGGGGCGTGCAACCGCGCGCGCCGGGGATGTCATCCCAGCCATCAGGCAGATCGCGATCCGGGCGACCAGTCATCGGGTAGATATAGATCACTGACCAGCCGCGCAGGTTTCGCAGAGCGACTGTTTTCCCATCCGTCGCAGGCAGGCTGACATCCGGGAGAGAGGCGCCCTCCAGATGATCAGCCCCGCCATCATCGGCGGGCGCAGGGATCAGTGTCCAATCAACCTCGCTCAAGCTCATGCAATCCCTTCGTAAACAGCAGCAACGCGGGCCACGGCCTCTTCCGGGGGCAGTTCGATGCTTTCACCAGTGCGGCGGCGGGTCAATTCAACCACCCCATTTTTCAACCCACGCGGGCCAACGGTGATCCGCCACGGAAGGCCGATCATGTCCATAGTGCCAAATTTGGCACCCGCGCGCTCTTGGCGGTCATCATAAAGCGGCTCCAGATCAAAGCCGGTCAATGCAGTGTATAGGCTTTCGCAAGCGGCATCAGCCTCTGCGTCGCCCTGTTTCAGGTTCACGATCCCGCAGTGATACGGCGTCACGCCTTCGGGCCATATGATGCCCTTGTCATCATGGTTCGCCTCGATAATCGCGCCCAGCAGGCGGGACACGCCGATGCCGTGGCTGCCCATATGCACGGGCACCTTGTTGCCCTTGCCGTCATCGACATGCGCGCCCATGGTTTCCGAATATTTGGTGCCGAAATAGAAAATCTGGCCCACCTCAATCCCGCGCGCCACCTTGCGGCGGTCCTCTGGTACGGCGTCGAATATTGCCGCGTCATGGGTTTCGTCGGTGCGAGCATAGGGCGCGGTCCATTCGTCAAAGATCGCCTGGCATTCTTCGACATTGTCGTAATCAACCTCGCGGTCACCAAGATGCAGGTCGGTGACGATGCTATCATAGAACACCTCTGACTCGCCGGTTTCCGCCAGAACCAGAAACTCATGCGTGTCTTCGCCGCCAATCGGGCCGCTGTCGGCACGCATTGGAATAGCCTTCAGCCCCATCCGTTCATAGGTACGCAGATAGCTGACCAAATGGCGGTTATAGGCGTGCAGCGCGTCCTCTTTCGTCAGGTCGAAATTGTAACCATCTTTCATGAAAAACTCACGGCCGCGCATCACACCGAAACGGGGGCGGACCTCGTCACGAAATTTCCACTGGATGTGATAGAGCGTCAGCGGCAATTCTTTATAACTGGTCACATGGCTACGAAAGATATCAGTGATCATTTCCTCGTTGGTCGGCCCGTAAAGCATCTTGCGACCATGGCGGTCCACGACGCGCAGCATTTCAGGCCCATAAGAATTGTCACGCCCGGATTCTTCCCACAACTCGCCGGGCTGCAAGGTTGGCATCAACATTGGCAGATGCCCTGCACGTTGCTGTTCCTCGTGCACGATGTTTTCCAGCTTGCGCAGCACTTTAAAGCCCAGCGGCAGCCAAGAATAGATCCCGGCGGTCGCCTGTTTAATCATGCCAGCTTGCAGCATGTAGCGGTGGCTAACGATCTGCGCCTCGCGCGGTGTTTCTTTGAGAACTGGTAGGAAGTAGCGGCTCAGGCGCATGGAATACCCCATAAATCGGTTGTTGGGTCCGGTTTAGGGCGCAAGAGAAGCGGTGGCAAGCGCTCGTGCCGGGCAACAATCAGGCCTCGGCGCACAAACACAGCTTTTTACAATATCAGGCCGGCTCGCGTCCAAACCCCATCAAAAGCGATACGCTATGCAGCGTCAGGACACAGCAGGTCAGCAGCCAAACATAACCCGCCCCACCGCTGAGTGCATCAGCGACCAACAACACGCTCAACGCCACCCAACCGTAAAGCGCCCAGTGGCGCCCCTCACTGATCCCGCCCAATGCGATGGCCCCAAATGCAAGCAAGCTGAATGACGTCAGCTGGCTATACCCCAAGTCAGTATAGCCATAGCCGTAAATCCATACATATCCCGTGACGAGGCAGAACAGCAAAATGGTTCCCGCAAACACCATCGGCCCCTGCGCGCGATAGCGCGGTTGCGGCTTCACCGTGCCAACCTTCCACCGGAACACATAGCGCAAGACCGGATTATTGCTCGCAATCGCGGGGTTACGCGACGGCGAAGCACCTTTGACGCCATAGTCGAAATCCCCCTCGGGCAAGTCCGGGCGGTAGGTGCCGAAAAGCTTGTCCCAGATCACGAAGCTGCCCGCATAATTGCTGTCGGACCAGGCCCGGTCCGCCACATGGTGAATGCGGTGATGCGCTGGGGTGACCAGAATGCGCTCTAAAACCCCCAGATGCGGGGTTAGCGCGCTGTGGTTCATCAGTTGAATACCGTAATGCAGGACCGATACTGTGATGAACATCTCAAGCGGCACCCCAAGCAATGCCAGCGGGATGAAAAACGGGATCGACGCAAGCGAGGAATACCAGGAATTGCGCATCGCAAGGGACAGGTTGAAATGTTCACCCTCGTGATGGACCACATGCACAGCCCAGAGGATCGCAAACTTGTGGTGCAGACGGTGCAGCCAGTAAAAACAAAAATCCCACCCGATCACCGCTAACACCCATACGGCCACCGGGTGCCAGTTGCCGACGACGTCAAAGCTGGCATGTTCCGCGACCAGACCAAAAACCGCAAGCTCAAGCCCGCGGAACAACCACACCATGAGATGCCCGGAATTGAGGTTGAAGGCTACATCATGCCAATCCATCTCAATGCGACCCTGCCGGTTGATGATCACCATTTCCGCCAACACCAGAGCCAGCATCAAAAGGATGGGAAACGCGATAGCAGTCACGGCACCGGCTCCGACAAAACAAGGCCGGAGCGTTTCAGCAGCCCAGCTATGAAACACGCGAACAAGGCTAGGGCGAGTCCGGCCAGAAAATCCACGAATTGATGCCGGTATAACGGTAGGATCGAAATCGCGATAGCCACGGCCCAACTGCTCAGCAGAAGATTGCGCCAAGGATGCCCCACCTGCCACAGTGCACAGAGTGTCAGAAATGTCAGCGTTACATGCAGCGATGGCAAGCAATTGACGACAGCATCGTACCGCATCAACAGCTTGAGCGCCTCAGCACTGACACCTTGCTGGGTCACGGCAGGAAAATCCATTGTCGTCGGGAAAAAGCCGAAGACGACGGCAGCACAGGCCGCGCTGATCGCCATGACGCTGCTCAGCCACTTTACCCGCTGTGGTGAGGTGCAAAAATAACCTAAAGGCACGAATAGAAAGAAGGACATATAAATCCAGATCATGTCGGGATTGAAGCTGAACCAACGATCAATGGCCGTGGGAACAAGCCGGTGCGCCGTTTCCGCGCCGCGCTGACCGGAAATGGTATACACCACGCCAATCGCGCCCCATCCCATCGCCATGAATGCAAACCTTGACCAAAATGGCATCTCAGGGCGGCGTACGGTCATGACTGGTCCTTTGCGGCATGGGCCGGTCATACCGACTGTCAACGATGTGCCTTTGTCTACAATATGGCCCTCTGCCAAAAGGAAGTTGAATTAAAAGAGATTGTCAATCTGCTCAAGCCGCAATGACAATCACCTGTTGATACCACCGAGGTCCTGCACTTCGTCAAACACGCCAAGGTCAACAATACCTTTGGACGCGTGCGGACCGCGCATTATGCGTTTCAGGAAATCCATTGATTTGTCCCGCCGATGAACGCAAACTATAAGGACATTATTGAACGTATTGTGAAAGGGATTACGATGAAGGCTTATATTGCGGGCATTATGCTTACTGTTTCAGCTACCCATGCAGGGACCCCGATATCAAGCCCTGTGACATGCCCGATCGGCGGCGAAACCTTCGAAATAAAAGGAACTGCAAGCTGTTCCATGCTTGGGCGGTCAATGTCCATGCGCGGAATAACATCATGTGATTTCGTCACGCGCATTCCTGTCTGCCCATCAAACGGGTTGCCCATGTATCGGGAATTTAATGATGAAGAAGTGGAGACACTGGCGGCATTCATTCAAACGCCGGAATTCGCCGCCATAAAGCAAAAGCCGCCATATCAGCGGGCCTATGATGTGGCGCACCATCTGGGCGATACGATGTCGCCCGTTGGCTTTTCACTTTCGCTTAGCGCGTGGTGGTATGAAACAGACGCGTTTGTGGCGAATCCACGGATCCAAGACAGCTTTCTCAGAGAAGCCGAGGCTGAACTCGGACGATCTGACGCCGATGGCGCCCCTGTCTTGGCAGCTTTGACCGCCTTTGCAGCCGCACATGCCGGACGAGATGACTACGCACGCCGGTGGCTCGCCGAAGGTCGCAGCAGGCTTGGCGATAACCCACAGGGCATTGCCTATCTCGAAGCAGTGGCTGCATGTCTGGCGGATATCTCCGCCGCGGGCTGTGCGCCCGATGACAGATTTGAACCCTGATGCAGAACCGGCATTGGTGTGAACAAGCGCCCCTGCTTGCCTTGTGCAAACAGGGTACGATAATATTCAGGAATAAGTGACAGTGTTCGCGCGTAACTCCTGTAACATCACCCCAACAGGAGCCACCCCCATGATCCGCTTTATCACCGCCATTCTGCTATTGATCCCCGTCATCAGCTATGCCGCGCCAGTCAATTACAGCCTGCAGCCTGACCGGTCCGAGGTCGGCTTTGTCTATACCCTGCAAGGGGCACAGAACCGTGGGGCAATGCCCGTACGTTCGGCGCAGATCAGTATTGATCTCGACCGGTTCGAAGCCTCCGCCGTTGACGTCACCGTCGATGTCAGCCGGGCGCGTACCGGCCTGATTTTCGCGACAGAAGCGCTCAAAGCGCCCAGCGTTCTGGCCGCGCGGGATCATCCCACAATCCGTTTCCAATCCACCGCCATTCGCGCCAACGACCCGCGCAATCTGTCCGCAGGGGGGCAGATCGATGGGCTGCTAACCATTCGCGGCGTGACACGGCCCGTTACGCTAAACGCAGCGGTCTTCCGCCAGCACGGCACCGCCGAAGGCGACATGAGCCAGCTCAGCTTTCGGATCAGTGGCGCCGTGCAACGGTCCGCCTTTGGGGCGACCGGATATAGCGACATGGTCGCAGATGAAATCCAACTCGATATCGCCGCACGTGTGTCGTCGCGGTAGCTGATCCCCCCTTTAAATACCGCCAGCCGCAAGATCGGCGTGCCCAAAGCTAATGCACGCGCAAAGCTGTGGGCACGACAAGACTAGAGGTTTTGTATTTCGAAAAGCCCGACGGCAGATTTCATCAAAGTTGACGCGTTGCAGACGGGACGATGGCCATCCGGAACGGACAATCTATTGTCAGACCCGATGCGAAATTCAGCATCGATGAGCCCCTGCCCTTGCACATCACTGATCCATGTCGCATCTATCGAAACAGGCAATTCAGGTGACGTATGGCACTTCCGGTTAGTCAGCAGGCAAAATACTGGGGTATCGCAACCGCGATATTCCTCATTATTCTCTGGTTTCTGGGCGATGTAATTCTGCCTTTTGTACTAGGCGGCGCCATCGCTTATTGCCTTGACCCGCTTGCAGATCGGCTCGAACGGGCGGGCTGCAGCCGCACGGTGGCGGTCTCAATCATCACGCTGGTCGCGATGATGATCTTTATCCTGCTGATCCTGCTCGTCATTCCCACGCTGGTGCAGCAAACCTCGCAGCTGATCGACACCGCGCCAGAGCTTTTTGAACGGCTGCAAGCCTTTGTGACTGAACGGTTCCCCTCGCTCGGGGATGAGGACAGCACGATCCGGAAGCAGCTTTTGGCGATTGGCGAAACGATCCAATCCAAAGGGGGCGAGCTGGTCAATGGGTTGCTTAGCTCTGCTTTGGGGCTGATCAACGTGATTGTCTTGCTGGTCGTCGTGCCCGTCGTCGCCTTCTACCTGTTGCTCGACTGGGATAATATGACCGCCAAGGTCGATGACCTGCTGCCACGTGAACATACCACGACAATTCGCCGGATCGCGCGCGACATTGATCGGACGCTTGCGTCTTTCATTCGGGGGCAAGGCACGGTCTGCCTT
Organism: Loktanella agnita; assembly: GCF_046640325.1. Taxonomy (NCBI): domain Bacteria; kingdom Pseudomonadati; phylum Pseudomonadota; class Alphaproteobacteria; order Rhodobacterales; family Roseobacteraceae; genus Loktanella; species Loktanella agnita. The sequence continues at coordinate 84,699 of NZ_JBJMBF010000015.1, read as the reverse complement.
GTGCTGGGCACCTATTACGCCATCGCACTGATGCTGGCCGGGTTGAATTTCGGGCTGGTAGTCGGCTTCATCGCCGGGCTGATCTCTTTCATCCCCTACGTTGGCGCATTGGTCGGCGGGGTGCTGGCCATCGGGCTGGCCGTATTCCAGTTCTGGGGTGAATGGGTCTCTATCGGGATTGTCGCAGGCATCTTCGCCTTGGGGCAATTTTTTGAGGGTAACATCCTGACACCAAAGCTGGTAGGCAACTCCATCGGGCTGCACCCGGTCTGGCTGATCTTTGCGCTATCCGTTTTTGGGTCGCTCTTTGGTTTCGTAGGGATGCTTGTGGCCGTGCCGGTGGCGGCGATCCTCGGCGTGCTGGCCCGCTATGCGATTGAACGCTACAAGGAAAGCCCCCTGTATCGCGGGCTTTCCACGGACGACTAACATGGCCAATCAGCTTTCCTTTGACTGGCCGACAGGTGTTGCACTCGGGCCGGATGACTTCTTTGTTTCGGCGGCCAATGCGCAGGCCTTTGCCATGATGCAAACGCCCGAAACATGGCCCGACCGCAAGCTGGTGATCGCGGGGCCACAAGGCTGCGGCAAAAGCCATATGGCCCGAATCTTTCAAAACCGCACCGATGCGCAGATCGTTGCGGCGGACACGATACCGCCCGACTTTCAGACTGACGCCGCCACGGTGATCGTGGAAGATATGGAACAGCTGCCACAATCCGCGGAAGAGGCGATGTTTCACATGCACAACCACCTACGTCACACGGGCGGGATACTGCTGATGACAGCGGAAACCGCGCCCAGCCGCTGGCCGATCACCCTGCCCGACCTCGCCAGCCGGATGCAGGCCACCACTTTGGCCGAGATCACAAACCCGGATGACGCGCTGCTGACCGCCCTGATCATGAAGCTTTTCGCTGACCGTCAGATCGCGCCGAAACCAGAACTGACCACTTATCTAGCGCAGCGGATCGAACGGTCCTTTGCAGCTGCGGCCGATATCGTGGCGCAACTTGATACGCAGGCACTAGCACAGGGCCGCAAGATCAATAAAAGGCTCGCAGCCGAGCTGCTGGACAAACCGGGCTGACACCACGATACTTGTCATTATTCCGCAACAATCGCGGTGCACAAGGCCCCATGACCACAGCAAACTTTCTTGAGGGGGACTTTCCGACCCCCACGCCGCTCGACATTGACCCCGCCACACCGGCGCGGTTCTTTAATCGTGAACTCAGCTGGATCGGCTTCAACTGGCGTGTGCTGGAAGAGGCGGAAAACCCGCGCGTGCCGCTGCTCGAACGGCTGCGCTTCCTGTCGATCTCGGCCACCAACCTTGATGAATTCTATACGGTGCGCGTCGCAGGTCTGCGCGAGCTTGTGCACGAAGGGAACAACACCCCCGCGCTTGACGGGATGACACCGTCCGAACAGCTTGTGGTCATTGACGCCGACGCAAGGCGGCTGATGTCGCGGCAGCAAGAGGTGTTCAACACCCTGCAGGCAGAAATGGCCGAGAAGGACATCCATATCCTGAGCCGCGACAAGCTGACCAAGGACGATATCAAATATCTCGAAGACGTGTTTATTGAACGTGTCTTTCCGGTGCTGTCACCGCTGGCCATCGACCCCGCGCACCCATTTCCCTTTTTGCCAAACGAAGGCTTCGCGCTGGCGCTGCAACTTGAGCGGCCCAGCGACAAACGACAGCTGCGCTCGCTTCTGCCGGTCCCTGCCCAGATCGACCGCTTTGTGCCGCTGCCCAGCGAAAACGGCCACCGCTTCCTGCCATTGGAGGAGCTGCTGCTTTTGCATATTTCACGGCTCTTCCCCGGCTATCAGATCAAAGGCTCCTGCGCGTTCAAGGTCCTGCGCGACAGCGATCTGGAACTTGAAGACGAAGCCGAGGATCTCGTACGCGAATTTGAGGTCGCCCTGAAACGTCGCCGCCGGGGGGAGGTCGTGCGTCTGAAGCTGTCCGCAGGCGCGCCTAACGCGCTCAAGACGCTGATCATGAATGAATTGCACGTCTCCGAAGACACAGTGATCGAGGTAGACGGGCTGATCGGCATTTCCGATCTGGGCGAGCTGGTGCTCGACAGCCGGCCTGATCTGCTCTGGCCATCGTTTTCGCCGCGCGTGCCCGAACGGGTGCAGGACCACGACGGCGACATGTTCGCCGCGATCCGGCAAAAGGACATGCTGTTGCATCATCCCTACGAAACCTTCGATATGGTCGTGCGGTTTCTTAAACAGGCGGCGCGCGATCCGAACGTGGTCGCCATCAAGCAGACGCTTTATCGCACCTCAAAAAAATCCCCCATTGTCGAGGCTCTGTGCGAAGCCGCAGAAGACGGTAAATCCGTCACCGCATTGGTCGAGCTCAAGGCGCGCTTCGACGAGGCCGCCAATATCCGGCAATCGCGACGACTGGAACGGGCGGGCGCGCATGTGGTCTACGGTTTCTTGCATTACAAAACCCACGCCAAAATCAGCACCGTGGTCCGGCGCGAAGGCGACAAGCTGGTGACCTACACCCATTTCGGGACCGGCAATTACCACCCGATCACTGCGCGGATCTATACCGATCTCAGCCTGTTCACCTGCGACGCAAAGCTTGGGCGGGATGCGACCAAGGTCTTCAACTATATCTCTGGCTATGCGCAGCCGGAAAACCTCGACCATCTGGCGATCTCACCGCTGACGCTGAAACAAAGCCTGCTCGACCGGATCGCGGCAGAGGCAGACAATGCGCGCGCAGGCAAGCCCGCCGTCATCTGGGCCAAGATGAATGCGCTGATCGAAAGCGACGTGATTGATGCGCTCTATGCGGCATCACAGGCCGGGGTGAAAATCAGCCTTGTGGTGCGCGGCATCTGCGGGCTGCGACCGGGGGTGGCGGGGCTTTCGGAAAACATTCGGGTAAAATCCATAGTCGGGCGTTTCCTCGAACATTCCCGGATTGTCTGTTTCGGCAATGGTAGCGAGCTGCCCAGCAAAAAAGCGCGGGTCTATATCAGCTCGGCCGACTGGATGGGGCGCAATCTGAACCGGCGGGTCGAAACACTGGTCGAAATCAAAAACGCCACCGTGAAGGCCCAGATCGTCAGTCAGGTGATGGCCGCGAACATGGCCGATGTGGCGCAAAGCTGGATCATGTCCGGCGATGGCAGCTTTACAAGGGCGGTCCTGCCCGAGGGCGAATTCGCATTCAATTGCCACCGGTTCTTCATGGAAAACCCATCGCTTTCAGGGCGGGGTTCCGCAGGGGCAGCCGACGTCCCCCAGTTGACGCATACGGATGATTGATTGATACAATCAGATTAACGCAACTGCGGAAAAGTCATGACTCAGCAACAAGACCCCGAAACCATCGACTGGGGGCCTTTCGGGCGTCCGCTTTTTGCAGATGCCGCAGCGCGCGGGTTGGACCGGGTCGGGGTGATCGATGTAGGCTCGAACTCTGTCCGGCTTGTTGTTTTTGACGGGGCCGCACGCTCACCAGCCTATTTCTACAATGAAAAAATCATGTGTGCCCTGGGGGCGGGCCTGTCGGAAACCGGGCATCTGAACCCCGAAGGCCGGGTGCGGGCCATCCGGGCAATCCGGCGTTTTGCCGCACTGGCGCAGGGCATGGGCTTGCCGCCGCTCACCGCCGTCGCTACCGCCGCCGTGCGCGAGGCAAGCGACGGTGCCGACTTTAGGGATGAGGTGCTCCGCGAAACCGGTATCAAGCTTTGGGTGATCGACGGCAAGGAAGAGGCGCGGCTTTCAGCGCAAGGCGTCCTTCTGGGCTGGCCCGGCAGCTATGGGCTGGTCTGCGATATCGGCGGGTCCTCCATGGAGTTGGCCGATCTGGCCGATGGGCGCGTGGGGCAACGTGTGACCTCTGCGCTTGGGCCTTTAAAGCTGCGCGAAATCAAGGGCGGCAAGAAGGCGATCAAGGCCTACGTGCGTGAAACCATGCAGCGGTTGCATGATGAAATGGGCAATAAAACGGGCATGCGGCTCTTCCTTGTAGGCGGCTCTTGGCGGGCCATCGCGCGGGTTGATATGGAGCGGCGCAATTACCCCCTGACCGTGCTGCACGAATACCGGATGACCTCGCGCCGGATCGCCAACACCCATGACTATATCAGCAAATCCGACCTGCAAGAGCTGCGCGGACGCTGCAATATATCGGACAGCCGGATGTCGCTGGTGCCGTATGCCTCAATCGTCCTGAAAGAACTGATGCGGATATTCAAACCCAAGGATGTGACTGTTTCCTCTTACGGCATCCGCGAAGGGATGCTGTTCGAGCAGATGCCGCGTGAGCTGCGCGAGCGGGACCCGCTTATAGAGGCTTGCCGCTTTGCCGAAGCCAAAGACGCGCGCCTGCCCGGCTTTGGCCGCCTGCTCTATGATTTCGTGAAACCGCTCTTTGCCCGCGCCAACTGGCAGCGCAAGCGGATCATCAAGGCCGCCTGCCTGCTGCATGACGTCAGCTGGCGCGCGCACCCCGATTACCGGGCCGAGGTCACATTCGACAACGCCACCCGCGCCAATCTGGGCGGGCTGAAACATTATGAACGGGTCTTGCTGGGGCTCGCGCTGATGAACCGCTACACCAACAAAATCGACAGCGCGCGTTTCTCTGACCTGCTGTCAATGCTGACACCCGAACAAATCAAAGAGGCAGAGGTACTCGGCAAAGCCATGCGACTTGGCGCGATGCTGTGGATCAACGCGGACGAAATGCCTGGCACGCTGAAATTCAGCCCCAAATCTGGCGAGCTAACGCTGACGCTGACCGAACACGCGCGCCCGCTATTCGGCGAAGTGGCCGAAGCGCGCCTCAATGCGCTCGCCAACGCGCTGAACGGGCAGCCGGTGGTGAAATTCAAAGGGTAAGGTGGATCGGGATCCACCTTACGGCGTGGCGTCTGCCCTGCCAGAAAGAAAGCTCAGACGCACCGTATCAATGCCAAAAGTCAGTGCTTGCTGGGTGAAACCAATATCCGTCATGCCATTCTGACGGCGGGTTGTTGGGTATCGCGCCATTGCCGCGGCGATTGGCCGTACATGCGCTTGAACTCTCGGCTGAACTGGGACGGGCTCACGTAACCCACATCCATGGCCGCTTCGTTCACGGTAATACCGCCAGCGATCCTCATGGCAGCGGTGTTAAGGCGCATCGACTTTACAAATTGGATGGGCGACATCGTTGTGGCTTGCTTGAACTTACGGTGAAATGCGGCGCGGCTCATCCCCGCGCGCGTGGCCATTTCATCAATCGAGATCGGTGCGTCCAGATTGGACGACACATGCGCGATGGATCGCGCAATAGCATTGCCAACACTGAACGCCTGTCTTGCAAAATATCCTGCCTCACCCTTCAGGATCGCGTAGTAAAGCTCGCGTAGCCGTGCCTCGCCGAGAACCGCAATATCCGTCTCGTTACCACGCAATTGCAACAGCCTTAACAGCGCATCGGTAAACGCGGCATCCCACTGCGCAAACCTGATCCCCTGTGAAAGCGGCGCTTGCTTGCCTGATCGGATAGCGCCCCCTGCGTTTTCCATTTCCATGGCCAGTTCGGTCATCATGCGCGGGTCCAGTGCAATATAAACGCCACAAAGCGGATTTTCCGGCGACGCAGTAGGCGTCCCTGCCTTCACCGGCATTGACGTCGGACAACACATGTACCGGCTGTGGTCGTACTCATATCGCGCACCGTCCAGCACCGCCTCTTTAGTCCCGCTGACGATGGCAATCACGCTGGGTTCATATACAGCAGGAGCGCAGGGCACAGCAGTCGTGGCCCGAAACAGCCTGACGCCCGGAATGCCGGTTTCAATCAGGCCGCCTTGACAAAGCCTGCTTTCGATAAAGTGCTTGATCTGTTGCTTACACATATGGACAGCCTATGCCCATTTCCGCAGTCACGACAACGGGCGTGATACAATCAGGCAAGTATTCGCGACGATGTCATCTGTTTTGCAAGAGGTATGAGAGCTATTTACTCGATCAAGACTGGAAACCGCAAATACCGCGGCATGTGGCCGTCTCTAACGGAGTATAAAATGAAAGACACCCAATTCGGGCCTAAGGGCTGGACACCAGAACGCCTCGGCTCACTTGCAGGCAAGACCTATATTATGCGGGCTTTCAGGCGGCGCGTATCCTGCTAACCAAAGGTGCGAAGGTGGTGATGCTGAACCGCAGCGCAGAACGGTCCACCGCCGCCATCGCAGCGCTGAAAGAAGAATTTGGCGCAGGCGCTGACGTGAGCTTTGTGCGCATGGAGCTGGCCGATCTTGCGAGCGTGCGCGAGGCGGCGACAGATGTGTTGAAGACTGCGCCCCGGATCGACGCGCTGATCTGCAATGCTGCCATCGCACAGGTGCCGACCCGAAAGCTTACCAAAGACGGGTTCGAAAGCCAGCTTGGCACCAACCATTATGGTCACTTTGTTCTGTCGGGAATACTGTTTGATCGCATCGCAGAATCCGAAGGGCGGATCGTGGTCGTCGCAAGCCTTGGCGACAAGATGGGGCTACGGACGATCCAGTTTGATGACATGAACTGGGACAATAACTACAGCGCCAACCCCGCCTACAGCCAAAGCAAACTGGCGCAGATGATGTTTGCCTACGAACTGCACGACAGGGTCAAAGCAGCGGGCAAGAACGTCGCGGTATATGTCTGCCATCCGGGCTCTTCCGCGACCTCACTCATCAGCACCAGTGGCGGTCTTCTGACGCGGATTGTCTGGTGGCTGATGACCAAATCACCAATGGTTCAAACCGCCGAAAAAGGTGCATATCCCGAAGTCATGTGCGCCACCGAAAACGGTCTGGAAGAGCGCGCGCTTTATGGCCCCACGGGTCGCATGGAATTCGTCGGCCCGGTCGGGAAAGGCACGCTGGAGCCTTACGCCTACGACAAGACTGTAATGGCTAAATTGTGGGATGTGTCGGAACAGGCAACGGGTTTCAGCTGGGAGCTATGACGGACACGCAGGCGCGGCGTCGCTCCTTCTGAGCACTCACGCAGGCTGCCATACCGCCCTCTGCCTGCTCCAAAACACACATGCTCTGCGCATCGCGAAATTTGCTGATCCTCATCCGAATTCTCCTCGGCCAGCGTGAGGGCAGTATGTAGTTATGAACCCAGATAGGTTACCGGGAAAATACATCCGACGCCCCCATCCAGCAATGACATTATTGATAGCTGCGAAGGCGCTTCAGCCCGTTAGTTTCTATAGTAGGATTGATAGCCACCGTAGCTATTGTCATACCCATATCGTTTCATTCCCTGCGCCGAAATTTGTCCCAGCACCAGTCCGGCGACTTTCACATTCACCTGCTCTAACGCTTTCAAACCGCTAACGACTTGCCGATGCGAGGTCTGATCCCAGCGGACTGTGTAAATTGTCGTATCAACCCACCGCCCGATGATACGTGCATCGGTGACGGCAAGGACAGGCGGCGTATCGATAATGACAAAGTCATATTCGGCCCGCAGCGTGTCAAGAAATGTGCCAAAGCGTTCTGAAGAGAAAATATCTGCCGCGTTCGTTTGTGACGTTTCGCCCACCAGGACATCGAATTTCATATCCGGCACCGTCGTAACGGCCTCAGCCAGCGAAATTTCGTCTAAGATGACACTGAGAAAACCGTATTTCTTAGGAATATCAAAATATTCAGTCATGACACGGCGTCGAATATCGCCCTCGACTAACAGAACTTTCTTGCCAAGTCCGGCCAGATTCAGCGCCAAAGCGATGGACTGTGTGGTCTTGCCTTCACCAGGTACCGAAGAGGTCGACATGATCACTTTTGGTGACCTATCCAAATTCGCCAGCAGCAAAGACGTACGCAGATTACGGATCGCTTCGGCGGCTGCGGAATTGGGTTTATCATGCAGGTATTGCACCACATTTTTTCGTTTTCGCGCAGGAATCTTTGGCACTTGCCCGATAACATCATACCCGGTTTTTGCCTCAAGATCCTCTGCCAGCCGAAAGGTGTTTTGTGAAAACTCTCGCAAGAGAACCATTACAGACCCGCCAAACAAGCCGAGCAGCAGTGAGAGTATGAAAATAAGGGACATTCTGGGCGATGATGGTCCGACGGGCACAATTGCAGACGATAAAATTCGGCTCTCTGCCTGCTGTAGCCCCTGCTGAACGGAGGTTTCCTTGAGCCTGTTCAGGAAGAACTCATAAATCAAGCGGCTCGCCTCTGCCTCGCGTTGCAGCTGCTGCAAAGCGACCAGTTCATCCGATTGAATGTCGATGCTCCTCTCTAGCTCAACAACAGAAAGGTTTACAGCGGCGCGTTGCGTCTGGGCGCGTGACCGCTCCAGCTCGGCGTCGGAAACCAGTGCCGCATATTGACTACGAAAGAGGTCTTGTGTCGCCACAGTATTGGCATTGGCCAGCAGAAGCGCGAATTCAGGGGTATCTGCGGCTTCTGCCATGCGCGCCAAGTCGCCAGTTTCTTGGGCTGTCTTCAATCGGCTCACACGTGCGTCCAACCTTGCAAATGTGCCCGTCAAATCCGTCAGCCGTTCGCGCATGTCTTTAAGTTGGCGGTTTAACGCGACAAGGCCCTCTGGACTGATCAGATTGGTGTTATTGCTAAACTCTTTCAACTCGCTTTCGCTTGTCTCAAGTGAGATCTGCAACTCCGCGACACGATCCGTCAACCACTCTGTCGCTTCTGCGGTTTTTTCAAACTTCAACGCAATCTGATCTTCGACATATAACTCAGCCAATCGGTTGGCGATCTGCGCTGATTTTTCAGGGCTTTCACTGAAAGCGGATATATGAAACACATAGCTTTGGCGGACGTTTGATACAGATATTTGGTCCAAAAGATTATTGATAACCGAATCTGTAATCGTTTGATCAGAGTAAGTACGGGGTATCACCGTCTGGCCCAAGATATCCTCCTTGACGGCACCTGTGATCCCATCGAGTGACACCCAAGATGGCGTGCGAAGCGTGTGATTGAACTCCGGATCTTGCGTTAGGTTCAAATCGGCAACGACTTTGCCAATCAGCCTGCGTGACCGCAACACCTCTACCTCTGTGTTGATCGCGACCTGGTCGCCAGAAATGCCGGACACCACACTCTCAATATCAACGACTTGGTTTTGACGGCTTTCTAAAGCCACCGTCGCATGTGTCGTGTAGATTGGCGTCGCAAGGCCGACTGCATAGTAGATCCCGGCGCAAAGCGCCAAGGCTCCGCATAATACAATCCAGAGTTTACCGCGCCACAAAATGCCAAACAACTTTGCCAGATCGATTTCGCCGCCCATCGCGGTAGCGTCGGTGGCAAGCGTGCCTTGTGAAATAATAGAGGCGCGGTTCATATGTATGTCCTGTCAATCGGCTTGTACTTGCTTCCCACAGGCAGCGCAGGAAGGCAATCTACACGGCTGTGAAAATCCACTTAAGGGATCTTTAAGAATCATTTAAACAATGTAAAGTTGTCCTTAACTTGATGAAGAGAAGTTAAATAAGCATTTGTTATTTATACCCTAGGTGGAGTGTGACCTTTGATAGCGCATCTTTTGTCGATGTCGCGGACCAAGAAAAAACTCGTTTTTCTGGCTGCTGACTGTCTCATCGTTCTGATCAGCTATTACTCTGCAGTTGCCTTGCGTTACGGAAATTTCTGGCCATTTTCCTCTCCGAATGTGTCGGTGTCTCTATTGCCGGTCGTTGTCTTGGTCAGCCCCGCAGTTATTCTTTTGTTCGGCCTGCATCGTGCCAAACTGCACACGATTGAAAGCGATGCGACGGTCCGGATCGCGATGGCCGCTGCGATGTTATCGCTGGCCGGGATTGCTGCAAGTTACCTACTGAACCTATCCGGCCCGAGATCTGTACCGCTCATTTTTGGCATTATTTTCTTTGTTCTGGCGTTGTCGACGCGTATATTTGGCCTTTATGCGCTACGTCATATCAGTCAGAATAAAAGTACTTGCTTGCCAGTCATCATCTATGGTGCCGGTGCTGCTGGTATCCAACTGGCCGCCGCATTGCGCCAATCAGTCGAGGCGCGGCCTATACTGTTTGTTGATGATAATCCCACGCTGCACAGGGTCGTCGTCGCGGGGCTGGAAGTCCGACCGCCGAGTGAATTGCCGCATCTGATTGAGAAATACGGCATTGCCCGTATTCTGCTGGCGATCCCGTCACTGTCGGAGCAAAGCCGCAATGAACTTTATGCCCGGCTGACAAAACTTCCGGTTGAAGTGCAAGTTCTTCCTTCCTTTATTGATCTGATGTCAGGGCGCAGTCTCCAGACATCTTTACGCCCTGTGTCACCCGATGAATTGCTTGATCGCGATAAGGTCGAACTTGATAGCCCGGAAATTGCCAAAGCCTACGCCGGACGCGTCGTCATGGTCACGGGTGCAGGGGGCTCCATTGGGTCCGAATTGTGTCGGCAATTGATAAACTGCAGACCGACCTGCATCGTGCTATTTGAACAATGTGAATACGCGCTATACGCGATTGAACTCGAACTTTCGGAATTGACAGCACAGACAGATATTACAGTTCTCCCGCGCCTCGGTTCGGTGAAAAACCGAGGATGCGTCGCGCGTGTCGTGGCAGAAGAGAATGTCGATATCATCCTTCATGCGGCTGCGTACAAGCATGTGCCCCTCGTCGAACACAACGAAATCGAGGCGGCATCAAACAACGTCATTGGCACAAAAATCGTCGCCGATGTGGCAAACCAGGCTGGCATCGAACGCTTCATCCTTGTTTCAACAGACAAAGCCGTGCGGCCAACCAGCATCATGGGCGCAACGAAACGTATGGCAGAGCTTGTCGTGCAGGACATTCAGACGCGCGCACCAAAAACACGTTACGCAATGGTCCGTTTCGGCAACGTGCTGGGCTCATCCGGGTCGGTTCTCCCTCTTTTCCAGAAACAGATTGCATCAGGAGGACCCTTAACCGTCACACACCCTGACGTGACGCGGTTCTTTATGACTATTCCAGAGGCCGCACGGCTTGTGTTGCTGGCGGGTGCCTACGCACAAGGTGGTGATGTTTTTGTGCTTGATATGGGGCGGCCACAAAAGATCATCGATGTCGCAAAGCGTATGATCGCTTTGTCGGGCCGCACACTGAAGGAAACTGACGATTCACCCGGCGATATCAAGATAGAGATCACTGGCTTGCGTCCGGGTGAAAAGCTTTATGAAGAGCTGCTCATTACAGAAAACTTGTCTACAACACCGCACGCAAAAATCCTGCGCGCGGAAGAAGTCCCGCTGAGCGAGATTGAGGTTGCCTCCTTGCTTCGCAGCACAGAGGCTGCAATTGCGAGCGCCGATCCTGCAGCGCTACGGCGCATTATTGAAGGCCGGGTCGAAGGCTATCACGTGCCTATGCATGCAAGCGCATTGGCCTGATTTATGTACTTATGAACTCGCAGGATTCCTGCGATACATAAGCCGCAGTCAGACGACCCGTCATATATGCGCCCGTATCAACGGAGATCCTGCTGTCTCGATTTGATGGGTTTTGCACAACCGTATGGCCATGTACGACACAATTGCCGTCCTGCCGGCGTTGGCCAAGGAACGCCTTATGCCCCCAAAGCAGCGTTCTTGATCGCTGCATGTCAGGCGCACGTTCAGGGTCCATCGCGGCATGAACGCACCAAACATTACCGCTGTTCCAAGACAATGGCATTGCGCGAAGCCAAGGCAGAATTGGTGATGGCAGGGCAGCTTCAAGCGCGTCACATGCCTCTAACAATTCGTCAGAGCTCGGCGTTACCGGAATATCAATTCCATAGCTGGCAAGCGTTTCTCGGCCACCAAATTGAGACCATCTGGCGCCCCGACCCAGTGGGTCGTCGATGAAGTCGCACATCATTTTCTCATGGTTGCCCAGCAAACAAGTGACTTTGCCGGGGCGACGATGCGATAGATCATAAAGTGCCTTGAGCGTCGCCGCGGAATCTGGCCCGCGGTCGATATAATCACCAAGAAATACAATCTGTTCGTCCGCAGCCCTGCCGATCTGGCCTAACAATACCTGCAAAAGATCAACGCACCCATGAATATCGCCAACAGCATAAAATGGGGCGTCAGGACGCAAAGAATTCTCTGTCGAAGTGTTGTACGCCGCTGCGTCGGAACGCTTTCCTGCTAAGATCTTGAGGAATTGTCGCAATAACTTTCTCCCATGTTCTTCAGACTCGCAAGTTTTACAATAGATGTGTTTGGCGGGTGTTACGCCACCTTGCAATCCCCCACAGGTTGTTGTTGTGATGGGCCGAAAGATTGTAGTGACCTGTGTCAATTTGTACCTTGATAGAAGTATCCCAGTAGGGGGAAGAATGTCGTCAGACGCAGCAAAATGCTATGATAAGCTTTGGGCTCTTGTCTGCTGCGCTTGTCTGCCTTGGCAAGTACACGCGCAACAAGACGACAAAAATAGGCCATATGTCTATAACCTATATGGCACGCCCGGTTTGATCGATATGCCGACGGCGCAAAGCGCTGCTGATGCGGAATTGGCCGCAACCTATGGATACTTTGCAGGAACCACTCGCACGACCCTTAGCTTCCAGATCAGTCCGCGTCTTTCGGGCAGCTTTCGCTATTCGCAAATTCAGGACTGGGTGATCGCGACTGGCGAAGATACCTTTGATCGCTCTTTTGATCTACGTTACCGACTGGTCGATGAAGGTGCATTGCGCCCGGCAATCGCCATCGGTCTGCAGGATATGGTCGGAACCGGTATTTACTCTGGCGAATACATCGTCGCGACGAAGCGTCTGACACCCGCGATCGCTGTAACCGGGGGAATTGGGTGGGGCCGCATTGGGTCTTACAGGGGATTTGAAAACCCTCTCGGTGCTTTCGACAAGAGCCTCAATGATCGCCCCATCGAGATATCAGGTATCGGTGGTCAGTTAGAAAATGGTGAATGGTTTCGGGGGGATGCTGCGCTGTTCGGCGGCGTTTCTTGGCGGGCGACCGACGATCTGACCTTGCTGGCTGAGTATTCATCTGACGCCTACATCCTTGAAACGGATGCCGGACGCGACCTTTTTGAGCGAAATTCACCCCTGAATTTTGGGCTGTCTTATGCCATATCAGACGATGTTTCTTTGCAAGCCTATTACCTGTATGGCAGCGAAGTGGGTGCGACAATGAGCTTCCGTCTCAACCCGAAAGAACCCGCTGTCTATGGCAGCACAAACTTGCGCCCCTCCCCTGTCGTGCCACGCGCTCCCGGCGTGGCGCCTGATCTGGCATGGACCCAACAAGCCGATGCGCCGCGCATCCTGCGCGACAATGTGGACCGGTTGCTTGCATTTGAAGGTATGACGCTTGAGGCGATGACTATCGCACCAACCGCTGTGACCGTCTTGTTTCGCAATGACAGATACATGGCAGGACCAGAAGCCGTGGGCCGTGTCGCCCGCATCCTGACACGTGCAATGCCTGCATCGGTGGAGGTTTTTACCATTGTACCAGTCAATGACGGCATCAATGCAGCAGCAATACAGCTACGCCGGAGTGACATTGAAGAGCTTGAATTTGCTCCTGATAACGCATGGCAGTCCTATGCGCGGGCGCAAATTCGCGACGCCTCTAATGCAAATGAAGGGGCAACCTATACCGACGGTCTCTATCCCTTTTTGCAATGGCGTCTTGGGCCATATGTGAGCACGTCTTTCTTCGACCCGGACAGCCCGATCCGCGCTGACGTCGGTCTTGAGCTATCGGCGCGCTATGACATCGCACCTGGCCTGATCCTCGACGGCGCACTGCGCAAACGTATCGGTGGAAACCGCGATGACGGGCGCGAATCCACATCTGCCATCCAGCGGGTGCGCACGGACGGTCCGATCTATGCTGCCCAAGGCGATCCATCGATCAATCGCCTGACTGCGGTTTATCAATTCAATCTCGCGCCTGATTATTACGGCCGGGTGACGGGCGGCTATCTGGAACCCATGTTTGGCGGGCTTTCAACCGAGGTGCTTTGGAAACCTGTTAACAGCCGATTAGCGCTGGGCACAGAACTGAACTATGTAAAGCAACGTGATTTCGACCAGTTGTTTGGGTTTCAAGACTACGATGTCGTGACAGGTCACATTTCTGCTTATTATGCGTTCGAAAACAACTTGCATCTCCAACTAGATGTAGGCCGTTATCTGGCCGGAGATTACGGTGCGACGATCTCTCTGGATCGCGAATTTGACAACGGGTGGCGCATTGGTGCTTTCGCCACGCGTACAGACATCTCGGCAAAGGATTTTGGCGAAGGGTCCTTTGACAAAGGATTACGGCTTTCGATCCCCTTGGAGTACGTCCTTGGCACACCCAGCCGCCGCGTTGAAACTGTCACAATGCGTCCACTCACACGTGATGGGGGCGCGCGCCTGATTGTTGACGGCCGGCTTTATGAAACCGTGCGCGGGTATCATGATGATGCCATGCGCGGAAATTGGGGACGGTTCTGGCGATGATTTTCCTTAAACTTCGTTGGTTTCTGGCGGGTGCACTTGCATTGTCAGGCTGTGGGAACACGGCAAATGATGAGCTGATCAAGGGGCTTTGGCAGCGTTTCACCTCACCTGATAAAACGACAGCCACAGCCGATATTGATGCCCTGCGCGCGGCCGTCACGCCGCAGGCACTTGCGCAAATTGATGGGCCGGTTCTTCTGGCGCAGGTGCCTGCTTTGCAGGGCGCTGCTATTTTAGTCTTGGGCGGACGCAACGCTGGGGTGGAAACATTTCTCACACCTGATGGGGTCAGCATCAGCACAGAAAACGGGATGCTGGTCGCAACCCGCGGCTTTGGCTATGACCTGATGACAGCGGATGTTGCGGAACCACTCAGCGCGATAACCGACGCACGGCCAAGAGCGGTGCGAATCCATCGCTATCTAAATGGTGAAAATCAGCTAGTGCCGCAGAGCTTTGTTTGTCGTTACGTCGCATTAACGCCAACACAGATAAATGAATCTTGTCAGTCATCCTCAGATTCATTTGAGAATAGCTATACCACGAATTCAAAAGGACAAATTGTGATGTCGCGCCAGTGGATATCACCTCAACTCGGTTACATCACGACAGAGCGCCTAAAGTAGCCTCACTAACGCGGCGAATGATCCGCTTAGGCTCCAGACACCATTTACAACCATTGGTTAAGTGGATATGATTCATTAACAACTGAATGAATATGCAGAACGTACGACGTTAACGAACCTAAAGGAAATTCCGATGAAGTTTTTCGCTCCTCTCGCAATCACCGCTGCACTTGCAGCTGCACCTTTGGCTGCGCAAGAAGTTGTTCCTATTGATCCTGTGACAGGGATCCAAGGCTTCGGCGCATTGGGCGCGACGACCACGCTTACAATTATTGCGGGCGTTATTACCATTGCAGTTCTCATTGCAGACGGCGATGGTTCGTCATCTGGCACCACTGACTAGCTTAGCAATTAGGCTAAGTGTGAAATCGAAGGCAGGCCCTAAGCGCCTGCCTTTGTCTATTAACTGCGCTGACATAACTTGCCCTTCCGGGCAGGCCAGCCCAAGATAATGCGCTTGAAAGAACATATGAAAAAGTGGATTTTCGGGGTGTTTATTGCCGTTTCTCTTAGCGCATGTGGCGTGGCATATATTTCCCCACAAGTAAGCGCCGCAGACGGAAAAGTGCGTGTCATTCCACTGACCACGGATAGCGTTCTTGTGGCAAACCGTAATACCTATACCCCGCGGCAAATCCCCAATGAATTTTTCCAGAATGCCGGCAGTGGTTCATTTTTGCGCGGCACTGGTACGACACCTCAGCCAAGCCTGTCTGAACAGCAGCGCCCCGCAACCCTGTTCACGCGGCTTCCGCCTGAAATAAACCCTGGCCCTTATCGGATCGGTGTTGGTGACGTTGTTCTACTTGCAATCAAATCGACCAGTAACTCAGTAGAGGAACTTAGCGGCCTGCTTGCCGCTCAAAATAGCCGTCAAGGTTATACGGTCCAAGACGATGGGGCGATTGCAGTCCCCGATGTCGGCCGCATCGCCATTGATGGCCTAACATTGGAAGAGGCAGAGGCGCAGCTTTTCGAAAGACTTGTGCAGAGCCGGATCGAGCCCACCTTTAGCCTTGAAGTAGCAGAGTTCAACTCGCAGCGCATTTCTTTGGGTGGCGCGGTCGCGACGCCCAAAATCGTGCCCGTTACTTTGACACCGCTACATCTGGAAGAGGCACTTGTGCGCGCAGGCGGCATTACGACCGCCGATGTGGATTTCGCATCTATCCGCATCTACCGTGACGGCATACTTTATCAAATCCCCCTGACCCGATACCTTAGCGAACCTGACCTGCAAAAGACCCGTCTTGCCGCTGGCGACAACGTCTTTGTAGATACTGCTTTTGAGCTTGAAAAAGCCCAGGCATATTTCGCCGAACAGATCACCCTTGCAGAATTTAACCTGCAAAAACGTACACAGGCTTTGATGCAGCTAAGCACCGAAATAGCGTTGCGGCGCGAGACCCTGACCGAAGCACGCGGAAACTTTCAAGAACGGATCTCCCTTGATGCGGTAGACCGCGACTTTGTTTATTTGACCGGAGAGGTCACGAAACCGGGGCGCTTTGCTATGCCATTCGGGCGACAAACCACTTTGGCCGATGCACTCTATGCCGATGGTGGTTTTTCGGCAGAGACAGGCAATCCGGCGCAAATATATGTACTACGCAGCGCCGAGGGCGATTTTGGCGCTGTGAGCGCCTGGCATCTGAACGCACGCGATGTCACCAATTTGCTTCTCGCGACGCGGATGAACCTTTTGCCGAACGACATTGTCTTCATAGCTGAACAGCCCGTTACAAGATGGAACCGCGTCGTCCAGCAACTAATCCCGTCACTCATCACATCCGGCGCCGCGTTGGCTAGCAACTGACTTGGCAACACCAACAGTTCACTGCCTCTCTTGGCTGCAAGATATCCCATGCCCGCGGATACTCATTAAGGCCTAAAGCGCCGGCTTAAAGCTTGAATCGTTGTGAATCTTACTGGTGTTTCATCCCGTTTGGGAGAATGCTTCATGTCAGGTGTTTGACGTTGAACCGCGTGTCCGACAGCTTCGACATCTCGCGGAAGTGCCGGATTTTGGCTGTGATCGACGGTATCACGCGGGAATGCTTGTGCTTCATGACGGACACGAGCCTGTCATCAGGCGCCCGGGTTGCCAGACAGTTCAGCACGCTGATCCGGGTCTATGGCAAGCAGCCAGGACCAATGCCAACACCTGACATGCTTTATAAATGAAAACAAATGTATGACGGCCATCTATGGCGGAGGAGGTGGGATTCGAACCCACGGTAGACTTTCACCTACGTCGGTTTTCAAGACCGGTGCATTCAACCACTCTGCCACTCCTCCGACCGCGCCCTGTTAGCGATGAAATTCTGATTCGGAAAGGTGCTTTCCACAGCGGGGATTTTCGCCGACATTTCAGGCCACAGCCTTCCAATACGGTCCGCGCAGCGCTATCGTGCCGTAAAGACGTGGGTCAAGGACGTTGTCGGTGGCGCCGGACATGCCGATGCCGTACAAGACAACCAATGATCCCGGATCGACAATAAGGCGTGTGCGGTGAACGAGTGCGCAAGACACAGGGGCGGAAAATGACAGGCAAAACAAACATGATACGCGGCAGATTTGCGATCTTGCTTACCACGGTGGCCGTGACGGCGCTGACGGCTTGTGAGGACACAGGCGCACAAACCGGCGACGCCCCTGCCCCTGCGGTGAATGCGGCGCAAGAGCCCGGCACGCGCGATGTCGAACGCCCGGACGTGTTCGAGGTCACGGATCGCGGGCTTTGGGACGGTCGCCCGTCACTGGGTGGCGTCTGGGTCGCGCACCCTGATGTGAAAGACCCCGAGCGGGTGATCATCCGCAACCCGGCGAATGGACAATCTGTCACGGGTGCCCTGTTCCGCCGCGAACGTGAAAACCCCGGCCCGCTGCTGCAAGTGTCGTCCGATGCGGCAGAGCAGTTGGGCCTGCTGGCCGGTGCGCCAAGTGAATTGAATGTGGTCGTGCTGCGCCGCGAAGAGGTTGAGGTCGAAGAAACACCCGAACTCAACCCCGTGGTCGCTGATCTGGATGCGCCTGTAGCGGTGGCATCCACACCGCTTGCCCCGGTGGCTGGCGCCGCTGCAGCAGCGATTGACGCCGCTGATGCGGCCGTCCCTGCAGACCGGGTCGATGTAGTGTTGCCCCCTGCCCCGAATGCAGACGCCACTGCCGCAGATACAGCGCCGGAAGCAGAAGCCGCCGTTGCCGCCCCTGCGGTCGACCTGCCGGACGGGCCGCTGATCCAGATTGGTGTGTTCAGCGTGCAGGCCAATGCGGATGGCGCGGCACAGCAGATCAGCACCGCCGGGATCGAAAGTGTGGTCGTGCCGGAAGAGGCCAGCGGTCGCACGGTCTGGCGCGTGGTCGCCGGGGCCGGGCTGGATAAAGAGGCGCGCGATGCCGCCGTTGTGCAGGTTCAAGGTCTGGGCTTTGTTGATGCCTTTGTGACAGAAGGCTAGATTGGCCACACCAAAGCGGAGCATGACACCTATGAAATTCCTCGCCGTTCACCTTGCAGCGCTTGTTGTGTTCCTGACCGGAACGGCCGTGAGCGCACAAAGCTTCGACACTCGCGCCACGGCGGCCTATGTGTTTGATCAGTCGACGAATACCGTTCTTCTGGCCGAAAACGAAAATACCCCGTTGCCCCCGGCCTCTATGTCCAAATTGATGACCGTCTACATGACGTTCGAGGCGATTGCCGATGGCCGTCTGGCCATAGATCAGGTCCTGCCCGTGTCGACCCATGCGGCCAGCTATGGCGGGTCGTCGATGTTCCTTGATACCACTGATCGCGTATCGGTCGAGGATTTGCTGCGTGGTGTCATCATCGTATCTGGCAATGATGCCAGCACCGTGCTGGCCGAGGCCTTGTCCCCCGATGGGACAGAGGCGGGTTTTGCCCGAATGATGACCCAACGTGCGCAGCAGATGGGCATGATGAATTCCACCTTTGCCAATGCGAATGGCTGGCCTGCCGCCGGGCACCGCATGTCGATGAAAGATCTAGGCATCCTTGCCGATCATCTGATTCGGGATTTCCCCACCTTTTACCCGCTCTTCTCGGAAGAAGAGTTTCCTTTTGACGGGCGTGTCCCGTCGAATTCCAGAAACCGCAACCCGCTGCTGTCGCTGGGCATCGGTGCGGATGGGCTCAAGACGGGTCACACGCAAGAAGCAGGTTACGGGCTGGTGGGCTCTGCCAAGCAGGGCGACCGCCGCGTCATATTTGTGATCACCGGGCTCGACTCTCAGGCGCAGCGCGCGGAAGAGGCAGAGCGGCTGGTCAACTGGGCCTTTCTGCAATTCGCGGAAAAAGAGGTCGCGCGCAGCGGCACCAGCATCGCCCGCGCGGACGTCTGGATGGGCGACGCCCCGACCATTGGGCTGACTGTGGCAGAGGATCTGAACCTTCTGGTGCCGGTCCTGAACCAAGGCAGCGTCGATGCCGAGGTGATTTATTCCGGCCCGATTGAAGCCCCGATCAGCGCAGGCCAGAAGCTGGGTGAACTGGTCATCAATTTCGAAGGTCTGCCTGAAAAACGGGTCGATCTGGTGGCCGATGCAGAGGTGAACCGGGGCGGCTTTGCCACACGGGTGCGCACCGCCGCTTTGGTGCTCTGGCAGAAATACGGGCCGCAAGCGGATGCCGAAGACGCCCCCGCCGAGGAGGCATGAGCAAACCGCGCTTTATCACCTTTGAAGGTATTGACGGTTCCGGCAAATCCACCCAATCCCGGCGCTTTGCCGAGCATCTGCAAACGCAGGGGGCCGATATCATCCTGACCCGTGAACCGGGCGGCAGCCCGGGGGCCGAGGAAATTCGCCAACTTGTGCTGACAGGCGATCCAGAGCGTTGGTCAGCTGAAACCGAAATCCTGCTGTTTACCGCCGCCCGTCGCGACCATTTGGAAAAGACGATCCAACCGGCACTGGCCGCAGGCAAGACCGTGATCTGCGACCGTTTTGCTGACAGCACCCGCGTCTATCAGGGGGCCACGCGTGGCGATCTACGGATGATGGTCGATCAGCTGCACAGCCTGATGATCGAACGCGAACCCGACCTGACATTCATCATCGACATGGACCCGGCCATAGCACTGGAACGTGGCCTTGCCCGCAAATCCGGCGAAGACCGGTTTGAAGACTTCGGCCTGTCTTTTCAGGAAACCCTGCGCCACGGATTTCTGGCGCTGGCCCATGCCGATCCGAAACGCTGCGTGCTAATCGACGGAAACCGGACGCCAGACCAGATCGCCTCTGAAATCGCGGCCTACGCATGAGCGATGACACGCTCCCAGAACCAGACCGGATCGAAGGCGCGCCGCACCCCCGCGAAACGCCGACCCTTTACGGGCAGGCGCGGGCAGAGGACGCTTTTCTGGATGCCTTCACCTCTGGCCGGTTACATTCGGGCTGGTTGATCACCGGGCCGCGCGGCGTGGGCAAGGCGACACTGGCGTGGAAAATCGCAACCTTCCTGCTGGCAAACCCAGAGGTCGGCTTGTTTGGCGATCCGTCCCTTGCCGTTGATCCCGATCACCCTGACGCCCGGCTGATCCTGTCGGGCGCGCACCCCGGTCTGTCACTGATCCGGCGGCCCTGGGATGACAAGACCAAGAAGCTGCGGGCGGAAATCACCGTGGATGCGGTGCGTAACCTCAAAACATTCTTTCACATGTCCGCCACCGACGGCGGACGCCGCGTTGTGATTGTCGATGCGGCGGATGAATTGAACCGCAATGCCGCCAATGCGATTCTCAAGGAACTTGAAGAACCACCCGCGAACTCAACGATCCTGCTGATCGCGCATCAGCCCTCGCGCCTGCTGCCGACGATCCGGTCGCGCTGCCGCGAGCTGCGGTGCAGCCCGCTGGCCGCAGATGACCTGCAACGCGCGCTGGCGCAGGCAGGCCACCCGACCGATCACGGCGAAAGCCTGAGCACGCTGGCGGGCGGGTCAGCGGGTGATGCAATCCGATTGCTGAACCATGACGGCCTGCCGCTTTATGCGGAAATCGTGCGGATCTTCGACGGTCTGCCCCATATTGACCGGCCTGCCGCGCTCAAACTGGCCGATAGCTGCGCCGGACGCGGGGCTGATGTGCGGTTTGGCATGACGCTGGACCTGATCGACCTGTTCCTGTCGCGCGCCGCCCATGCCGGCCTGATGGGAGAGCCGCAAAGCCAGGGCGCACCCGGTGAAGCACGGCTGCTCGCGCGGCTGTCACCTGACGATCACGCCGCTCGCCGCTGGGCGCAGTTACAGCAGGATCTATCCGAGCGGTCCCGCCACGGGCGGGCGGTGAACCTTGACCCTGCGGCGCTGATCCTTGATATGGTTTTCAAGATCGAAGAGACGGCGCAATCGGTCGCCGCAGCGTGAAGGCAGGCTAAGGTGACACAAGCAAAAATCGTCGATAGCCACTGCCATCTGGATTTTCCCGATTTTGACGCAGAACGCCCCGATGTGATCCAGCGCGCGTTGGATGCAGGCGTGGAACGGATGGTGACGATCTGCACCAAACTGCGTCTTGAACCGCAAGTCCGCGCCATTGCCGAACGCTTTGATCCGGTCTTCTACGCCGCTGGTACCCACCCGATGAGCGCGGCAGATGAACCACTGGCCACGCTTGATGAACTGGTCGCGCTGGCCGATCATCCGAAATTCGTGGGCATCGGCGAAACCGGGCTGGATTATCACTATACTGCCGACAGCGCGCAGGTGCAAAAAGACAGCCTGCGGGTCCATATCGCGGCGGCGCGGGACACCAAACTGCCCCTGATCATCCATGCCCGCGCGGCGGATGACGACATGGCCCGGATCTTGGCCGAGGAATATGCCAATGGTGCCTATTCCTGCGTCATGCATTGCTTTTCCAGCAGTGCGGAGCTGGCCAAGGCCGCGCTTGATCTGGGGTTCTATCTGTCGATGTCAGGCATCGCGGCTTTCCCCAAAAGCCAGGAACTTCGCGACATCTTTTCCAATGCCCCGGTGGATCGCATATTGGTCGAAACCGACAGCCCCTATCTGGCCCCCCCGCCCTATCGCGGCAAACGGAACGAGCCTGCATACACCGCCCATACCGCCAAGGTCGGGGCAGAGGTGTTCGGGCTGAGCTACGAAGACTTTGCCGCGCAGACCACCGCCAATTTTGACCGGCTGTTCTGGAAAGC
Source organism: Loktanella agnita (assembly GCF_046640325.1). Lineage (NCBI taxonomy): Bacteria > Pseudomonadati > Pseudomonadota > Alphaproteobacteria > Rhodobacterales > Roseobacteraceae > Loktanella > Loktanella agnita. The sequence continues at coordinate 62,390 of NZ_JBJMBF010000015.1, read as the reverse complement.
CGCCGCATGACCGACACGCTCCGCTTCACCATTCTGGGCTGCGGCTCTTCCGGTGGGGTGCCGCGGCTGGGCGGGCTGTGGGGCGACTGTGATCCGACCAACCCCAAGAACACCCGCCGCCGCTGTTCCCTGCTGGTGGAACGTCTCAGCGGCGATCAGATCACCCGCGTGCTAATTGACACAACGCCGGACCTGCGCAGCCAGCTTCTTGATGCGGGTATCGGCACGCTGGATGCGGTGATCTACACCCATTCCCACGCCGATCATGTGCATGGGATCGACGATCTGCGGATGATCGTTTTCAACACCCGCGCACAATTACAGGTCTGGGCAGATGGGGACACAGGCGATGCGCTGCTGTCGCGCTTTGGCTATATCTTTGTGCAGCCCAAAGGCTCTGCCTATCCGCCGATCTGCGAACTGAACACGATTGACGGGGATGTCACCATTGAAGGTGCCGGCGGGCCAATCTGCCTGACGCCGTTTCAGGTAGAACACGGGTCTATTGACGCGCTTGGGTTCCGGATCGGTGATGTGGCTTACCTGCCTGATGTGTCAGACATTCCCGATCCGATCTGGCCTGCGCTTGCCGGGCTGGACTGCTGGATCGTCGACGCCCTGCGCCGCGCGCCGCATCCGACCCATGCGCATCTGGACAAGACGTTGGGCTGGATCGACCGCGTCAAGCCCGGCCAAGCGGTGCTAACCAATATGCATAACGATTTGGATTACGACACGGTCAAAGCCGAGACGGCAGACCATATTCATCCGGCCTATGACGGCATGACACTGGCCTTTCCGGTCGGTTAAGCCACCCAGCCCGGCCGGGGCAAAGCGATAACATGCGGCGCTGCCGCAGCGATTGAAAGTACCGACCTTGGCCGCCCTGATTAATATTATCCTGCCCGTCTTCCTTGTTATCGGTTTTGGCTATCTGGCGGTCTGGAAGGGATATTTCAGCGATGATGCCGTGAACGGGCTGATGAAATTCGCCCAAGGCTTTGCGATCCCCTGCCTGCTATTCCGCGCCATCTCTACCCTTGATCTCAAGCAGGATTTCGACCTTTCGCTTCTGGTGACCTTCTATGCCGGAGCACTCGCCGGGTTCGTGACCGGGCTGCTGGGTGCGCGCTACCTGTTTGGCCGTGACTGGGAAGACAGCGTCGCCATCGGGTTCTGCTGTCTTTTCTCCAACTCGCTTTTGCTAGGGCTGCCCATCACTGAACGGGCGTATGGTGCGACGGCGCTTGAAGCGAATTATGCGATCATCGCGATCCATGCACCATTTTGTTTTGCGATCGGGATCACCGCGATGGAAATCGCACGCAACCGTGGCGGCAGTCTGACGCAGTTGGCGGGCAAGGTGCTGAACGGCATGTTCCGCAACGCGCTGATCGTCGGGATCACGCTGGGGTTCATCGTTAATCTGGGCGGCATCCCGATGCCCGGCGTGCTGACAGATGCGCTGGACCTGATCATTCGCGCAGCCTTGCCTGCCGCGCTCTTTGGGCTTGGTGGCGTGCTGTACCGTTACCGGCCCGAGGGCGACATGCGTGCGATCCTCTTCGTTGTCGCGATCTCACTGGGGATGCATCCGATGATCGTCTGGGGGCTGTCGCATTGGTTCGGCCTGACAGTCAACGAAATCCGTTCCGCCATCCTGACCTCGGCGATGGCGCCGGGGATCAATGCTTATCTCTTTGCGAATATGTACGGCAAGGCGCGCCGGGTTGCCGCCTCTGCCGTGCTGATCGGGACCGGCCTCTCCATTCTGTCGATCTGGTGCTGGCTGTACGTGCTACCGTAACAAGCGCATCAGGTCGGCGACATGCCCCGCATCCGCTCGGACCGGCGGCGCAGCAGCTCAATCGTCGCCAGCAGCAGGATTGAGACACCGACAAGCACCGTTGCCACCGCCAGAATGGTCGGGCTGATCTGTTCCCGCAGGCCCGTGAACATCTGCCACGGCAACGTCTTTTGCGCAGCAGCGCCTACGAACAGCACCACGACCACCTCATCAAACGACGTGATAAAGGCAAAGAGCCCGCCAGAGATCACACCGGGCAGGATCAGCGGCATTTGTACCCGAAAGAACGTGACCGTCGGTGTCGCGCCCATATTCGCCGCAGCCCGTGTCAGCGATTTGTCAAAGCCCACCAGCGTCGCCGTCACCGTGATGATGACAAAAGGGATACCCAAGGCCGCATGGGCGAGGATCACCTTGATATAGCCGGTCAGTGATTTCGACATGCCGAACGTGTCTTCCATCCACAGACCCATCTGGCTGTAGAAAAAGAACATGCCCGTGGCCGAAATAATCAGCGGCACGATCATTGGCGAAATCAGGATCGCCATGATCCCCCGCCGGAATGGCACGTGGCTTTGGCTGAGCCCGATGGCGGCCAACGTCCCAAGCGAGACCGAAATGACCGTCGCAAAGGGCGCAATGATCAGCGAGTTTTTGAGCGGGCGCGTCCAGTCAGGATTGCCAAAGAAGTCGCGATAATGGCGCAGCGAATAGCCTTCGGGGTCCAGCGCCAGCATTTCAGGGGTATAGGTAAAGAAGTTCTCGGCGTTGAAAGACAGCGGGATGATGATCAGGATTGGTACGATCAGGAAAAAGAAAATCGCGCCGCAGATCAGTTTGAAACTGTTATGCCACAGCACTTGCCCTGTCGTCGCATAGGGGGGAACACCCTTGCGATAGGTCCCATCGGCCAGCCAATAAGCGCACCAGCCGATCAGCGCGCCCATCAATAGCCCCGCCAGCAAACCAGCCACGCCGCCCAGCAGCAGCCCAAGGATGCCGCAAACGCCGATGGCCACCAAGCGCCCGGTCCGATGCGGCAACATCCGCACCAGCACAAAGGCCAGGATCGCGGCCAGTACGGCCCCGGCAACCAGCCCTGCCAAGACGCCAAGCCCCGCCGCCTTGCCCACCAACACACCGATTACACCGCCAAGCAAGGCCGTGAACGGAATGGTAAAGCTAATCAGATTGTCGTCTTCCAAGGCTTTTGCCTGCGGTGTCAGTGTCGCGCTCATTGGCTCAGCCCCCCAGTTTCACATTATCGATGCCGACGATCCGGTCGTAGAGCCAGTATAGCCCCAGCACCACCGCCAGAAGGATCGCGCCCAGCGCAGCCGCCAGCCCCCAGTTAAGCGAGGACGAGATGTGATAGGCAATCCGGTTGGAAATAAAGACACCTTTGGTCCCGCCGACGATTTCCGGCGTGATGTAGTAACCGATCGACATGATAAAGACGAGGATCGACCCCGCGCCGATGCCCGGCACCGATTGCGGGAAATAGACCCGCCAGAAGGCGGTCCAATTCGTCGCCCCCAGCGATTTCGCCGCGCGCAGATAGCTGGGCGGGACAGTCTTGAGCACGGAATAAAGCGGCAGGATCATGAACGGCAGCAGGATATGCGTCATCGCGATGATCGTGCCGGTGGCGTTGTTGATCAGCACCAGACGGTTCGCATCGCCCACAATCCCGATCCAGACCAGCAATTCATTGATCACCCCCTGTTGCTGCAACAGCACCTTCCACGCGGACGTCCGTACCAAAAGCGAGGTCCAGAACGGCAGCAGCACAAGGATCATCAGCAGGTTGGCCTTGCTGGCGGGCAGGTTGGCAAGCAACCACGCCACCGGATAGCCCAGCAGGATACAGCTGACAGTGATCGCCAGCGACATGACCATGGTGCGCCAAAAGAGCGTCAGATAGATCTGTTCATCCTCGGACTGCCAAGCCACGCCATCGGGGGTTTTCTCAAGGTCGATCGCATTCAGGAAATAGCCGCTGGTAAAGGGCGGGCTATAGGTTTGGATGGTCTGCCAGACATCCACGGAAAGCCAATCTTCGTCGATCTCTTCGAAAGCGGCGGTATAGCTCTGCGCTGGCAGATCACCGATGCTGGCGAATGCCGCTTGTAATTCCTCTGCGCCGGGGCCGGTGTAGTCACCGATCCGCGTCGCCGCACCTGATGCGCGCAGATCATCGGCGAGTGCGGCATAAATCGATTCCCACGGGTCCTCTTCCGCGACGATGTCCTCGTCGAAGTTGACCGTATACAACGCCCAATCAGTATATTGCTGCGTGGTCAGCGGCAGCGCTTGCGCAATGTCCGCACGCGGGGCAAAGCCGATATCGCTGTTCACGGATTCACCGGTCAGCCGGGCCATCAGCCCGCGCTGTTGCTGCAACACGCTTTCGGCAACGGTGTCATCCGCGCCTGCGTTCATCATCGCATACCAGAAAGCACCTTCGCCCCAGATGTCATTCTGGTCTTCCAGAACGTCCTGATACGCATCGCCCAGATCATCTAGGCCACGGCCCGATTTACGAAAGAGCGATGAAATCCCGGCCTGTTCGTAGTTCAGACGCGATCCAAGGCGGGTGTGTTCCTTGGCTTCTGCAGCAAGAAACAAATCATAATAAAGCGCGCGGAAAACGGTCTCATTCGGTGGCTCTCCGGTTTCGGCGGTCCAACTATCTAGCTGCGCCACCGTCCGGGGGATCGTGTCGCCGACAATCTGGTTTTCGACAGACCGGAACAGCATTTGTCCGATGGGAATAATAAAGGTTAGCAAGATGAAAAACAAAAGTGGCGCAATCAACAAGAGCGCCCGGATCTTCTGCCGGCGCAACGCCCGGTTCAGGCTCGCCTTTAGCGGGCGGCCATCTGCGGCCAGCATCGGTTCACTCATGGATCAACCCCTTCGACCAGTACAATCTGGCTGGTCGCATTCTTGCGCCGGATTTCGGCGACTTCTTGGTATTCTGGCGAATGATAAAGCGCCTTGGCGCTTTCAAAATCCGGAAATTCAAAGATAACGTGACGCTCGAACGCCGTGCCTTCGGGCGTGTCGCTTGTGCCACCGCGCACGATGGGCGTGCCGCCATAGGCCGCGATCATGGGCGTGTCGCGGGTGATATATTCCTGATAGGCCTCGGCATCGTTCACTGTGATGTGGCCGATAATATATCCCTTGGGCATCGCTGACCCCCCGTCCGCTGATATCGTGGTTGGTAGGATGGATGAGACCACCCATCCTACACTTTGTCGCTTACTGGGCCAGCCAGCTTTGGAACTTGGCGTCCAGATCGTCGCGGTAATCAGCCCACCATTCGTAGTTATACAGGAAGGTGTTTGTCGCGTTGGCCGGATCGGTTGGCATATGTGGTGCCATTTCGATACCCAGCTCTGCGTGCTGACCAACCAGCGGTGCGGAAGATGCGCGTGCAGGACCGTAAGAGATGTATTTAGCCTGATCTGCCAGACGCTGCGTGTCTGTCGCAAAGCGGATGAAGTCCAGCGCGCGCGCTTTACGCTCATCGCTCAGGCCTTCGGGAATGATCCAACCGTCAAGGTCAAACACCTGCGCGTCCCACAGCATGGCGACGGGCTGGTCCTGCTCTTCGATCAGGCTGAACAGACGACCGTTATAGGTCGAACCCAGCACGACTTCACCATCGGCAAGCAGCTGTGGCGTATCGGCACCGGCAGACCACCAGACAACGCTGTCTTTGATCGTGTCGAGCTTGGCAAATGCCCGGTCCTGGCCTTCTTCGGTTTCCAGAACGTCATAGACGTCTTCCTTGGCCACACCGTCACAAAGCAGCGCCCATTCCAGGTTGTTGATCGGACGGCGTTCCAGCGAACGCTGGCCGGGGAATGTTTCAAGGTCGAACACCGCGCAGACGTCTTCTGGTGTCGCGCCATTCCATTCAGCAACATCGGTGCGATAACCGAATGTGGTCGAATAAACGATCTGCGGGATAAAGCAGTCAGAGACCAGCAGGTCGCCGAAATCGTCAGACGCGCTTGATCCGTCGTCGCCGTCAGCCAGCATTTCGTCAGCGTCGATTTCCATCGCCAGACCTTCGTCGCACAGGCGGATGGCGTCAGATGCAACCACATCGACCACGTCCCAGGTGACGTTGCCGGCTTCGTTCATGGCGCGCAGTTTGGCCACAGCCTCGTTCGAGGATTCGTCCCAAACGGCGGTCACACCGTCGTTCATTTCCAGATATGGCTGCAGATAGGCGTTGTCCTGGCTGGCTTGGTAAGCACCACCCCAGCTGACAAGTGTCATATCGCTGGCCATATGACCGTCGGCAGACACCGCGGCACCTGCCACTGTCAGCGCCGTTGAGGCCATAAGTGTTTTGGTCAGTTTCATCATCGTAACTCCCGTTATCATACCCGTTTTAAGTTTGGTTTTCGGGCCACCAACCGGGTGATGGTGGCCGCCTGAACCGCTACGCGTCAAGCGCGCGGCAATCCTCTGCCAGCCAACCGATTTCGATCTGCTGGCCCGGCTTCAAACGCACCTGATCTGGCGCGTTGCGTGTCTTGATGATGAAATCATCAATACCGGCCACGCGCAGCCGAGTGCGGAAGATATCGCCCATATAGATGAACTCCAGCACTTCGGCTTTGAGCGTATGGGCATCGTCATGCAGGCGTGACTTGTCGAATTCGACCCGTTCAGGCCGGATCGACACTTTGGTGCGTTCGCCCACTTTGGACACGTTCACTGGGATCGCATCAATCACGTCGCCGCTGTCGAGCTTGACAATACAGGTATTGCCTTTGATTTCCTGCACCACGCCTTCCAGCGTGTTATTTTCGCCAATGAACTGGGCCACAAAGCTGTTTTGCGGCGCCTCGTAAAGCTCATCCGGCGGGGCAAGTTGTTGAATCCGGCCATCATCAAAGACAGCTACCCTGTCCGACATGGTCAGCGCTTCGGTCTGGTCGTGGGTCACATAGACCACGGTGATCCCCAGCTCATGTGCCAGATTGGTGATTTCGAATTGCAGAGTCTCGCGCAGCTGTTTGTCCAACGCGCCCAGTGGTTCATCCATCAGCACCAGTTCCGGTTCAAACACCAGCGCACGCGCCAATGCGATCCGCTGCTGCTGACCACCCGAAAGCTGTGCGGGCCGACGGCCTGCGAAATCCTGCATCTGGACCATGCCCAGCGCGCGCATCACCTTCTTTTCCCGATCAGATTTGCCCATCTTGCGGACTTCCAGCGGGAAGGACAGGTTTTCAGCCACGGTCATATGCGGGAACAGCGCGTAGTTCTGGAACACCATCCCGATGCCACGCTTGTGCGGCGGAATATTGTTGATCGAGACACCATCAAGCCGGATATCGCCGTGGGTGGCTGTCTCAAACCCTGCGAGCATCATCAGGCAGGTGGTCTTGCCCGATCCTGACGGCCCAAGCATGGTCAAAAATTCGCCTTTGGGCATAGAGAGGTTAAGGTCTTTGACCACCAGGGTCTCGCCGTCATAGCTCTTCTGAACACGTTCAAACGCGACAAACGCATTGTCGTTATCAATTTGCGACAACAATATCTCCCTGGCCGTAAGCCGATTTTTCTATTTGCCCCAATAGAGCGTTGCTGAGGCTGATTTGCAAACACTATCCAGAAATCAACCGTATCGGCGGGTCAGAGACTGTGCATTTGCGCAGGGATTAAGCAGTTTTTTAAGGGGTTGTGCGCCAGCGAAGCGAATGTGCCCTGACACTGTGGCAAAGGTTGCATCCCGGCGACCACCATCGCGATATGGGGGTATTTTGTGCCCTGTGACTCTTTGTGATTCTTAATGCTTTTTGGGGGCGGCGCGCGGATTTCCTGATTTGGAAACACCCCCGCGCCGCTCACTGCTCTTTGGACCCCGCACGGAGCAGTCGGGCATTGCGACGTTGTCGTATTTTAGCGAAAGCTGGCCCTCGCAGATCGCATCTGTTCAATGACATGTAGCTGCGCCAGATGGATCGACTCTGTCGTTACCGTTGGGGCCATCACCCGCGGCGCACGAAAGGGCCGAAACTCTGACCGGGCGCTAAACGCCACGGCGTCATCGTCAAGATCCGGTTCCGCCAGTTCCGGCACACCGCGCACTGCGTCTTCGTAAGTGGGAATATCAAGCGGTGCTTCGGGTGCGGGGCTGCAATCGGGCGTGTCCGTCGTATCACCCTCTGCCGCAATTGCGGCCTCAAACACAGGATCATCCTCTAGCGCGGCCTCTGCGGCGTCGGCTTCGGCCCCACGTCTGACCCGCGCAGCGACGGCTGCGTATCCGGCCACGGCAGAAGCGACGAGCTGTTGCATGAATTGCGGCTGCGCGTCCCGTCCGATCAGCGCGTAGGTGCTGGGGATCAAATCGAACAGCTCATCCGTTTCCTCAGCCGGTCGATCGGTCACAAGAATAGTGCTGACCGCAGGCGCGCGTTGTTCCGCCAAAAGTGCCAGCGCATGGGTCAGCTGACCTGCGATCCGTTCGTCCACGATCAGCAGATCAAAATGGTTGGACCGGGCCATCGCAGTCGCGGTATGCAGGGTTTCGACACAGAGGACATGAAACCCCTGATCCATAAGAATTTGAGCATCATGTGCGGCAGTATCCGCATCATCGCGCAGAACAAGGGCTTTCATCGGATTCTCCTGATGTTTGGCACCAACTGCGTCGACCATACGAATCCAACCCTTAAAAATTTCTGAAAAGCTTAAACATGCGCAGCAGGCTTGGCCCCTGCCCCGGATTTCCCTATAGAGCATTGAAAGAAAACAAAGGGCACGCGCCATGCGGACAGCGACGATCACCCGTCAAACAGCCGAGACGGATATCTCTGTGACCATTAACCTTGATGGCACCGGGCAATACGACAACCAGACCGGGGTCGGTTTTTTCGACCACATGCTGGACCAGCTGTCGCGCCATGCGCTGATCGACATGACCGTGCGTGCCACGGGCGATCTGCATATCGACGATCACCACACGGTAGAGGATGTGGGCATCGCCCTTGGTCAGGCGCTGTCGCAGGCCTTGGGCGATAAAAAGGGCATCCGCCGCTATGGGTCCTGCCATTTGGCAATGGACGACGCGCAGGTGCGTTGCGCGCTGGATCTGTCCGCCCGCCCCTATCTGATCTGCAATCTGGATCTGCCCTTTGGCAAGATCGGCACGTTTGATACCGAACTGGTGCGCGAATTCTTTCAGGCGCTCAGCACCCATGGCGGCATCACCTTGCATATCGACAAGCTGCACGGTTTCAACGCGCATCACATCGCCGAGGCAGCGTTCAAATCCGTCGCACGGGCGCTGCGCGAAGCGGTCGAAACCGACCCGCGCAAGGCGGATGCGATCCCATCCACCAAGGGCGCGCTTTAAGCGCGTTGCGATGTTAACATAAGATTTAGGCATCACCAATCGCGTTTGCGCCATTGGTGATGCCAGTAGAGAGCAAAATGCGCTATGCGCGCACCCTTGCCGGGCGGCGTTCAAGCAGCACCCATTCGGCGATAATCAGGTTTGGCACCCAGCTAATCCAGCCCAGAAGCGGATAGAAGCTGTTAAAATCCAGCCCCGCAGCCAGTGCCCCGATCAGGTAAATTCGTAACGTGACGGCCCCAAATGTCAGCGCGGCAGAGCGGATCATCCACCGCCTGTGATCTGCAAATGCGCGGGCACGGGCCGCGAACAACCCCTGCAGTGTGCACCAGATCCATACCACGGCGAGCAACCCAAATCCCCAGGCCGCCACCAGCCCGGCCTGCGTACCGACTGCCAGCCACAACCCACAAAGCCCCCCAATGATGCAGCTTGCAACATAGATGCGCCCAATCAGCCGGTGCAGGCCGGGGCGTGCTGCCCGCAGCCGCGTGCTGAACTGGAACGGCATCACCGCCAGCGCGATCACAGCAAAGGCGATATGGCCGTAAAGGGCAAGGAAACGCGCCTCGTAATGATAGTGCAGGTGGCCAGCTGTCCGTGCCAATTCCGGGATCAGCAGCCGCGCCGACATCGCCGCAATCAACAGGCAGAGCAACGCGAATAGGGCAAAACGCAAGCGTGCGAAAGTGAGAGACATCATCTTATTCCTTCGTCAGATATGAATCGCAAAATATGAACTTTACACTGTCAGGATGGTTAACTTGACAACGTCAAAATGCAAGGTTTATTTTGCGCCATGTCTGATCTTCCCCCCGCAACGAAACCGCATCACCATGGTAATCTGCGCGCAGCGCTGGTGCAGGCGGGGCTGTCGATCCTTGCCTCTGAAGGGTTGCAGGCATTGACCCTGCGCCGATGCGCCCAGCGCGCGGGCGTGTCCCATGCCGCTCCGGCCCATCACTTTGACGGGCTGGTCGGGCTGAAAGGGGCGATTGCCCAACAGGGGCTTGTCCAGCTACGCAATACAATGCTGGCAGCGTCCGGCGATGCGGGGGGTGATCTGGCGCGGTTACGCGCGATCTGTCGGGGCTATCTGGATTTCGCCACCGCCCACCCGGCCCTGTTTCGGCTGATGTTCGGGTTCGAAGCGCACGAGCGCCAGCACATGTTGTCCGATGGGAACGCCGCCGCCTATGACGTCCTGCGCACCGCGTGTCGCCCTTTCGTCACGCCGGACCGCCCTGCCTCTGTGCTGGAAACGCAGGTCTGGTCACTGATCCACGGGTACAGCACGCTGTATCTTGCGGGCAATCTGATCGCTGAAATACAGGCGGTGCCTGATGGCGGCCCGTTTGCTGATGTGATGGCCGCGCTGGATCGGATCGTGGGCGGCTGACGCTTGGCAAGCAGGGCAAAAGCCCCTAGTCACGCAGGATGTGAGAACGACAAAGGACGGGACATGCTGACGGCTCTGGTCGATTACGACAGTGGCAACCTGCATTCGGCGCAGAAAGCCTTTGAAAAGATGGCGTCAGAGACGGACGCGGGTCAGGTCGTCGTAACGGCTGACCCCGACACTGTGGCCCGTGCCGACCGGATCGTGCTGCCGGGCGACGGTGCCTTTCCCCATTGCCGGGGAGAGCTGTTCAGCCGCAGCTCGCTGGCTGAGGCGATCATCGAAGCGGTCACGGTCAAGGCCCGCCCGTTCTTTGGCATCTGTGTGGGAATGCAGATGCTGGCGACGACCGGCCATGAATATGAAAAGACCGCGGGCTTTGGCTGGATCGCGGGGGATATACGTCGGATTGCGCCTGCGGACCCGGCGCTGAAGGTACCGCATATGGGCTGGAATGATCTGGTGATCGACCATCCGCATCCGGTGTTGGAAGGCATCAGCACGGGCGCACATGCTTATTTCGTGCACTCCTACGCGATGGATGTCGCCAACACTGTTGAGCGGTTGGCCCATGTGGATTACGGCGGCGATGTCACCGCAATTGTCGGCCGAGACAATGTCATCGGCGCGCAGTTTCACCCTGAGAAAAGCCAGGCCGCTGGATTGCGGATGATCGCGAATTTTTTACGTTGGGCACCCTGACCGCTGCAAGGTATTGTTATTGAATAACAAATCCCGATTTCCGATTGTCGGAAAGGGATCGGACTTGCGTCGGACTTCTATCGGACCCTGATGCGCGGACGTGCAAGGCTTTGTTAAGGCTTATTCTGCGCATAGAAACGTTAACAAAATGCGGCCTCTTCGGTCGCATCATCAGGAGCAGTGCCCCATGATCACCCGCCGCCATCTTATGCTGTGCAGCGCCGCAGCGCTTGCCGGGTGCGGTCGCAGAGAAAGCCGCCAACCGGCCGCCCGCGCGATCCCGTTACACCCGAATGAGACGCCGCAGCTGCGCCGTCTGATCAACAAATATGCGGATGTGCATGATATTCCGGTCACACTGCTGCACCGTGTCATCATCCGCGAAAGCACACATAACCCTGCCGCGCGCAATGGTCCTTATTACGGGCTGATGCAGATCCTGCCCCAGACAGCCCGCACGATGGGCTATCGCGGCGCGCCAGAGGGGCTGTTGGATGCGGAAACCAATCTGATTTACGCCGGACGCTATCTGCGCGGGGCATGGCTGCTGTCTGATGGTGACGAGGCGACGGCGGTCAGCTGGTATGCGCGCGGTTATTATTACGAAGCAAAGCGGCGCGGGATGTTAGTGGAAACGGGGCTGCGGCCCGGCTGAGCAATGGACCACCTGCCAACGCATGACGGATTACCGACAATAAAAACACCATGCTGGACGGCGGCGCGGCCAACTGCTGCGATGCCAGAACATGCCAAACAAAGGCGTTTCCAGCGTGGCAAAGAAAGCGACACGTATTTCGTTGTTTGTGGCGGCGGTAGAAGATTAGCCTGTTGTTGTCGGGCTTGATGTTCTCAGGAACGCCTACTCAGTTGCGCTGTTTTTGAAAGAAGACGGATTGGCAGTGAGCTAAACCTGTCCGGCCGGTGAAGAAGCAGTGGCACACCAACGAGCTAAGTTGGGCGTCAAGATTGCGCATAGCCTGGAACGCGACAGAGACCTGCGCCGACGCGCCGATAAATAATATTGTGGTTGCGGGGATAAACCAGCCATCGGAGATCTTTTATCCAATGGCAGATTGGAGCTAAGTCTCGCGTTGCAAGTAGCCAATGATTAAACTGACTAAAGTGGCATGAATTTCAGCACGCGATTGCGCGCCTGCGTCGTCACATAGGGGGTCCAGCTCGCCCTCGTTTTCCAATATCCGTGCTCCAGCAGGTTTGCATTGTGCCAAAAAACTGAAGTGGCTGGTATCAGGAACCCGCGTGTAATGCGCCCGCGGGATCAGACTTGCGGCATCAGCAGCGTCTACACCTGCCGGTATCGTACCCTCGTCACCCAGATTGATCACCTGCATGGGTATGGCAATCTTTGCCAGACTTTCAGCGGTCAGCGTGCTGACAATGCCGGGATCAACAATGACCGCATCGGTGATCCGGGGATCACGCAAATCCTGGCCTGCCGGCGACAAATCAAAGCTGTGCAGATCAACGTCAAAATGCGCCAGGAAAGAACAATCCGACATCCCGTGATCCGTATCATCGCAAAACCGTTGCAAACGCTCAGGATCAACCCGCGCGCCTGTCAGTGCCAAGGCCGTGTAGCCGCCCGCCGAAAACCCAAGAACTGATATATGGTCAGGGTCGATATAGGGATAGGCTTTGGCGTTGTCTGTCAGCTCGTCCAACACTGCGGTCACATCGGCCGGTCGTTCCCATACTCGCACTGCTGCCTCAGCCGAGGCGTTTCCAGTTGTGGTGCCGGGATGGTTGGGCAGAACAACAACAAAGCCCTGTTGGGCCAGTTGCGCCGCGATCCACCCAAATTGCCCGGCGTTGCCACCCGCCCCATGCGAGATGATGACAACCGGAAAGCGGCCTGCCTGATGTGGCGCGCCGCGACCAGCGGGCGTGCCGTAGAACACACCATTGCCGCCCACGGTTACGGCCCTGCCGCCGGGGCTGGCCGGATACCAAATGGTGAAATCAACGTCGCTGCCGCGAATAGGCGCATAGGCCGTGCCATAGGTGATACCGGCATTGCCGTCATAGGGCGGGCGGGTCAGTTCATATGCCGCCCAGACAGAGAGACCCAAAACGCCACCGAAAGCAGCGATTTTTGTGAATGATTTGAATTTTGACATCGGTTTTTCCGTTTGCTGGATAGTAGATGTCAGTGGATATGCCCCAGCCTTGGAAGCCAGGCGTCCTAAAACACGTTTAAGGTCGTCCCATATCGCGATCGAGGTTATCGTCGGCGTGGTTCACCCTGAAAGAATGCTCTAAATATGCTGTTTGTCCCGCTTCCCTTGTTTGCAACGCTGTTTCTGGGTCTGCTGTTCATTCGCTTTGTCCTGACCCGCGACATGCGGTTACGCGCGCACCAATTATTCGCATTGCTGGTGGCGCTTTATGCAGTGCAATCATTGCTGTCGTCCTTGCGGTGGGGTTACGAAATTGAGGGGGCAGCGCTTTTTGCAATACTGATGGCGCCCATTTTGCCTGCGGTCGCCTATCTTGCCTACAAAACACTCTCGGGTCCGCAATTGCTTTGGCCTTTGCCTGTTGTCTTGGTCAATTGGCTGGTCTTTGCTGTTGCACCTGATGCGTCTGATGCAATGATCCTGATGACCTATATCGGCTTTGGCATTTTACTGTTGAGGCAGGCGCGTCGTGGCGTGGACCATCTGTCGCTGTCACCGATCAATGATACCCGCGAAATACTGATCGCAATGTATTTGACCGGAACAGCCCTGATCGCTTCGGGCCTGACGGATGTATATTTGATTTACGATTTCGTACGAAATGAAGGGCAGAATGCGGGGCTGGTATTAACGTTTGTTCAAACGGTGTTTGCGCTCGCAATTGGGGTGTCAGGGGTGTTCGGCAAGGCCGCACCACAAACGACCGAAATGACCAGACCGTCAACCCCTGCCAGCCCGGGCACGCAGGTTGACGATGATATCATTGCAAAGCTTGAGGATCTTTTCACAAACCAGAAACTGCATCGCAACGAAGATCTTAGCCTGCGCAGTCTGTCCCGTCGTCTTGGGCTGCCGGATCGTCAGGTCTCCAACGCGATCAATCGGCAGCGCCAGATGAGCGTTTCACAATTTGTGAACACGTTTCGCATTCAGGATGCGTGCCAGATGCTAAAGAGTACTGATCGTTCTGTTCTTGACGTTTCCTTGGCCGCTGGCTTTGCGACAAAATCCAATTTCAACCGTGAATTCCTGCGCATCACCGGTCAAAGCCCATCGCAATGGCGCAGCAATTTCCGTCGGCCAGAATGAGCGATCCCGTTGGCGCGCCAACAAAAACCGACGTTTGATAAAAGTGCAGTATTCGTCACTTGGGGTTCGCAGCATTGCTGGTTGCGCCTCACAGGCTTCCACACAAGTAAGACCGGGCACATAAAAAAGTGCCCGGTCTTTGTGTCGCTTAGCGCAGCGTCATACCGCCGTCGCACATATATTCAGAGCCAGTCACATAGGCGGCGTCATCCGAGAGCAGGAAGGTTGTGACGGCGGCGACCTCTTCGGGTTTACCCATCCGTCCGAGCGGCACGTTGTCTGAGATCTGTTTTTTCATCTGCGCGGCTTTGTCGCCGCCTTCGCCCAGATCCTCAAAGAAGTTGGTTTCGATCGGGCCGGGGGCCACGGCGTTCACGCGGATGTTGCGCGGGGCAAGGTCACGTGCCCAGCTGCGCGCCATGGCCAGACAGGCGGCCTTGGTTGCGGCATAGATCGCACCTTTTGGCCCGCCCAGATAGGGCGCGACGGATGAGGTGACCAGCACCGCGCCGCCATCTTTCATCAGCGGTTTCAGGGCGGCCATCTGCAAGGCGACGCCCCGCACGTTGACGTCCATCATGGCGTCAAAGCCTGTCGCGTCCACGTCCTCGGTGGCCATATTCTTGCCAAAGCCCGCGTTCAGATAGGCCGCGTCGAGTTGGCCGACGCGCTCTTTCACCTCTTGCGCCAATTGCTGTGCGGCCGCTGGATCAGAGGCGTCGTTTTTGAGCACATGGCTGTTGGTGGGCAGCTGGTTGGCTGCGTCCTGCAAATGTTCTTCTGTGGTGCCTGTGACGATGATTTCGCCGCCCTCTGCCGCGATCCGTTTTGCGGTCGCAAGGCCGATCCCGCTGGTGCCGCCGGTGATCAGGACAGTTCTGCCGATAAATCTGGTCATGATGTTTCCTCTTTTTTCATTCTCATCCCTAACAGTCGCTCTATTGTTTCGTTCCGAATTGCGCAGCGTCATGCGACACAATGTACGGTTAGCGCTAACGGGATTTTACGAGAGGGCTGGACATCTGCCCTGCGCGCGCCAACAATGCTGCAAGTGCGAAAGGGAGCGATATGGCCGAGTTCAACAAGATTCTGATTGCCAACCGTGGCGAAATTGCGATCCGTATCATGCGGGCCGCCAATGAGATGGGTAAGAAAACCGTCGCTGTCTTTGCCGAAGAAGACAAGCTGGGCCTGCATCGTTTCAAGGCTGATGAAGCCTATCGCATCGGTGAGGGCATGGGCCCGGTTGCGGCCTATCTTTCGATTGATGAAATCATTCGCGTCGCCAAGATGTCTGGCGCGGATGCGATCCACCCCGGTTACGGTCTGCTGTCCGAAAACCCTGATTTTGTGGATGCCTGTGCTGCAAACGGGATCACCTTTATCGGCCCAAAGGCCGCCACGATGCGCAAGCTGGGTGACAAGGCCAGCGCCCGCAAGGTCGCGATAGAGGCTGGCGTGCCGGTCATCCCTGCGACCGAGGTGTTGGGCGATGATATGGATGCGATCCGCGCACAGGCGGCAGAGGTTGGCTATCCCCTGATGCTCAAGGCGTCATGGGGCGGCGGCGGTCGCGGCATGCGTCCGATCATGAATGAAGCTGAGCTGGAAGAAAAAGTGCTGGAGGGCCGCCGCGAGGCCGAAGCCGCCTTTGGCAATGGCGAAGGCTATCTGGAAAAGATGATCATGCGCGCCCGCCACGTCGAGGTGCAGATCCTTGGCGACAGCCATGGTGCGATCTATCACCTGTGGGAACGTGATTGTTCCGTCCAGCGCCGCAACCAGAAAGTTGTGGAACGCGCCCCTGCCCCCTATCTGTCCGGCACCCAGCGCGAGCAGCTGTGTAATCTGGGCAAGAAAATCTGCGCCCATGTGAATTACGAATGCGCCGGTACCGTCGAATTCCTGATGGATATGGACAGCGGTGAGTTCTACTTTATCGAGGTAAACCCCCGCGTGCAGGTGGAACATACGGTCACCGAAGAGGTCACCGGCATTGATATTGTCCGCGCCCAGATCCTGATTGCCGAGGGCAAATCACTGGTTGAGGCCACGGGCTGCGCCAGCCAGTATGATGTGAAACTCGATGGCCACGCGCTGCAATGTCGTGTGACCACAGAAGACCCGACCAATAACTTCATCCCCGATTATGGCCGCATCCAGATGTATCGCAGCGCCACGGGCCCCGGTATCCGCCTGGATGGTGGCACCGCCTATTCTGGTGCGGTGATCACCCGTTACTATGACAGCCTGCTGACCAAAGTGACTGCTCGCGCCCCCACCCCGGAAATGGCGATTGCCCGGATGGACCGTGCCTTGCGCGAATTCCGTATTCGCGGGGTCAGCACCAATATCGCCTTTGTCGAAAACCTGCTCAAGCATCCGACCTTCCTGAACAATGAATACCACACGAAGTTCATTGATGAGACGCCCGCGCTGTTTGATTTTCAGGCACGCCGTGACCGGGCTACGAAAATCCTGACCTATATCGCTGATATCACCGTGAACGGGCACCCTGAAACCGCTGGGCGCAATCGCCCTGCCGCAGATGTGAAGCCGCCCAAGCCGCCGGTGCGTCCGTCCACCGATGTCACCCCCGGCACCCGCAATATTCTGGATCAGTTTGGCCCCGAAGCGGTGGCCGA
The DNA here is from genome assembly GCF_046640325.1 of Loktanella agnita. NCBI lineage: Bacteria > Pseudomonadati > Pseudomonadota > Alphaproteobacteria > Rhodobacterales > Roseobacteraceae > Loktanella > Loktanella agnita. The sequence goes on along the minus strand of NZ_JBJMBF010000015.1, from coordinate 45,160 downwards.
TTGGATGCGCGAGCAGAAACAGCTGCTGGTCACTGACACCACGATGCGCGACGGCCACCAATCGCTGCTGGCGACGCGGATGCGCTCTATTGATATGATCAACGCGGCCCCCGCCTATGCCCAGAAGATGAGCCCACTTTTCAGCGTCGAATGCTGGGGTGGTGCGACTTTTGACGTGGCCTATCGGTTCTTGCAGGAATGCCCGTGGCAGCGGCTGCGCGATATCCGCGCGGTGATGCCCAATATCATGACACAAATGCTGCTGCGTGCCTCGAACGGGGTGGGCTATACCAATTACCCGGATAACGTGGTGCAAAGCTTTGTCGCGCAGGCGGCCGCGTCAGGTGTTGACGTGTTCCGCGTGTTTGACAGCCTGAACTGGGTTGAAAACATGCGCGTCGCGATGGATGCGGTGATTAACGCCAACAAGGTCTGCGAAGGCACGATCTGTTACACCGGCGATATGCTGGACCCGGACCGGGCCAAGTACGACCTGAAATACTATGTCGGCATGGCCAAGGAACTGGAAGCCGCAGGCGCCCATGTGCTGGGCCTGAAGGACATGGCCGGCCTGCTGAAAGCCCCCGCCGCCAGCAAGCTGGTCAAGGCGCTGAAGGAAGAGGTCGGGCTGCCGATCCATTTCCACACGCATGATACCTCTGGTGCTGCGATTTCCACCGTGCTGGCGGCTTCTGCCGCTGGGGTAGATTGTGTGGATGCGGCGATGGATGCGCTGTCTGGCAACACCTCGCAGCCGACGCTGGGGTCGATTGTCGAGGCGCTGCGCGGCACGGACCGCGATACCGGCCTTGATATCGGCGCGATCCGCGAGATCAGCAATTATTTCGAACAGGTCCGCGCCCATTATGCACCGTTTGAATCCGGCCTGCAGGCCCCTGCGTCCGAGGTGTACCTGCACGAAATGCCCGGCGGGCAGTTTACCAACCTCAAGGCGCAGGCCCGCTCGCTGGGCTTGGAAGAACGCTGGCACGAGGTCGCGCAGACCTATGCCGATGTGAACCGCATGTTCGGCGATATCGTGAAAGTCACCCCATCGTCGAAGGTGGTGGGTGATATGGCGCTGATGATGGTCAGCCAGGGCTTGACCCGCGCGCAGGTCGAAGATCCGGCGGTTGATGTGGTCTTCCCCGATAGCGTGGTCGACATGATGCGCGGCAGCCTGGGTCAGCCCCCCGGCGGTTGGCCTGCTGCCATTCAGAAGAAAATCCTGAAAGGCGAAAAGCCAAACACCGAACGCCCCGGCAAATCCCTGCCCCCCGTCGATCTGGAAGCCACCCGCAAGGAACTATCTGAAAAGCTGGGCGGTCGCGCTGTCGATGACGAAGACCTGAACGGCTATCTGATGTATCCCAAGGTCTTTACCGATTACATGGCCCGCCATGAAACCTATGGCCCGGTGCGCACCCTGCCCACGCAGACGTTCTTTTACGGCATGGAACCGGGGGATGAGATCGCGGCAGAGATCGACCCCGGCAAGACCCTTGAAATCCGCCTGCAAGCCGTGTCCGAGATCAATGAGGATGGCGAGGTCAAAGTGTTCTTTGAACTCAACGGTCAGCCGCGCACGATCCGGGTCCTGAACCGGCTTGCGGCGTCGGATAAGGTATCGCGCGCCAAGGCTGAGCCGGGCAATGCCAACCACATCGGCGCCCCCATGCCCGGCGTCGTTGCGACCGTTGCGGCTGTTGCAGGCAAGGCGGTGAAAACCGGTGATCTGCTACTGACCATCGAAGCGATGAAGATGGAAACCGGCATTCACGCGGAACGTGACGCGGTCGTGAAAGCCGTGCATGTGCAGGCCGGGGGACAGATTGATGCCAAGGACCTCTTGGTGGAACTGGAATAGAGCTGCCGCACTGGCGGTCGGGCTGATCGCGGCAGGTATGGCGCAGGCTGACAGCGCCCTGCCGCGCTGTATGGCGATCCGGCCTGTCGACACACTGCCCGCCGCGCAGGACAGTTGGCCTCTGGTGGCCCGCAACGCTTTTGCGGCTGATGGTACGGCGGGATATCTGAGCCTGACGCTTTTGATCCCGGTGGTGCGGGGCGATCAGCCGCCCTGCCTTGCCGCATACATCGTTGAAAGCCTTACGCAGGACGCGGATGGCGGGATCAGTGGCAAGATTGTCCCGACCAGCATGGATAACCCGGTCTTTTTCTACGATCCCGTTGCGGTTGATCCTAAGATGATCGTGGATTGGAGCTATGCTGATGCAAGCGACGCGCCTATCTACGGTCGTTTTGCATGGCGGCAGAGCATCGGGGATGATGTGCAGGCGCTGCAAGAGAGCGGCTTCGCCCCGGTCCCTGTGCCGCCTGCTTGGCAATAGACGCGGCCACACGCGGCTTGCATTGCCATGTGTTCCAATCAATCCTGCGCGAAACCCTTAGCCCGGAGGCATCATGCTGATTATCACGGCCCCCTATGCGGCGATTGTCGCGCTGCTTTACCTGATCCTGACGATCCGCGTGATCGCCTATCGCCGCGCCAAACGGATTTCGCTGGGCGACAAGGATGACCCGGCGATGCGCCAACGCATCCGCGCCCATGCCAATTGCGCGGAATATGCACCCATCGGGATCATCATGTTGGCGCTGGTCGAGCTGAACGGCGGCGCAGCTTGGGCCGTGCATCTGCTGGGGGCAATGCTGTTGCTGGGGCGGATCGCCCATGCGGCCGCCTTTTGGCGACACCCGATGAATTTCAAACTGCGTGTAGCGGGCATGTTGCTCTCTATGATCATGATCGCGCTGTCGGCGTTCTGGTTGCTCTTTGCGGCACTGTTTTGATGGGCGGATCGGGGTGTCACGAAAAAACTCTGCCGATTGGTGATTTTGGTCTTGCAGAGCGCGCTGACTCTTTATAGATCAGCGCTCACGACACGGATGCGGGCGTAGCTCAGGGGTAGAGCATAACCTTGCCAAGGTTAGGGTCGGGCGTTCGAATCGCCTCGCCCGCTCCAAATAAACTGGCCAACCCAGCCAGTTACGATAAGGGTCACCTTCGGGTGGCCTTTCGTCGTTTCAGGAGGCTGGATGTGACAAACCTGTTCAGCTTTTGCACCTGTAACGATTGACGAAATGCCTGAAATATTGCGTATAGTCTAAAGCTTTGAAATCTATGATTTCAGCCTCTATTGACCTACATCCCGCGAGATCGCTCATCATAATGTAAAACCTGCTCCAACATTAAAGGTGCAGGGGCATACGAAAAGTCTTTCGTGCGACCCAGCGGACACGCTGAAATTCAGGTGTCGTCTGGGTTTTGCGTCGCCCCCTCAGTCCGAAAGATAATCAGCAGAGACGAAGCCCGAAACCCTTGGCGCATCGTTCAGAGAAACCCGGCACCAGCGCTGGCCGACTTCTGTCACGCAGTGGTGCCGGTTCAGCGTGGTTCCGTCGGGCAGCCCGAGGATCACCCGATAACCAAGCCCCGGCCCGGCCCGCAGTTTCAGCAGTTGATCTGCCCCGGTCCGTTCGACCACGGTCCGGTCACCGCCGACGCCGCTGCACCCTGCGAGAAGGACGGCGGTAATAAGGATGGGAAGGGTGCGTTTGCGCATGCTCTGACCTCTTTCGTTTTTCCCTGCATAGACCGGGTACGGGTGAAATCCTAGCCTGCGCCTGAGCTCCGCCATGGCTGGCGTGCGGATTGCCGCCGTTCCGGGTATGACATGTCCTACCCCAGCTCCTGCCGTATCCAGTGCAGGAAGTCGCCCGTTGCTGCGTCAAGTTTGCGTCCGGTCGGATAGGTCAGCCAGTAGCCCCCGGCGGGCAGCAGCGTCTGGAAGGGCTGAACCAGCTGCCCCGCCGCGATCTGCCGCTGAAACATCGCCACCGGCAGCAGGGCAATGCCCTGTCCCAGCGTCGCAAGCTCTGCAATCGCGACAGAGGAATCAAGCACCGGACCGTCAAGCGCAGGACAATCGACCCCGGCGGCGGCGCACCAGAGTTTCCATTCATTCGCGCGGTAGCTGCGCAGCAGCGTCCGCCCCGCCAGATCCGCGGGCCCGCGCAGTTCAGCGGCAAGCGCAGGGGTGCAGAGTGGCGTGATCGGTGCCTCCATCAACTGCACGGCCTCATGCTCAGGCCAAGGCCCCTTGCCGAACCGGATGGCAATATCCAGCCCCTCGCGGGCGATCTCGACCCGGTTGTTATTGGTGAAGAGCCGCAGATCCACATGCGGATGGCTGTCGTGGAACCGGGGCAGCCGGGGCATCAGCCAGCCCAGCGCAAATGTGCTGACAACACCGACCCGGATCACAGTGACATGTCGCCGCCCGTCTACCATGTCCAGCGCCCTGCCGATCGTGTCAAAGCATCGTTCCAGCATCGGGAAGAGCGCCTTGCCCTCTTCCGAGAGCAGCAGCCCGCCCGAACTGCGGGTGAAAAGCGTCACGCCTAGCAGGTCCTCCAGCCGGGCAACCTGGTGGCTGACCGCGGCCTGCGTGACCCGGAGTTCCACCGCGGCGCGGGTGAAACTACCTTGCCGCGCGGCGACTTCAAAGGTGCGCAAGGCGTTCAGCGGGATGTCCGGTCTGTCCATCAGCATGACTCCATCTTATGGCGCGCGATAGGATTTGTCGTTTGTGATGGGAAATACGGACATTGTATTGAAAATGCACGACATGAAGTCGTGTCGTATTCTTTTAACCCCATACCGGCACCTGCCTGTTCCCGCGCCTGCGCGTGTGGGGAAGGTACCTGCACGGCCCTAGAATGAGCACCCGAAATGCATATCCCATCCTCTCTATTTCATGCGCTTGCCGCCTTGGCCCTGTGCCTGCCCTGGCCCGCCGGCCAAGCAGCGGCACAGACCGCCGAACAACAGGCGCTTACAGCTACGGTCGCCCGGCTTGAATCCACTATGCACGCCCGTATCGGCGTTTTCATCAAACACGCAGGAACGGACTGGCAATGGGGTCACCGCGAGACTGAGCGGTTTCTAATGGCGAGTACCTTCAAATCCCTGCTGTGCGGAGCCGTCCTTGACCGTGTCGACCACGGCACCCTGTCGCTTGATGAGTCGCTTCTGGTCAGGCCCGAGGAAATTCACGGCCACGCACCCGTTACACGCGACCAGACTGGCGAGCCCCTGTCCATCGGCACACTTTGCCGTGCGACGCTTGATATGAGCGACAATGGTGCGGCCAATCTGCTGATCGACCGACTGGGCGGCACGGCTGAGGTAACGGCTTATATGCGCCGGATCGGGGACACGGTCACGCGGCTGGACCGCAAGGAGCCGGACCTGAACAGTTTTGTGCCCGGCGACCCGCGCGACACGACGAGCCCAGTGGCGATGGCTACAAGCTGGGAAACAATGCTGACGGGGGATGTACTGTCACATGAATCGCGGGCGCATCTTGCCAATTGGATGGGTGATGGCGGTGTGACCGCTGCACTGATCCGGCCCCATGTACCGGCGGGCTGGCATGTGTCCGACAAGTCAGGTGGCGGCGATAACACACGTAGCCTCGTCGCGATGCTGACGTCAGAGAACGGATCGCGCTATTTTGTTGCGCTCTATGTCTCCGACACACTGGTAGACTGGGACACACGGAATGCGGCGATCTCTGAGCTGGGGGCCGCGGCTGTGGCTTATATCCAGGCGCATCACGCCGTCACACTGCGCTGAGCAGATTGTGGGCACGGTTGCGCCGGCCTCAGCGTTCCAGATAGGCCAGCAAGCGCCGCTCAGCTTGCCGCAGATCGGCGGTCTTGGGTCCTTCGGCCAGCGTCACATCGCCTTCTGACAGCGCGATCACATCAGGGTGGATGTAGCTGTTGCGCGCGATTGTGGGCGTGTTGTGCAGCCGTGCGGCGGCGGCGTCTGACATGGCTTTGATCGTGACCGGCCCTTCTGCCGCCACTTCGAAGGCCGCGAGGGTGCCGGCCCATGTCCGAAAGGTTTTGGCCGTGAAGGCGCCGCCCGCGCTGTCGGCGATATAGCTGTTGAGCGCCTCAGAGCTGAGCGTTTGCGGCGCGCCCTGATCGTCCAACCAGCTGAGCAGGGTCGCGCCGGGCAGGTCGCCGATTTTGTTCAGGATCCGCGACAGGGTCCGGTCCGCCAGTTGCCGCCGCACCCGCTTGCCGCCTTTGGCCACATAGTTGAGCGCGATTTTTCCTTCCGCCAGTTTCACATGCCGCCTGCGCAGGGTCAGCGCGCCGTAGCTGCCGTTTTCGCGGGTGTAGCTATCGTGCCCCACCCGCAGCGACAGCCGGTCAATCATCGCGACGGCGCTGGCGAGCGCAAAGGTCTTTTCCCCCGCATCTTCGGACAGATGCCGCCTGACAGTGCGCCGGATGCGCGGCAGGGCGTGGCCGAAATCAATGAGCTTTTCGAATTTCACCTGTGCCTGCGCGGCGGTCCAGTCGGGGTGGTAGCGGTATTGCTTACGCTGCCGGTCGTCGCGCCCCGTGGCTTGCAGATGCCCATGCGCCAGCGGGCACATCCAAACATCCACATAGGCGGGTGGCACTGCCATTGCAGCGAGCCGCGTCCGCTCTGCCTTATCGTCTATCGTCGTCCCGTCGGGCGCGAGGTAGCTGAACCCCCTGCCCCGTTTCTGCCGTCGGATCCCCGGCTGATCATCAGGGTAATAGACCAGCGGCGCCACGGGTCAGCCTTCGGACACTTCGGATTCAAGCTTGAGCACGGCATCACCGTCATCCTGCTTGATATAAAGCGCCTTATTGTCATCGCTGCCGTTGCGCGTGATCTCTGACCCTTTGATGGTGCGGGTGACGGACGTGGTATAGGTTTTTTCCACCGTCCCGCTGGCGCTGCCGTTGCCCCATTCCCAAGTGACCGTGTCGCCGGTGCTGATTGCCATGATCTTGTCCTGTCGGTTTGTCTGATCGCAAACGCAGGACAGGTACATTCGGTTCCGTGATGTCAGATCGCCGTGCTGTCGGGGGTCAGCGCCGCAAGCTCGCTGGTGATCAGGTGCCGATCCGCCGGGCGTGCGACCTCTGCCAGATTTTCCAACAAGTGTTGTGTGTGCTGGCGGGTGACATCATCGGGGCGCACATATTGCCGACACAGCGGGAAGCTGACGGCGAACAGCCCCGCAAAGTTAAGCTTGGGGTAGCGAAAGCGCGTGCCCTCTTCTGCGCTGAGCCCGTCTTTGTAGACGGAGGCCACGGTCAGCGCCCCGCTCAGACGGTTCAGGCAATCCATCGCGGTATAGGGGTCGTTCACACCGGGTGACAGGGCGCGCGCGATCATCTCGACTAGTTGTTCGGCCATGAAGGCGGGGTTCTGGTTTTCGGTCTTGGCAGAGCCGACAGCATAGCAGCCCATCAGCGCATTACGCTGGTCATCTGTGACAGGCTCGGTCGACCAGATGCCAAAGATTTCGGTCGCGCATGTGACAAATTCCCCAATGGCCGGGGACATGCGGATGTGCCAATTATTCTCTGCCGCCAGTGTGTGGATACGGTCGATATTGCAAGTCTGGATATAGCCCGAAAGCGTGCCTGTCAGCCGAGCTGTCGGTGGTCCGTCGGGCCAGTCGTTGCCGTCTTCTTCGTCCGCCCGCCCATCAATCAAAACGCGAATTTGGTTTTCCAGCCGGGTCCCCAGCCCAGAGGAAATCCGGCTGACGTTGATCGTTTCCGGGACGTGATGCACGAAATAGATCATCGTGAAAACGCTCACGAGGGTCAGCAGCAGCGCCAAGATCAGCGAATATTGCGGCACATATTGATCGACGCCTTCTGTCGCGTCCTGCACCGATGACAGCACGACCAGCGCATAGACGAACGTGGCGATCAGGATGCCAAGGCTCCATTGATTGCCCCGGTCACGCATGAAGTTCCCGATCAGCCGCGGCCCGAAATTGCCCGATGCAAAAGAGACCGCCACGATGGTCATCGAGAACATCACCCCGGCCACGCCGATGATTGATTGCGCTATGACCGACAGGGTCGCGCGGGCACCATCGGCCTGCGTGTCAATCAGCGTATCTGGCAGGTTCATCGGCAACAGGTCGGCATTGCGGTCGATCCATTCGCTGCCTGCCGCAAGGATCAGCCCCACGATCACAAGGATGGAGGGCAGGAACCAATAGCTGGCCCGGACATCCTGCAAGAATTTAAAAAGGCGCGCGCGCTTGCCCATTGATCTGTCGCCTTTCTGCGGTCTCATACCGCTGTTTTTTGTTTGTAACCTGAACGAACGCGCTGAAACATCATCTGTTCCACCTGACCGGGAACAAAACCCGCTGACATTGCGTTGACCGGGGAATAGGCGAGGCAGGATCATGGACGAAAAAGAAGAAGAGGCCGCCGTCAAGCAGGCTGAAAACCTGTCCCCCAAGATCATTTTTGAGGTGATCCGGCAGGACGGGCTGGAAGAGCTCGCCCGCCCGAATAAATCCTTGTTCTGGTCCGGCATTGCTGCCGGCATCATGATTTCACTGTCTGTGCTGGGCGAGGCGATCTTTCGCACCTATCTACCCGACGCAGACTGGCGCTATCTGGTCGAAAATCTGGGCTATAGTCTGGGCTTTCTGGCGGTGATCCTTGGCCGGATGCAGCTGTTCACCGAAAATACGATCAGCACGGTGCTGCCGGTGATGCATCGGCCGAGCATGACGATCTTTTCGCGTATGCTGGCACTGTGGTCGATTGTACTGGTGGCCAATGTGATTGGCGGTTTCATGGTCGCTGGTGTCTTTGCCCTTACAGCCGCCATCCCGCCGGATTTGCTGCCTGCGATGAACGAGCTTTCGATGCACGCCACAGGATTCCCTGCCAAAGAGGCGTTTCAGCGGGCCATTCCCGCCGGTGTGCTGATCGCGGCGATTGTCTGGATGATGCCGGAATCCGAAGGGTTTGGCTTTTTTGTCATCCTCATTTTCACATGGTTGATTGCGGCGGGTGATTTTTCCCATGTGGTGGCAGGCACGGTGGAAATGGCGTTCCTTGTCCTGCAAGGCACCCTGCCCCCGGCCGAGGCCCTGTTTCGGTTCTTTCTGCCGGTGCTTGCAGGGAACATTCTGGGCGGCACCGCGATCTTTGCACTGCTTGCGTTCGGGCAGGTCCGCAATGAGCTGAGCAAAGATTAACCGCGCCACGGAACCAATTGCGGCGTTGTGTGTTTACTTTTCAACACGCAGTAAAACGGAGTATATCGCAATGGAATATGCAGGTATTGGCGGATTTTTCATTCTGGTCCTGGACATTTGGGCCATCGTATCAATCATCAGCTCGAACGCATCGACCGGATCAAAGGTCCTGTGGACGCTGCTGGTTCTGGTTCTGCCGGTCATCGGCTTTATCATCTGGCTGATCGCCGGACCACGCGCCGCACAGCGACTGGTATAAATCGCAAACAAAAGGCCCTCGCAGAACACTGGAGCCCTTTCGTTCTGTAGGGCCTAGACCTCTGAAACCTGTCGGCTGGAAAGCTGGCAGGTTTCTGTATTTACGCCCGAGTTTCGACGAGACCCTAACTTCTACATACAGTGAGATGGGAAGTTCGCACTCCCCGTGAATGGCGTTATTTTGCACCTCAAAACCGGGGAGACCGCATATCGTGTTGGTCCGCTATGTGGGACGAAGCGGACCTCCAATTTTCTGCAATGGAATGTTGTTTCAGGCGCTGAGCGAACTGAGTTTATACCATCCATACGCTACTTCGCGCAGTGTTGTATCGGATCTCACTTCTTCACGTTCCGATACTTTTTCACCACCACTTGCCTTATAGAAGCCACGCGCTTTTCTATTTGAATCGAGAACCCAAAGCGAGGATGCGGTATGGTCGAATTTTGTCAAATGATGAAAGCCATGCCGCAAAAGCGCGCGCCCTATACCCAGTCGTTGAGCTGCTTCGAGGACATAGATAGCAGTGATTTCTGAACTGAACCCTCTTTCCAAAAGTCCCTTATCCCTTTGATTTCCAACAGAGACATATCCGACCGCTTCGTCATCAAGTTCCGCAACAAACACCGCAAGGCTTCCCGTCACCTCAGCGCTGTTGAGGATGTCGGTCCACATTCTTGACCTACCTTCTTGTGTTACACGAGAAATCACTTCCGATGGCATCAAGCCTACGTAAGTTTCTTGCCATGACGTGACATTGATTGATGCAATTGTTCCAGCGTCCGAAATGGTAGCAGGCCGTACCAAGAAAGAAGATTGTGTCATGTGAACAGCTTTTCAGTTCTGCGCCAACATCGCAATTCAGTATGTCAAAGAGGGTTCAAACCTGCCATTTGACTTCAGCATGCTGCGCGAATGATAGCATTTCGTCAACGTTTCGAAACGACTCATATGCCATGTAAGCACCCTCACACGAATAACGGGCGATGAGAAAACGCAGCGCCCGTATCTTGTAGCGCGGAATGTATCCTATACTACTGCGGGGGCCTATTTATGGGAACCTTAGGTGTCGTGACACCCACGGCGCACCGCTATGCAGGCACGGTTTTCAGCGCGATCCCCGGCGCGTGCAGGCCGGTCGGCGACAGCGTGAAAATCTCAACCCCGTCGGCGGTCACACCTATCGAATGCTCAAACTGTGCTGAAAGGGACCTGTCCCGCGTCACGGCGGTCCAATTGTCCGCGAGCATTTTCACATCCGCCCGTCCCAGATTGATCATCGGTTCCACCGTAAAAATCATGCCCTCGCGCAGTTCGGGGCCAGTCCCGGCTTTGCCGAAGTTCAGGATATTGGGGGAATCGTGGAAAACCTGACCGATGCCATGGCCGCAAAAATCGCGCACCACAGAGCAGCGTTCAGACTGTGCGTAGCGCTGGATCGCGTTGCCAATATCACCGAGGCGCGCCCCCGGTCGCACAGCTTTGATGCCCTGCATCATCGCCTCATGCGTGATCTGGATCAGCCGTTCAGCCGCGCGTTTCGGTTTTCCCACCACATACATCCGGCTTGAATCACCGTGCCAGCCGTCATGGATCAGCGTCACATCGATATTCACGATATCGCCGTCGCGCAGCTTTTTGTCGGTTGGAAAGCCGTGGCAGACCACGTGATTAACCGATGTGCAGCAGGCGTATTGGTAACCTTTGTAGCCCAGCGTCGCGGGCGTGGCATCATGGGAGGCCGCGAAGTCGAGAACGAAACGATTGATCTGCGCCAAAGCAATGCCATCGCGGATCAGATCGGCCACGCCATCCAAACATCTGGCGGTCAAGGCACCGGCGCGGCGCATCCCCGCAAAGGCGTCTGGCCCATAGAGCTTGATACTTTCGGTTCTGCGCGCCTCCTGTGCCTTTGGCGCGACAGGAACGTCGATATAGCTGACCATTATGCGTCCTTTCGGCATATTTCACGGCGTCGCAACAAAGCTCCGGTTGACCGGTTACCTGCTACGCGTGTATACGAATCATATACAAAACGTATATTCACATGCAGGAGTCACGTCTATGGGTATTGTGAAAATTGGGGATGATCTGCACGAAGAGTTGCGCAAGGCGAGTTCGGTCATGTGCCGTTCCATCAATGCGCAGGCGGAGTTCTGGATAAAGGTTGGTATGCTGGCCGAAGCAAACCCAACCATACCCTTTACTGAGATCATGGCGCAGCAGCTTAAAAACGCCGAGATTCAGGCGCCGAAGGTCGCAGCCGCCTGAAACCTGAAAGATGTGCAGGCGCACGGCATTCCCGCAAAACAAAACCCCGACGCAGCGCGCCGGGGCCTTTGCAACCCGTTAAAGCCAAATACGCGGTGCGGTGTTATTCGGATGCCGGGGCGCTGGCGGGTGCGGTGCCTTGATCTTCGTAGGGCGCGTCACCTTCTTCGGCGATCCAGAGCAGATAACCCAGAAGCAACAGTCCAGCGACGGCAACAGCCGTCAGCATGCCCCAAAGCGGGCCTTTGTGACGTTTGGCTTGCCGGTCAATATTTGTGTCAGGTGCTGACATTGTCATTCTCCTTTTGATGTTGCGGGGTAAACGCCTATGAAGATGCAACGTTCCGCAAATGCGGGAACGTTTTCGTGTATGCGGCGTTAAGTCGCGAAGGAGAATTCATATGGCGCAACGGTCCCTGCCCACCATCTGTCTGACAATATTGACAATCGTGGTGGTTTTCGCCGTTTTGCGCGAAGCCCGGAATGTCTTTGCCCCCATCGTGGCGGCGCTGCTGCTGGGGGTGGTTCTGACCCCCCTGTCCGATTTCTGGGACAAGCTGCGCCTGCCGTCCGCGCTTGCTGCATTTCTGTCCGTGATGCTGGCCCTGCTGACGATCCTCGTGCTGCTCTTGCTGATCGAACCCTATGTGACACAAGTGATCAACAGGGCCCCGGTGATCTGGGACGAGCTGCGCGGCACCATTGATGAATTCAAACGCATCCTGCGCGGGCTGGAGCAGATGTCCGAGGACATGGCCGACGCCATTGATACCGGCGGTGATGCGGGGGAGGCGTCAGATGATGATGAGCCGGTCAGTATTCCAACCCTGACCGATGCGCTGTTCTACGCGCCGCAATTTGCCGCCCAGCTGATGATTTTCACCGGCACGCTGTATTTCTTCCTGATGGCCCGTAACAGCCTGTATGACTGGGCCGGCGAGACCTTTCGCCGTCTGGGTGAGGAAGAGCTGCGCGAGGCTGGCAAGCAGGTGTCGCGCTATGTGCTGACGATCAGCGCCATCAACCTGAGCTTCGGCGTGCTGATTGTCATCGTGATGAAAGCACTCGGCATGCCCTCCCCCATCCTGTGGGGCATCTTGGCCTTTGCTCTGAACTATGTACTGTATCTTGGCCCGATTGTGCTGCTTGGTATGCTGACCGTCACCGGAATCGTGATGTTTGATGGCGCGCTCAGCTTTGCGCCGCCGTTAATCTATCTGATGATGAACGCGATCGAGGCACAATTTGTAACCCCGACAATGGTCGGGCGCAGCCTGTCGGTGAACCCGCTGCTGATCTTTCTGTCACTGGTATTCTGGCTGTGGTTGTGGGGGCCCATCGGGGGGATTATCGCCATCCCGTTGCTGGTTTGGTGCATTACCGTCTACAAAAGCACGGTTGTGCCTCAGACCATCTCTTCCGGGACGGCGGGCACATTATATCCAACCTCTTCGGCGGGCGCGACAGAATAAGGCAGTAAAAAGCCCTGCCGCTGATCAGGCGGCAGCTGCGCATTGCGTGCCGCACGCCCCGCCCAGGCTTCGCGGGCGGTTGCGTCATCATAGCAGGCCGGATCCGCATCCGCGCCTAGCCAGTGGTCAAAGCAGCGTTTTTTCAGCGCCTTCACTTCCTCGGTATTGCCGGTTGGAATCCCGGCTTCGGTATCCCAGCCAAAACTGCGCCCGTTCAGATTGGCGGAAGAAATGATCCCATGCGCATCGTCAAAGATCGACACTTTGGCATGCACATAGACGATGGGCGCGCCATAATGCGCCGCCCGTTTGTCGGCGCTGCCGGTGCGCGGCTGGGCCGGGCAGCCGATGAACAGCCGGTCGCCAAACGCCTTGCGAACGATCTTGATGCATTCGGTCTGCAAATGCTCGCCATAGGCTACATCGGTACCAGTGCTATTGTTAAACGCGGCCTCTTCCGGGGCGGCGGGCAGGATCAGGATCATTTGCAGATCAGGGTTTTCCTGCGCCCGTTTTGCTAATTGCCGGGCGAGCTTGCGATAACGAAAGAACTGGGTTTCCAGATAGATCAGCCGCTTCGCCTTGGCGATCTGGGCGCTATGCGCGTCAGCCATTTCGCTGAGCACCGCTTTGGGTGACAGGCGCGGCAAGGGAAAGCTGCGCCGGGCTGACATGGTCCGCAGCAGATGTGCGCAATGGCCGGGCGCCTGCCCTGCGGCAATGGCCCGGAAATTCCGGATATGCGCTGCGGCCTCGGCCACGATTGGACCATCGACGATCACCTGCACGTCATGCCATGTCTGTTCGGCAGATTGGCGATGTTCAGGTGTGTCATAGCGCCGGTCGTCCAGATCAAGCCCGCCGATATAGAGGGTTTCATTGTCGAACACGGCCAGTTTCTGGTGATGGCTGACAGGGACAAGCGGTGGTGGCTTTCCCCGTTTGGGAACCAGCTTGTCACCTTTCCATTCGACCAAGGCGCGCAGGCCGGGGACCTCGCGCAGGCGATCCTGCGCCTCTGCTTTTGGCAGGGCGTTATAGGCCTCCAGGTTTTGGCTGAGCTCCTTGATGGACCGACGCCAAAGCACCGTGCGCGGCAGCAGCCCGACGCGGGCTGGATGCATGGCGGCGCTGACCGTCAGGAGTTCAGGGTGTCGCGATGCTTCTGCCGCGGCGCGCAGGGCGCGCAGGCTGGACCAAGTACCGGCATGCAAATCATGACAGGCCACAGGATCGAAGTCGGTGATCACGATGGACACGGACACCTTGCGGTTCAGCGTGTCGGTGATCAGATCGAACCAGGTGGGGCCAATCTTGCGCGCCTCTGGCGAACGCAGGGTCGTCCACGGGTCAAACACCCGAAAGCTTGCAATGATTTCTTTTTGCGCGCGCAGAAACTCACGCTCGAACGCGGGAAAAGCCTCTGCTGCGGTAATCAGAATATCGAAACGCCGCCGCGCCGTGTCAGACATTAGAAATCCCGTATTTCAGGTTCGAATTCTTCAATCTCGAACGTCAGCGTCATCATGTAGGAATCGTCTGTTTTCTCTTTTTCAAGCTTGCCACCCAATTGGATCACAAACGCATTGATCAACTGGCCACCCAGCCCGGTGCTTTCGACATTGTCATGCGCACCGATGGAATTGCTGAGCGTGACAGTACATATTTTACCATCCTGCTTGAGACTGGCATTGATCCACGGACGCCCTGAGGCGGGTATCCCGATATATTTCATCGTGTTGGTCATCGCTTCGGCCATCATCAGCGACAGTGGCACCGCCTGATCGGGATAAAGCAGAACCCGCTCGATATCCGTGTGCACATCAATATCCCCTTGGAGATCCGCGCCCATTTCAAACGATTTCTGCACCACATCCGAAATCAGGCCGCCGACATCGACCATGCCGCCGTGCTGCGATTGGTACAAATCACGGTGGATCGTTGCGAGGCTGAGCACCCGATCCTGCAGGCGTGACAAAACCGATTTGGTTTCGTCATGTTCAGCCAGGCGGATCTTCATGTTCATGATGGAAGAGATCAGCTGTAGGTTATTCTTAACCCGGTGATGGACTTCTTTGATCAGCACGTTCTTTTCGCGCAGGGCGTCTTCCAATTCGGCCTCTTCGCGCAGAATGTCGTCTGTCATCTGGGTGAAGTTGACATAAAGCGCACGCATCTCTGCCGGCATGGTGCCCGGACGGCTGATTGCCTCGGCGTTGCGGGTTTCAGCGAATGTATCCATATTTTTGCGCAGCCGCGAAATGTGGCGCAGTACAAGCGTATGCAGAGCAAGCATTGCGACAACCATGCTCGCAATCCACATCAGAACCGGGAACACCGCAGGCCCAACCGTTGCCTGCCCTGCGGCAAGTCCGACATCTGTGCGCCAAACGCCGATCACAGTTGCAGGGCTGCCTTTGATGGGCACGACCGTGTAGATACGCCGCTCGCCCCGCTGGTTCACACCGCGAAAGGACAGTTTGCCTGTCGCCAAAGAGCTGGAAAAAGTGCGCAACGCAGGAAGTTCATCCGCAGCTTCTTCAATGCCGCCACGTGCGGTCAGGATATCTGTGTCATCATTGATTGTGATGAGATCGGCGAGGCCAAGCGATTCCAGATCATCTGTCGGCAGCCGCAATCCCAGATGCGGGATGGAGACAGAGACGAAGCCACCATAATTCCCATCAAGGTAATACGGCTGCGAGACGATGAATACTGATTCTTGGCTGATTGCGCCACGCGTGTTGACCAGGATCAGACGCTTTTTCGCTTCAATCGACTTTTGAAAGTTTTCCACATCGGTGAAGTCATATTCACGGCCAGAGGACGAGCATGTCATTAAACCTGAGGCCGGAATAATTCCGATAAAGCTATAGCGTTCGTATCGTGAAATATACGCCCCAAGGTCCCGCGTACATCGGTCGGGGTCTTGCAGAAACGTCGGTGCCATCGCCGCGACAAGTGATGCCGCGCCGCTGGCCCGTTCGATGATCAACTCTTCTTCCTTTGCAGCGCTTTCTGTTAACGCCAGAAGCGCAAGTTCAGCGTTGTTATTGGCTTCTGTAGCGACGCGGTTGGTCTGATAGATGGCGATCGACCCCAATGGCAAAAGGGCGAGCGTCAGCAACAGCACGATCTGCGTGCGCAGGCTACTAAAAAAGGTACGTATCATTAGGAAGGCATGGCAGGGTTGCCGACCACCGCAAGCGTCGCAGTATCAGTCAGCTCGAGCGCCTCATCAGCGTCCAGTTTCAACAATTCCGTCAACTTGCCCCGTGCCCGGTTTACACGGCTTTTCATCGTACCGGTCGCGACACCACACATGACCCCGGCGTCTTCGTAGGAAAACCCGGATGCGCCTACCAGTATCAACGCCTCGCGCTGTTCATCGGGCAGTCGGTCAAAAGCAGTTTTGAAATCACGCATCTGCAAGCGGCCGTCATGGTCTGGCTTAACCGACATCTTTTCAGAAAAGACGTTGTCGATATCCGCGACTTCACGGTTGAGCTTGCGGCGACTAGTGTAGAAATTGTTGCGCAAAATCGTGAACAGCCAGGCGCGCATGTTGGTGCCGGGCGTAAACTTGTCCATGTTCGACCAGGCTTTCAATACAGTGTCCTGCATCATATCGTCGGCGGTCGCACGATTTCGTGTCAGACTGAGCGCAAAAGCCCGCAAGGCAGGCAGGTGCGTGACCAGCTCTTCCTTAGGATCCATGTTGCTCATTTATGACTCTTATGGTCTTGATCCTGCGCTCGCAGGACCGAAAGCAAATCAATAATTTGATCGGGCATGTCGTCACGCTCCAATTCCGAGAAAACCTGTTTTAGATTTTCGTCGATATACTTCGCTATTTTTGCCTGCCTAGGGTCGTCTTCGCTTGCCATTTGCCTACTTGCGCCTCAGTTTTAACTTCAATTATCTACCACACCACGGAACTAACCGCCATGCATCGCGTTAAGTTCCATAGAAATGATAGAAAAGGCCAGAAAGATGAACCAAACTGATACGGAGGCAAATTTCTCCGATCTCATCGCAGCGGAACTCCCTTACTTGCGACGTTATACACGGGCTTTGACAGGGTCGCAGTCACGCGGAGATAAGTACACTGTTGCAACGCTTGAAATCATCCTTAAGGATCGTTCTCCCTTTGAAAACGCCGACCCGATCAAAGTCAACCTCTTCAAGTGCTTTCACGCGATTTGGGTCACTTCCGGCCAACAACTGGCAGAACCCGAAGACAGTCTGCGTGGGCGTGCCCAAGGCTTACTGGCCAAGCTGACCGCAAACTCGCGCGAGGCACTGCTTCTACGCACGATCGAAGAGTTCAGCCTGGATCACGTGGCAAAAATCATGCAGACGGACATTGACGAGGTACGGCGATTAATTGGGGCAGCCAACGAAGAACTGGCAAACAGCGTCAAGGGCCGCGTGCTGATCATCGAGGATGAGCCGATTATCGCAGCCGACCTGACCGCCATCGTCAGCAGTCTTGGCCACGAGGTTGTCGGCGTTGCCCGAACCCACAAGGAAGCCGTCGCATTGGGTGCGGAATCAAATGCCGATCTGATCCTTGCCGACATTCAGCTGGCCGATAACTCGTCCGGTATTGATGCTGTGAATGATCTGCTGGAGATGATGGATGTGCCGGTGATTTTCATCACGGCCTTCCCGGAACGCCTGCTGACCGGCGACCGGCCCGAACCAGCCTTCCTGATCTCCAAGCCCTTCCACGAGGCGCAGGTGCAGTCAGCTGTCAGCCAAGCAATGTTCTTTGCATCAACGGCGACGCTGAAAAGCTAAGCCAAACAGTCTCAGTTAAAACAAAAACCCCGCCTCTGAACGATGGCGGGGTTTTTATTGCTTCGTGATTGCGTTGGGCGTCCAACTGGCCCTGCTGGCAGGGCAAATTGCGGCGACCGGTCTCATTACTGCGTACTCTCTGACCTGCGACGATCATTGCTATTCGTCGCCCGCATTGCGTGCAGGAAAAGCGATCCAATGAACAGTAGCAGGAAGATCACAAAGATAAACTGCGCGATGCCTGCGGAGGCCGTGGCGATACCGCCATACCCGAAGAGAGCCGCAATCAAAGCGATAGCTAAAAACGTCAGTGCATAATTTAACATTGCTTGCTCCTTTTCTTGTTTCGTTTCTGAATTTATGCGGCACGATCCACCGCGTTTGATACCGATACAAGTTGAACTGCGGCGATCTGGTTCCACCATATTTTTTTGCGAATTAGAGGAACCGCAGCACGGCGGGTGTGTTGGGTTTGCGAAGACATGAAGACAACATGAGGAGTTAGATTATGGCTACTGCAACAAAAACACCGAACGGCAACATCTCCGGTCCGGCCAGCGCACCCTCTGCTTTGAAAAGTGAGGCCAAAAGCGAAGATCTTCGCTCAGAGATCGACACACTGCGAGCCGACCTCGCATCGCTGACAAGCACGATCAGCTCGCTGGGACGTGCAAAAGGTGACGAAGCGCTGAGCGCCGCGAAAGCGAAAGCCGCCGAAGTCCGCAGCAAGGCCGCCGATCATGCTGAAACCGCGAAACTGCAAGCCACCGAATTGCAGCATCAGGCAACAGATTATGTGCGCACCAACCCCGGTACCGCACTGGGCATCGCAGCTGGCGCAGGCTTCCTGCTGGGCTATCTGGGCAGCCGGAAATAAGTGATGTTTGGCATACGAACAAGAATGGCCCTCGCGGCCAAGCGCGCAGGCTTCCTTACCGGGGGCCTGCTGCTTTGTGGTGTGGGGCTGGCGTTTCTGACCGTTTCGGCATGGTTCGCCCTCGCGCCGACAATCGGGATCACCGGCACCGCCGCAATCATCGCGGGGTTCTATTTCGGGTTAGGGCTAATCCTGATCGGAATGGGGTCGCGCGCGCGTATGGTTGCACCGGTCGCCGCTGCACCCGCAGCCGCAGCAGCCCCCTTCGCCGGGCCACCTATGATGCAGGCGTTCCTGTATGGCCTGCAGGCGGGGGCGGCATCGCACCTGGCAAAGCGCTGATAATCGCCTCGGTGATCATCTCTGTTGAATATGGAAGATCGACGGTCAAAACAGGAAACTCTGTCGGGACCGTCGATCCAATAATAATGACCCTGCCACCTCGGGCAACCAAACCGGTCAGCGCTGGCTGTATGTCAGATGTCATAGCCCCGCTCCCAACTAAAACACACGAATGGGCTGCGTTTTCGAAATCGAGGTTCTGGCCAGACTGAAACGAATCGCGGGTCATCACCTCACAGCCTGGGAAGGCAGCCGTGATAATGCCCTGCAAATCCAACAAGATAATGGGATCCGGCTCGACAATGAGAAAACGTTTGTTCATAGCTTGCCCCACCTAAAAGTTAACCCTCGATTAACGTAGTGTGCCATTCTTTGAATTAATATATGACGTAGCGAGGCTGGGAAAGTGCCAACACAGTGCAAAAACTGTCCTTTGCGGCGGCGCGATCTGTTCGAAGATCTGACCGCAGACGAAGTCGCATATATGCAGCGCTTTAAAGCTGGCGAACTGATTGTGGAGCCCGGCACGCAAATTTTGATGCAGGGATCGAACAGCCCGCAGCTTTTCACAGTACTCAGCGGCATGGGGCTGCGCTACAAGCTTCTGTCCAATGGCAAAAGACAAGTGCTGAACCTGATCATGCCCGGCGATTTTATCGGGCTGCAGGCGGGATTGCTTAGCGAAATGGGCCATTCGGTTGAGGCAACGACGCGCATGACGCTCTGCGTATTTGACCGGGCCTCTGTCTGGTCGCTGTTCAAAGACCAACCGCATCGCGCCTTTGACGTGACATGGCTCGCCGCAATCGAAGAACATTTTCTAGGGGATGCCCTGTCTGCGGTGGGGCAACGCAGTGCGCTACAGGCCATGGCCTGGGCGTTCACCCGCATTTTCCTGCGCGGCGAGGCGTTGGGCTTGGTTGAAAACCGGCGCATGCGCTTCCCCTACAAACAACAAGACATCGCCGACGCGCTGGGGCTGTCGCTGGTCCATACAAACAAAACGCTGGCCACCCTGCGCGGGCGCCAATTGGCGCAATGGTCCGATGGCGTCCTGCAAGTGACTGATATCGAAGAACTGGCCGAGGTCGGCCTAGTCGATGATCTGGACGTCCGCAAGCGGCCGATCATCTGATGGCCCGCGCTGCGGATCGGGCCGGGGCTTGTCGCCCCTTCGACGGAAAGGCATTGTTCCTGTTATGACTGCTAAACCTCCGCTGCTTGTTTTTACCGATCTCGACGGCACATTGATTGATCACGACAGCTATCAATGGGATGCGGCGCAGCCAGCGCTGAGGCGCTTACATGATATCGGTGCCGGGGTTGTGCTGGCGAGCAGTAAAACCGCCGTGGAAATAGGCACATTGCGGGATGAAATGGGGCTGCGCCACTGGCCCGCGATTGTCGAAAACGGCGCGGGGTTATTGCCTGCAAATAGCGCACCGACCGGATCTGCCAGCAGCTATGATGCGCTGCGCGATGTGCTGGCAAAACTGCCCGGCGCTCTGCGGGACGGCTTTCATGGCTTCGGCGATATGAGCGTTACAGGCGTCGCAGATATCACCGGACTGCCTATCGAAGCGGCAAAGCGCGCAAAAATGCGGCAATTCTCTGAACCGGGGCTATGGCAGGGCGATGCCGAAGCGCGGCGCGACTTTCTGGCGGCGCTGGCGGACCACGGGGTCACCGGGCGCGAAGGCGGGCGCTTTCTGACCCTCTCATTCGGGAATACCAAGGCCGATCAAATCGACGCGCTGATCGCAAAATACCATCCCACACAAACGCTATCGCTGGGCGATGCGCCCAATGATGTGGAAATGCTGCAAGCCACCGATCACGGGGTGATCGTGGCGAACCCGCACCGCCCCCCACTGCCCCCGATCAAGGGTGAGGCAGAGGGCAAGATCACCCGTACCAATCTGCCCGGCCCTACAGGCTGGAACCAGGCGGTGCTGGATCACGTTAACGCTTTGACGCTCACATAAGGACGACCGACCATGGCTGATTTCCATCAGAACGGAAACATCACAACCCTGCATAATTTGCGCACCCGGTCGGTGCCCGAAATGACACAGGAACTGGCCAGTTTCGCCCAGACGCGCAAAATTTCCCTCATCCTGCCCTGTCTCTATTCAGAGCTGGAAGGGCCCGCGATGCCCAACATCCTGCAAGAGCTGTCACAGGTCAGCTATCTGCACCGGATCATCATCGGGCTCGACCGGGCGGATGAGACGCAGTTCCTCCACGCCAAGGAATTTTTCGCCGGGCTGAACCAGAACCATATCGTGATCTGGAACGACAGCCCGCGGATGCAGGAAATGGGCGCACGGCTGGAACAGCTCGGGCTGGCCCCGGCGGAACAAGGCAAGGGCAAGAACGTCTGGTCATCGCTCGGCTATCTGATCGGCTGCGCCGACAGTGCGGTGATGGCGATCCATGATTGCGATATCGTGACCTATACGAACGAAATGCTGGCGCGGCTGGTCTACCCGGTCGCCAACCCCAATTTCCCCTATCAGGTCGCCAAAGGCTATTACCCCCGGATTGGTGAGGGCAAGCTGAACGGGCGGGTCACCCGGCTGCTGGTCAGCCCGCTGCTGATCGCGCTGAAACGGGTCGTGGGGGACCGGGATTATATCGACTACCTGCGCAGCTTTCGCTACCCGCTGTCCGGCGAATTCGCCATGCGCACGGCGATCCTGCCCGACCTGCGTATCCCGTCAGACTGGGGTCTGGAAATCGGGGTCCTGTCCGAAGCATGGCGGAACCTCGCGCCCAAGGCGGTCTGCCAGGTGGAAATCTCGGACGCTTACGACCACAAACATCAGGACCTGAGCGAAGGCGACACCGATGCCGGGCTCAGCCGCATGTCCACCGATATCTGCAAGGCGATCTTCCGCAAGCTGGCGGCGGATGGGACGGTGTTTACCCCCAATGTCTTTCGCACGCTCAAGGCCACCTATTACCGGATCGCACTGGACCTGATGGACGCCTATTACAACGACGCCAAAATGAACGGGCTGGCCATCGACCGGCACAAAGAAGAACGCGCAATCGAACTTTTCGCCGAGAACCTGATGCGGGCCGGCCAGATCTTCCTCGAAAACCCCCACGAAACACCGTTCATCCCCACCTGGAACCGGGTGCATTCCGCCGACCCGGATTTCCTGAGCGACCTGCGGGCCGCCGCTGCGGCGGATGAGAAGGAATTCAGTTAGCGGATTTCGCGCTTACCTGAACGGTCAGATTTGCGCAAGGCGATTGGTAATTTCCTTCGCCTCTTGCGTGTCATCCACAATCCCGGCGCTGCACCAAAGATCGATGATCTTCTGGCGTTGCGCTTCGCTCAGACCCGCGAAACGGGCACGGTGCAAAGCAAAGGTTTGCACATCGCCGGAAAGTGCGCGATTCAGCAAATCATTGAGGTCATCCTCGGACGTTCCACGAAAAGCAGTTGCAGGTTTCTGCATCCCATCTTGGAAATACCTGTCCCAGCCCCCCTTCATTTCAGCATAAGCAAAAAGAAGCATAAACTCTGTCGCATGCCACCGAAGGCACACAAAAAACCATTCCAACGGCCCAAGACGCCGCGTCAGGTAGGAAACAGCATCCTGCAGAAAGGCACGCGTTACCGGGTATGGCGTCACCGTGGGCGGCAACCTGTCCTGATCCGGCGGCACCATCCCCAGCACCTTGAACGATTGTGTGGCCCATCTTTGGTAAAGTTCGCTCGCTTCCGACAAGTAGCTTTTTGCCCGCCCATCTTCCGTGAAGAAATCATCGAAAGTGACCGGGCTCAGGAACATGTTTTTGGCGTCAAGAATGCAGATATATGGGCTATTTCCAAGATGAACAGACAGCAGTTTGAATGCCTGCTGCAGCTTCCAGCCCGGGTTCTTGCGCCAGCCGGTGTGCCGGTCACTTCCATAATAGCGCCGGACATAGAATTGGTTTATGCGTCCCATCAGCGTCGGGTGCCGGAGGATGATTTCGTCAGGGCAGACGATTCTGACACGACTGGCATGCGGACCGAAAGAAGAGAGATTAGCCTCCACTTGCTGAGCAACCTCAGTTTCATGCGCATCGTTGACGATTAGAAAAATCTGCCCCACCAGTTCCGGTGGCACGAAACGCGCCATCGTGCGTGCCTGCAACAACAACAGGTCGACTTCCTGATGGAAAAAAACGGTTACGAAATCGCAGCGCCGATCATACCCTTCGGCGTCGTGCTGATCAGTAGGATCGGACATCAGTATACTTTCTGCTCAGGCTCTGCGCGCGCTAAATCTTCTCCTATATGACGCGCTTAATCACTGTTGCCAACAGCGTTGGCAGCGTGACCATGCCATCAAGAGGTCGCTAGTTTTCCCCGATCCCCTTCCATCGGGCAAGCTTTGGCTTATCTTGGCACCAGTAACCGCACGACAGGACCGCCCTTGCCCTTCACGCCCACCTCTCGCGCCGCCATGAAACGGGGGCTCTGGTTTCTCTTGGGCTGGTGCGCGCTGGCGCTGGGGGCCATCGGGGTGCTGTTGCCGGTCCTGCCCACCACCCCTTTTATCATTCTGGCCGCCTTTGCCTTCAGCAACGGCTCCCCCCGGATGCACCGCTATCTGGAAGACCACCGCATCTTTGGCCCGATGATCGCCGACTGGCGCGCGCATGGGGCGATTGCGCCACGGTATAAAATGATCGCCGTGATCATGATGGGGGCCGCGCTGACGGGCAGCATCCTCGCCGGGTTGCGCCCCTCAGCGCTGGCGATCCAGGCGCTTTGCATGGCGGGGGCGGCGACTTACGTGCTGTCACGCCCCAACGGCCCGCGCTGACCCATTCCCAAGCCGCCGGACCCGCGCTATAGGCAGCCCATGACACAAAACCCGCCCAGCCTTCGCCCCGACCTTGCGCCCAAGCCGCAAATCTCTGACGCCATCCGCCCCGGACAGCCCACCATCGGCATGGTCTCGCTCGGCTGTCCCAAGGCGCTGGTAGATAGTGAACGCATCCTGACCCGTCTGCGGGCCGAAGGCTATGCGATCTCCCCCGATTACGCGGGGGCTGAGGCGGTGATCGTGAACACCTGCGGTTTCCTTGATTCAGCCAAGGCCGAAAGCCTTGATGCGATTGGTGAGGCATTGCAGGAAAACGGCAAGGTCATCGTAACGGGGTGTCTGGGGGCAGAGCCGGAGTATATCCGCGAACACCACCCGCAGATCCTCGCCGTGACTGGGCCGCATCAATATGAGCAGGTGCTGGACGCGGTGCACGCCAATGTGCCCCCCGCACCGGACCCGTTTATTGATCTGCTGCCCAGCTCTGGCGTCAGCCTGACGCCGCGCCATTACAGCTATCTGAAGATTTCCGAAGGCTGTAACCACAAATGCAAATTCTGCATCATCCCCGATATGCGCGGGCGGCTGGCGTCGCGCCCGGCCCATGCAGTGCTGCGCGAGGCGGAAAAGCTGGTGCAAGCCGGGGTGAAGGAACTGCTGGTGATCAGTCAGGACACCAGCGCCTATGGGCTGGATCGCAAATACGATCTGAACCCGTGGAAAGAAGGTGAGGTCCGCAGCCACATCCTTGATCTGACGCGCGAGCTGGGCAGCCTCGGCGCATGGGTGCGCCTGCATTACGTCTACCCCTACCCGCATGTGCGCGACCTGATCCCGCTGATGGCGGACCCAACCAATGGCGTGCTGCCCTATCTGGATATCCCGTTCCAGCACAGTCATCCCGACGTGCTGCGCCGCATGGCCCGCCCCGCCGCAGGGGCGAAAACGCTGGACGAGATCCGCGCATGGCGCGCGATCTGCCCCGATATCACTCTGCGCTCCACCTTTATCGTCGGCTACCCCGGCGAGACAGAGGCAGAGTTCCAGCACCTGCTGGATTGGCTGGACGAGGCGAAATTGGACCGGGTCGGCTGCTTTCAATACGAAAACGTCGCAGGCGCACGGTCAAACGCCCTGCCCGACCATGTCCCGGAAGAGATCAAGCAGAGCCGCTGGGACCGGTTCATGGCCAAGGCACAGGCGATCTCTGAGGCCAAGCTCGCCTCCAAGGTCGGCCGCGTGCTAGAGGTCATCGTGGACGACATCGACGCAGACGGCATCGCGACCTGTCGGACTTGGGCCGATGCGCCAGAGATTGACGGGAACCTGTTTATTGATGAAGGGGTGGAGGGGCTGGCCGTGGGGGATATCCTTCATGTAGAAATCGAAGAGGCCGGAGAATACGATTTATGGGGGCGCAAAACAGATGACTGAAACCAAACATAAGGCGCGCAGCCTGATCCTACACATCGGACACCCAAAAACCGGAACAACCACGCTACAGTATACGCTGCGCGATTCTGCGCCACTTTTATTGCAGCAAGGGGTACTTTACCCGCGCACACCGTTTTTCAACAATCACAAACCAATTATGCCGCATTTTTTCGGCGATCCTGGTGAAGGGGATCGGCTGCGCCAGACGATGGGCGCTTCCGAAGAAAAGGTCTTGTCGGCAAGTAAAGACGCGTGGGACAGTATCGTCAGCGAAGTTTACACCAAAAAACCGGAACTGATTATTTTGAGCGCTGAAGCGTTTTTTTCATGCGGCACACGGTCTGGGTTTGACACCTTCATTTCCGCGTTGCTTGGGCTCGCTGATCATATCACGGTCGTCGCCTATCTGCGGGATCCTGCGTCATTATACCTGTCCGGCCGCCAGCAAAGCGCTAAGAACAGCGCCCGCTACAATCCACCAGCGGCCGGCTGGTTCAGGACCGCGCTTGAACCCTATCTGACCCATCCGGAAATCGAACTGAAAGTACACAAGTTCGATAGGAAGGAGTTGATTGGCGAGGACATTATTGCTGATTTTTCATCTCGCTACATGCCGTCCGGCGTGAACGATCTGCTGATTAGACCTGCCGAGGATTCCAATACAAGCATCTCGGCAGAAGCGATGGCCCTGCTCGAACTCGTCCGATTTCAAAACATGCCACTATCAAGCGTAGGTGCAGACCATATGAAAATAAAGGATTTTGTCAAACTCGTGCGGCGCATTGATGACGCGCTTCCTGGCAAAACCCGCATGCGATTCAAGCCTAACTGCGCGGCGGCAATTTATGATTCTCGGACTGACCTAGAATGGGTAGAACAGGTTTTTGGAATACATTTCACCCGGCCTAACACGGATGAAAGAACCTATATTCCGAATTTCGATCAGTTTCAGGACACCCGAGATTTCTGCGAAGTAGACGAACAACGCTACGCAATACTTGTCCACGCTGTCAGCACTGAGATCAGGCGGGAACGCAGCGTTGCAGGATATTACGGCGAATTCATTCGCAACATTGGCCGCTGGAGAACGCGTTGGGATAAGCAGCGCCGTGTGAAGCAGAAAATGTGAGGAGATGAGTCACGCGCTTCCCGACCTGGGCAGATGCACCAGAGGTTGATGGGAACCTGTTGATTGATGAGGGGGCAGAGGGGCTGGCCGTGGGGGATGTTGTCCGTGTGGAGGTTGAGGAGGCGGGGGAGTATGATTTGTGGGGGTCGACACCTACATTAGGCAACAAAACACCATGATAAAATACAGGGCACTGGAGAAATGTTAACAAATGCGCTATATGTGAACTTAATAACGAAAGGCGAAGACCAGCATGTACGGTTACAAAGAACGTAAGGCGGCGCAAGTTGCCGCTTACTTCGCTATAAAAGAGCAAGGCAGCATCAACGTGTTGAAGCTGGCAAAACTGTTGTATCTGGCGGAACGTGAGTCAATGAATCGGTTCGACGAACCGATGTTCTTTGACCGGCTGGTATCAATGGATCATGGCCCAGTAACATCTATCGCACTTAATCAAGTGAACGGCTTGACGCAAAGCACCGATTGGGATGCTTACATTGCTGGCCGGACTGGGTATGAGATCAAAGCTGCGGAAGGTCTGACATTGGAAAGCTTAAATGAGCTTTCAAAAGCTGATTTGCGAATTCTCGAGGATCTTTGGGATTCATTTGGCGAGATGTCTCAGTACCAACTGCGTGACTGGACCCATACAAACTGCCGCGAGTGGGAAAACCCCCACGGCTCATCTAAACCAATACCCCACGATAGAGTGTTTAAATTTCTCGGCAAAGAACACGCAGAGCTGCTATCCGAAGCAGTACATGCTTATCGAGAAAAGGCTCAAATGCTTGAAGCTAGCTGTTGAGCATTGCTAAAGACTGGAACATCTTTTCTTATACCGTCCGGTCCAAGCGATTTCCTGCATCTTTTTATTGTCTGCTCCGAGAAAAAGGCGGAGCCAGACATGCGTATCTTGGTTCCAATTTCGTCCAAGAAACCGGGTGTGTACTTTGATCCGACTTGTGAAATTTCCGCTGGAGAGCATGAGTTCGTCAAGAAGGACAGCTTTGCGCACTATAGACACATCCAGCAGCGCAGCTCTTCCAAGATAATATCCTGCATGGAAAACGGCTCATACATTCGGAAACCTGACGTGTCAAAGGAGCTACTTGAACGCATAGTCGTTGGCATCCAACGCTCAGACTTCGTAGAGCCATGGGTCATGGATTTCATTGTCTATAGCGTTTGACGAAATGCCTGAGACATGACGTATCAGCTAACGCGTTGAAATCTATGATTTCAGGCAGCCTTAGCTGATTCAGGTTTTTTGCATAACGCTTTAAAGCAGTTTGCCTTTGACCTGAAGCAGAGAAAATTCAGCATTTCAATATCCGCCGGGCAGCGCCCGGACCTCCCCCATGGTGAGGGCGCTTCGCACCCACCCCGAGGTCCAGACGCTCCCCTGATGTTATGCAAAAAACGCCCATCGGTCTTTGCTCTCGCTCAGAGAATACCTTGTGTTCCACGCCGCATGTGACGGGGCTCCGCACCCCCTGCGCTCCGCGCGTTCACCGCTGAAAAGCTCCACTGGACCTTTTCCAAGACGCAGCTCACCTCACAGTGCCACGCAGCCCCGGACCTGATCCGGGGCCTCTACATTTCATACAAGTCCGACGAAAGTCCGATGCAATTCCGATAGGCTCAGAGCGCGTCAAGATACACGCGCACGCAATCCTGTACATGGCGGAACCGATCACCGCCCAGGTGCTTGCCGCCATACCAGCGCGTCACCACGATGATATGATTTTGCAACTCTGCGCGCTCCAGCATCCGCACAATCACCATCCCCGCGCCACTTTCGCCATCGTCATTTTTCAGCGGCCCCAACGGCAAAAGCAGACCCCAAGTATTATGGGTGGCCTTTGCAAATTTCTTATTGCGGCAGAGCACCTTAATGAAATCACGCGCCGCGTCAGCCGACCCGCAAGGCCCGCCCGACACCGCGTATTTCGAACCGCGATCTATGACAGCATTGGTGATAATCTTCATGGGCTGCCCGTAACATCAGCACGCATATCCCAACAAGGCGCAAAGAAAAGGGGAGCAACATTGCTCCCCGATGCCTTCATTTCCTGCAAGTGTCCTACGACACGCCGGATCAGTAGGTCGCGCCCTGCCCGGTCGCAATCGCATTGGCCAGCGACATCTCTGCCCAGCCATCACGCCCGCCGCGCATTCTGATTTCGGTCAGCTCTGCCTGGGCCTGCACCATATCCCCGGCTTGCACATGTGCCTGACCTTTATAGGATCGCGCCAGCAGATTATCCGGATCAGCGCTCAGCGCCGCCGCATAATAGGCCATCCCCAAATCAACCTGACCTGCCTTGCGGTGGGCAAAACCGTAATAAACCAATGCCATAGGCGCATCGGGATCATCAAGGCTGTCCAGCACGTCCAGCGCCGCTCGATATTGCCCCGCATAGGCCAACTCGCGGATATCCTTCAGCCGGGCGTTGTCATCATTGGTGCTGTCTTCCGGCGTCATGCAGCTTTGCGTGGCCAGATCCCATACCAGCCCCTCGGCACAGTTTTGGGTCGTCTCCGAAGGTTTCGGCGGCTCCGGGTCGCTACTTCCGGCGGCAAAGGCCGTCACGGGGACAAAGGCAAGGGCAAACAAGGTCAATCGCATGGTTTTACTCCATCAATTCAGATTTCAAATGATAGGCCGCGCCAGAACAAAAGAAAGGGCGATCACACAACGTAGCCTGTCGCAGCGTATTATCGCCATAGTCCAACAATCACACAGAGCCATGCAGCCCCCACGGCCATAGCCGTAACCGCCACAGCGGCAGAGCCGCTATCCTTCGCCTGTTTGGCCGCATCGCGCCGCTCTGTGCCAACGTCGTCCACCACCCGCTCAATCGCCGTATTCAGGCATTCCGCAGCAAGTACCAAAATCCCGCCCATGATCAACATCCCCCGTTCACCCGCCGTGATCGGTAGCACCCATGCAAAGACTGCAAAAACCACATTCGCCACCAGCCACTGGCGCAACGACCCTTCGGTGCGGGCCACATGCATAAACCCCTCCCACGACCAAATCGCCCGCTGTTTCACGCGCATCACCTGCTGCCACATATTTTATTATCCTTTATCGAATAGGTGCTTTGGCGAAGAGTGACCCAGATTTTGCGATCTTCCAAGATGCCCGTGACCCAACGGCAGAATTGACCGGGTGCCGCAGCAGACTATCCTTGTCATCGCGAAAAGGAGAATGCCCATGTATCCCGACTATTCCGTGCCAGAGCGTATTGCCGACGGGATCATGCATGCGATTGGCGTGATCGGGGCAATCACCGGCGCGATCATCCTGATGGTCTGGGCCGGGGGCCTGACAAGCCCCGGGCAAATGGCCGGGGTCGCGATTTACGGGGCGACGCTGATCGCCACATTCGTCGCCTCGGCCATGTATCACATGACCCCATGGGAAGCCGCCCGCCCGATCCTGCGCCGCTTTGACCACGCGGCGATCTATCTGAAAATTGCAGGCACTTATACACCGCTTGTGGTCATGATCGGCAGCGCCTTTGCCTACACGATCCTTGGCGTTGTTTGGGGGCTGGCAGTAATCGGTATGGTGCTGAAGCTATTTTTCTGGCGTACGCCAGGGCAGTTCGGCCCCGCGCTTTATCTGATCATGGGCTGGCTCAGCGTCGCGCTGATCTGGTCGCTCTGGCCCATTGTGCCGCGCGCCGCCATGATCCTGATGGGCGCGGGCGGGTTGCTTTACACAACAGGGGTGATTTTTTATGCGGCGGAAAAGATGCGGTTTTCCAACGCAATCTGGCATGGGTTCGTCGTTGCTGCCTCGGCTTGTTTCTTCGCGGCCATCGCGCTTGGGACGGGACATATAGCCTGACAACGGGTGTCTGATAGACGTCCTGCCAGCCTCTGCACACTACAGCGCCGCGTCGTAAGGTGGGTTTTAACCCACCCGCCCCAGAACCTCTTCGACCGAATTTGTGATCAGGCTCAGGCAGGTCTCGTCTGAAAACCGATGATCCGCACCGTCAACCAGTGTCAGACGCATATCCGGTCCCTCCGCGTGTTCCAACAAACGTAGCGCGACGGACATATCCACATCCGCATCCGCCGTCCCTTGCAGGAAGCGCACCGGAAAGGGCAGCGGCAGCGGATCGCGCAGCACCAACCGGTCACGCCCTTCTTCGATCAGCTTCTTCGTGATGATGTAGGGTTCACCATACTCAGAGGGCAGCGCTACCTGCCCCGCACTGTGAATTTCGGCCTTTTGCGCATCGGAAAACCCGGCCCACATGCTGTCTTCGGTAAAGTCCGGGGCGGCGGCGATGGTCACCAGACCGGCCATACGTTCCGGCATCGCGCGCGCCACTTGCAAGGAAATCCAGCCACCCATGGACGAACCGACCAATACAAGTTTGCCCGCCAGCAAGCCCAGCGCCGCACAGCAATCCTCAAACCAATCACCTATGCAGCCGTCGGTGAAGGCTCCATCGCTTTCGCCGTGACCGGAATAGTCAAACCGTAGAAAGGCGCGGCCCGATTTGCGCGCCCAATCTTCCAGATATACGGCCTTGGTCCCCTGCATGTCCGATTTGAAGCCGCCGCAAAACACCACTGCGGGCCCGGTGCCATCGGTCAGATGATAGGCGATGCGCCTGCCCTGTGGTGTGTTCAGATAGTCAGTCATTCTGTACGTCGTCCAAGCCCGTTGCCATTGCAGCCGCACCAAAACACATGGCGGCGAAAAGACCAAGAACCAGCGGCACGCTGAGCGCGGCCAGCCCGGCAAAACCTGCCCCTGCCCCCATCAGTACAAGGCCGACGATGGTGTTGGACAGGGCGGTAAAACTGGCCCGCTCATCCGGGCCCGCCATATCGACCAGATGGGTTGACCGTCCTTGCCGTACGCCGTGATAGGCGGTCATCAGACCGAACAGCATTACCGGGATCACGCCGGGGACATCTGAAAACCCAAGCCAGTGTGTCATCACAAGTGCCGCCAGTACCACGCCGCCTGCCAGTCCGGACAATTGCAGCACCCGCCGCGATGAACGGTCAGACAGCCGCCCCCAAACATAAGATGACAGCAGCGACGCAATGGCCGAGGCCAGCACCAGCGCCCCTAGTGCGGCAAAGGCCCCATCTGGTTGCAACATCACCAGATAGGGCGGTGCCAGCGCCGTGCCGACAAGCAATGCACGGGTAACAATAAACCGTGTCAGCTGCGGATGCTCGCGCAGCAGCGAAAAAGGGGCCAAACCGCCTGTGTCTTTGGTGTCTTCTGAGGGCACCTCTTTTAAGGTCGAAAACACAACCGCCGCCAATACCCAGAGCCCCGCCGCCAGCAAGATCGCGGCTTCGACAATAACATAGCGGTTACCCAGCCCAGTCATTAGCAACAGCGCGAAGCCGATCACCCCGACCGCTGCGGCAGAACTGGCAAATCCCGTCGCGGTGCCCCGGCGCGTCTTGTCGACGGTTTTGCCCAAAATGTCCTTGTAACTTGCCGAACAGACGGACCGGGCCAGCGCCAATACGGCCAGCAGCGCCACGATAACCGCCCCGGCAATCCCGCCTTCCAGCGTCAGTGCTGCCAGCGCGATCCCTGCGGCGCTTAACCCCTGCACAAACGCGCCCCCGGCCCAGAACCATTTGCGGATCGTGGCGCGGCTGATGAAGGGTGTGATGAAAAGTTGCGGCAATAGCGCGCCCGCCTCGCGCACTGGCACCAAGAGGCCGGCCCAAAACGTGCCCGCGCCCAAATGGGTCAGAAGCCAGCTGAGTACCAGTTTGGGATCAATCAGACCGTCTGCGATCTTGCTGGCGCCGAGCGACAGGGCATGGCGCAGAAAGCTGCCCGGTTCGGCGTTCTGCGCTTTTTGCGGCAGGTCGCTTTCCCCATCCCGCGCTTCGGTCACCGCATCAAAAATCTGTTCTGTCGTGCTGTCATTCATCGGGCGTCTCCTGCCCGTTGTTATTTAGGGCGGGATGCGCGTGGTCAATGATGGCCGTTGTACGTGCTGCGTATGAACATTTCGCAAAAGCAGCGTCCCAGCGTGTCCGACGGAATTCCGACGCTTGTCCGACCCAAATCTGACCGCCGTTTTGCCGCGTTCAGCCGCCGACGTAACCTGCTGCCTTGGGCCGGTAAAAAATCTTCTGATCGTGCAAACGGCCCAGCAACGCTTCACCAGCGCGCTGGTCACGCTCGATCACGCGGATCGATTCCATATGGGCGGGGTTCTCTGCGGATAGGGACAGGCGCGTCTGAGAAAGTTCGCGGCCACGGGCGCGCAGTGCCTCTTCGATCAGATCCAGATCGTCAGTGTTCAGGTCGAACTGGCGATTGTAGCGCGGCATATGGCATCCCCCGTAGATAGGTTTCCCATCGGAAACGTATGTCGGATTTAGCAGCCTGAGCGTCGCAGTCAACGCAATTGGGTTCATATAAAACATGAGCCAGAGACAGTATCTTGACCAACGGATCGCATCCCGGCATGTACGGCGCACATATAACCCGCAACCGGGCGTTCCGTGGGCGCCAAACTGACGAGGAGCCGAAAATGGCCCAGATTTCCCTGACTTTTCCTGATGGTAACAGCCGCGACTATGCAGCCGGGATCACCGCTGCCGAAGTTGCTGCCGATATTTCATCCAGCCTGCGCAAAAAGGCGATCAGCGCGACCGTGAACGGACAGCACTGGGATCTGCAATGGCCGATTGATGCGGATTCGTCGATTGCAATCAATACGATGAAAGATGACGCACCAGCGCTGGAACTGGTCCGCCACGATCTGGCCCACATCATGGCCCGCGCCGTGCAGGAAATCTGGCCAGACACACAGGTCACAATCGGTCCGGTGATCAAGGACGGCTGGTATTATGATTTTGATCGGAAAGAACCTTTTGTTCCCGAAGACCTCGCCCTGATCGAAAAGAAGATGAAAGAAATCATCAACGCCCGTGACGACGTCCGCACCGAAATCTGGGACCGGCCCAAGGCGATCCAATATTACAAGGACCGGGGCGAGCCCTATAAAGTAGAGCTGATCGAAAGCATCCCCGGCGATGAGCCGCTGCGCATGTATTGGCATGGCGACTGGCAGGATCTGTGCCGTGGGCCGCATCTACAGAACACCGGGCAGGTGCCTGCGGATGGTTTCAAACTGATGTCCATCGCGGGTGCCTATTGGCGCGGCGATAGCAACCGCGCCATGTTGCAGCGGATCTATGGCGTGGCCTTCCGCAACAAGGAAGACCTGCGCAAGCATCTGAATATGCTGGAAGAAGCCGCCAAGCGTGACCACCGGAAACTGGGCCGCGAGATGGACCTGTATCACATGCAGGAAGAGGCCCCCGGTCAGATTTTCTGGCACCCGAACGGCTGGACGATCTACACGCAATTGCAAGATTATGTGCGCCGCAAGCAGCGCGCTGACGGCTATGTAGAGGTGAACACGCCGCAGGTGGTCAACCGCGTGCTCTGGGAAAAATCAGGCCATTGGGACAATTATCAGGATCATATGTTCATCGTCGAAGTTGACGAAGAACACGCCCGCGAAAAGACGGTCAACGCGCTGAAACCGATGAACTGCCCGTGCCATGTACAGATTTTTAACCAAGGTTTGAAATCATACCGGGACTTGCCATTGCGGATGGCGGAATTCGGGTCGTGTAACCGCTACGAACCATCGGGTGCTTTGCACGGCATCATGCGGGTGCGTGGCTTTACGCAGGATGACGGCCATATCTTCTGTACCGACGATCAGATCGTCGCGGAGACAGAGAAATTTATTAAGCTTCTTGCCTCGGTCTATGATGATCTTGGCTTTCATAACTGGACGATCAAACTGTCCACCCGCCCTGAAAAGCGGATCGGGTCAGAAGAAAGCTGGGATCGGGTCGAAGCGGCACTGGGCGATGCGTGCAATGCCGCGGGCTATGAATTTGAAACCCTGCCCGGTGAAGGCGCGTTTTATGGTCCGAAACTGGAATTCACCCTGACCGATGCCATCGGGCGGGAATGGCAGTGTGGGACGTTGCAGGTGGACCCCAACCTGCCGGACCGTCTGGACGCAAGCTATATTGCCAAGGACGGTGAAAAACACCAACCCGTCATGTTGCACCGCGCCGTTCTGGGCAGCTTCGAACGGTTTGTTGGTATCTTGATCGAAGAACACGCAGGCAAGCTGCCGTTCTGGCTGGCCCCACGGCAGGTGGTTGTCGCGACAATTATTTCTGACGCGGATGACTATGCCAGCGAAGTCGTCGCCGCGCTTCGTGCGCAGGGGATCCGGGCCGAGGCGGATCTGCGGAATGAAAAGATAAACTACAAGGTCCGTGAACACTCTGTCGGCAAAGTGCCGGTCATTCTCGCCCTTGGCGCGCGCGAGGTCGAAGAGCGTACGGCCACCGTCCGGCGGCTTGGCGAAAAGCAGACAGCCGTCATGTCGCTGGATGAAATTGTTACAACGCTGGCCCGCGACGCGACGCCACCCGATCTTTTGTAACAAAGACGCTCTGCAAGTTGTAACAAAACCCGTCACGCAGCCGCGTGGCGGGTTCTTTTTTTGCCAGCACGACAGCTGCGGCGGCCTGTCGCAACCCCTTCGCTGCTCACACGACCTCACGGAATCGCGATGCACGGGCCTGTGAGTGGCGACAGCGCGCAATTGGCATCTATGGTTTTGTCATCGCCGGAGACGGTGAAAAAACATTTCTGAACCTCAATGGAAGGAAGTTCTCATGTCCAACACTGCCAAATCGCTCGCCCTTGCAAGCGCCGTCGCCACAGCCATCACCGGTCTGACAGCCACAACCGCCGCTGCCGCTGATGTGAAATGCTATGGCGTGTCTCTGGCCGGTGAAAATGACTGCGCTGCCGGTGCTGGCACCACTTGTGCAGGTACGTCCACCGTCGACTATCAAGGCAACGCCTGGTCGCTTGTCCCTGAAGGCACCTGCGAAAGCATGGAACTGCCCGCGATGGCTGACGGGACAGAGCGTATGGGCTCTTTGGAAGCTTTGGAGCGCGACCTGCCCGCGTAAGCAAAACTCTGGTAAGGTGGGTCAAGACCCACCTTACGACCAATCAAATGGGGTGCCGCATGTTTGACGAAACGCGTTCCACATCTTTGCCACCACGCCCCGGCGTCGGATATAAACCGCAGCATTACAGTGACATCATGGATGATCCGGGCCCGGTGGCCTGGCTGGAAATCCATGCCGAAAATTACATGGGCGATGGTGGTCGCCCCATCGCGCAGTTGCGTCATCTGGCCGAACGTTTTCCGATTTCAGTGCATGGCGTTGGCCTGTCGATTGGCGGAGAGGCCGATCTGGATGCAGATCACCTTGCCCGACTGAAACATCTGCTGGGCTGGCTGAACCCCGCCAGCTTTTCCGAACATCTGGCCTGGTCGACCCACGACAGTCATTTCTTTAATGATCTGCTGCCCATGCCCTACACCGCCGCCACGCTGGACCGTGTCGCCACGCATATTGATCAGGTGCAAGAGGTAGTGGGCCGACAGGTGCTGTTGGAAAACCCGTCCAGCTATCTTGCCTTTGTGGAATCGACGATGTCCGAGACTGATTTCCTGCGCGCACTGACCCGGCGTACCGGCTGCGGTCTGCTGCTGGATGTGAATAATGTCTTTGTCAGCGCGACCAATCTCAAGACCTCTCCCCATGCATATATCGCTGATTTCCCGCTGGACTCGGTCTTCGAGATCCATCTGGGCGGTCATGATGAGGATGAAGACGAAACCGGCGCGCCTCTGTTGATCGACAGTCACGGCAAGCCCGTCGTCGATCCGGTTTGGGCGTTGCTGGATGAGACGCTGGCCCGATCCGGCCCGAAGCCGATCCTGATCGAATGGGATAATGACGTGCCCGACTGGTCGGAACTGCGCAAAGAGGCGACCCGCGCCCATACGGCGTTGGAGACGACATGCGGGTAACGGCCGCCGCCTTTACCGCCAGTATGCTTGATCCAGAGGCGCAGGTGCCACAGGGGTTGGTCAACCCGGATGGGGTGCAGGCGGACAAGCGGTTCAACGTCTATCGCAACAATGTAGCTGTGGGACTGTCGGATGCGCTGGAGACTGGCTTTCCGGTTTTGCGCAAGCTTGTAGGCGACCGGTTTTTCCGCGCGATGGCAGGGGTTTACCTGCGCCAGCATCCGCCGAAATCGCCGTTGATGATGTTCTATGGCGAAGCGATGCCGGAGTTCCTGCGCGGTTTTGCCCCAGCCCAATCCCTGCCCTATTTGTCTGATATCGCCCGATTAGAGCTCGCGTTGCGGACCGCCTATCATGCGGCGGATGCAACAGCCGCAGATGCAGCTGTTCTGGCCGCGCTGACGCCGGAGGCGTTGAACAATACCTGCCTGCGCCTTGCACCGTCCGTGCGGCTGCTGCGGTCAGATTATCCAATACATGGCATCTACCGTGCGAACACCCACAGTGACGCGCCGAAGCCTGTGATGCAGGCCGAAACGGTGCTGATCACACGGTTGCAATTTGATCCTGAAATTCACCTGATCAACGCAAGCGCTACCGCTTTCATCGCCGCTTTGTTGCAAGGGCATACATTGGAGCAGGCCATCGGCACCGCAGGCGACACGCTTGATCTGAGCGCAACACTGGGCCTGCTTCTGACCAACGGTGCCGTGACTGGCATTCATCAAAAGGCTTCATCATGACATTATTCGTTTCCCCGCTTGCGCCCGTCGCCGCGCGCCTGAACCGCGCTGGTGACCAATTGCTGCCATTACTGGCCCGGTTTGTATTTGCGGCGGTGCTGCTGCTTTATTTCTGGAATTCCGGGCTGACCAAGCTGGACGATGGCATCTTTGGCATTCTGACACCATCCTCCGGAGCCTATGTGCAGATCTTTCCCAAGACGATGGAAGCCGCCGGGTATGACACGTCGCAGCTGAACATGTTTCATTGGGCCGTGGTGGTCGGTGGCACGGTTGCGGAATTTGTGCTGCCTTTGCTGATCGTCATCGGGCTGCTGACGCGACTTGCCGCACTGGGCATGATCGGGTTTGTCACAGTACAGTCCCTGACCGATCTGTATGGCCATGGCGGCATCGCACATGAAGCCACGCTGGGGGCGTGGTTCGACCGGATGCCGGATGCGCTGATTTTGGATCAACGCGCGTTCTGGGTGCTTTGCCTTCTGATCCTTTTGTTCAAAGGGCCGGGCCTTTTGTCGCTGGACCGGGCGCTTTTCAAAAATGCGCCATAGGTTCATCCGGCTTGCCCGCGGCGAGGGCCAGCAGCCCCGCCAGCCCGGCAAAGCCGATGGGGAACATGGTCCACACATTGAACCCAAAGGCCGTGTAGAAAAGCCCCGCGGCCCCAAGCAATAAGATCCCGCCCCAGAGCGCACGGGCTTTCGCCATAGCACCCCCGGCTATGGCCAGAAGCGGCGCGACGAAACTGGCAAAGCGGATATAGCCGGGGTTTTCGAACAGATCGAAAAGACCCGCCAATTCGGTGTGCTGCGCGGACAATTGGGTAAACCCATAGCCGAACAGGCCAACGATAATCCCGATCAACCCGCCAATAATACCAAGTAAAGATGCCGCGTTGCGCATGATGGTGGTCCTCCTGAACTGGTTACAGACATAGGAAGCCCAAGCTCAATCGCCAAGATAACGGGCCTGCACGTCAGGTTTCCAGCCGATGGTCCATGTGCCGTCGCGATCAATCACCGGGCGTTTCATCAGGGTTGGGTGCGCGGCAAGCAGTGTGGCAGAATCGGCTTCTTTTTCAGCCTCTGACAGGCCGCGCCACGTTGTCGATGCCTTGTTCAGCGCCTTATCACCAAATTGTGAAATGATCTGCGCGCGGTCCGTATCGGTCAAACCGTCTGCACGTACATCGATGATCTGCGGCGCGTAACCTGCCGCGCCAAGTGCCTTAAGGGCTTTGCGACAAGTGTCGCAGGATTTGAGTCCGAAAAAGCGCATGATACCTCTTGATTGAGTTGTGGTAAATATTTTCAACTTTTACGCATATATTTCATTTGCTTTTTGCATAGAATTGCTAAGCTAGAAATTCAAGGAGAAGGGAAGACCGCTTTGTCGCGGGGCCCATAACCTGCCCTGCCCCGCCGTGGGCACGACAAAAGGAGAGCGGACAATGCCAAGCGGCACCGTGAAATGGTTCAACACCACAAAAGGATATGGATTTATCGCACCTGACGACGGAGGTTCAGATGTGTTTGTGCATATTTCAGCTGTCGAACAATCGGGAATGACCGGGCTGGCCGACGATCAGAAAGTGACTTTTGATCTGATCGAAGGACGCGATGGGCGCAAGATGGCTGGAAAGCTGTCGAAGCCTGAATAAAGCATTTCGATTTTAACTTAAGGCATCACCCATTGCATTTGCGCTGATGGCGAAAACCCATGATGGGTGATGCCGGATTAAATCGAAATGCTTGGGCAGGTCGCAGCGTCTTTGCCATGAGCTGACCAAGTGATTGCCGATCATGCCCGCTGTGGCCGCCGGTTCAAGCAGCCAGTCTATTGCTATCAGCTTTTGAATGATGGCTTGCCGGATGCCCCCCACCAGCGAGGTGTTCACATTCGCGCGTCAGCCGATCGAGGAGGTCTGTCTTGATCGGTAGAAAGGCGCGGCGTTTCATATCTTTGGAAGCAAGCGGTTTTGTCTTTTTATTGGTCATTGCAGTCCCCAGAAAAGATTTCTCAACACGTTTTATCGATCCACCCGGATAAGTTGAGGTGGAACATTACGTCATTTCACTCGTTGACATTGGGTCATGAAGATATTTGCATTTCTTTCATGGATGAAAGCGCTGATCGTTCGGAGCTGAGTGGTTAGTCGCGCCTTGCAGCCATGCCGTAAAATGACATTGCACAAGTATGGTTGACGAATCGTTAAAGGAAAAGTTGTCCAAAAGCGGTATGCGCAAAACCTGAATCAGCTAGTGCTGCCTGAAATAATAGATTTGGGCGCGTTATCTGATACGTCATTTCCCAGCTATGTCGTCAAACGCCATAGGGAAAACACGCGAAATTCACGTAGCGCTGGCGTTCACTTAGATACGCAGGCTGCATGCCCGTGCATCATATCGTGACCCTAATATTTAATGGATAACTGGTGCTGCTGGAGAGAATCGAACTCTCGACCTCTCCCTTACCAAGGGAGTGCTCTACCTCTGAGCTACAGCAGCAACTGTGTGGCGGGGAATTAGACTTAAACGTCTATCGGCGCAAGCCCTCTCTGGACGGTTTTTGCGTGTCTTGTTAACACCCCTTATATGAACAACAGCCAAGACAAGCAGAACAAGGTGCCGGCAGCGAAACCGCGCGATGATCGGCTGAAGGCCGCGTTGAAGGCCAATATGGCCAAACGCAAGGCGCAGGCCCGCGCCCGCGCGTCTAATACCAAAGAAAAGAAAGAGTAGGCAGGCATGGATTCTATCGTAGTCAAGGGCGGCACGCCCGTGCATGGCAAGGTACAGATCGCAGGGGCCAAGAATGCCGCCCTGGCGCTGATGCCCGTAACATTGCTATCAGACGAGCCGCTGACGCTGACAAACGCCCCTCGCCTATCAGATATCAAGACGATGACCGCCTTGCTGCAATCGCTGGGCGTGGAGGTCACGTCGATACAGGATGGCAAGGTGCAGGTCCTGTCGTCGCATGATTTGACCTCGACCACGGCGGATTATGAGATCGTGCGCAAGATGCGCGCCTCGAACCTTGTGCTGGGTCCGCTGTTGGCACGCTATCACAAGGCGGTTGTCTCTCTGCCCGGCGGTTGCGCGATTGGTGCCCGTCCGATGGATATTCACGTGACCGCGCTTGAAGCACTTGGCGCGCAGATCGAATTGAAGGACGGCTATCTGCATGCAGAGGCCAAAGGCGGCCTGAAAGGTGGCCATGTGCCGCTGCGGTTTGCCAGTGTTGGCGCGACCGAGAACGTGCTGATGGCGGCCACGCTGGCCAAAGGTACTACCGTCATTGAAAACGCGGCCCGCGAGCCAGAGATCGTAGACCTTGCCCGTTGTCTGCGCAGCATGGGCGCGCAGATCGACGGCGAAGGCACTGATACGATCACCATCGACGGTGTTGACAGGCTGGGTGCTGCGACCCACCCGGTTGTCACCGACCGGATTGAGCTGGGCACCTATATGCTGGCCCCGGTCTTTGCGGGTGGTGAAATCGAATGCATTGGCGGGCGGCTCGACCTTGTGGGGTCCTTCGTTGAAAAGCTGCAAGCGACAGGTGTCGAGGTTACGGAAACCGATGCAGGCATCAAAGTCAGCCGCAAAAATGGTCGCGCGCAGGCAGTGGATGTAACCACGGCCGTATTTCCCGGCTTTCCCACCGATCTGCAAGCGCAGATGATGGCGATGCTTTGCACTGCTGAGGGCACATCGGTGCTGGAGGAAAAGATTTTCGAAAACCGCTTTATGCATGCGCCGGAACTGACCCGGATGGGCGCGAATATCGAGGTACATGGCGGCACGGCCACCGTGCACGGCGTTGATCGCCTGAAGGGTGCGCGCGTCATGGCGACCGATCTGCGCGCCTCTGTCTCGTTGATCTTGGCCGGTTTGGCTGCCGAAGGCGAAACCGTAGTCAGCCGCGTCTATCACCTGGATCGCGGTTACGAGCATGTGGAAGAGAAACTTGCCGCCATCGGTGCCCAGGTCGAACGGGTCAGCGAATGACCGAAGACGCACGATTCGAGGATGGCCGCGAGGCCCCGCTGCGGCTTAAGGCGCTGGATGCCGATGATCTGGCGGTGATCGCGGCGCTGGTGCAGGATGCGGTGTTTCCAACCGTTGAAATGCGCTGGGACCGGAGCGCCCGCCGGTTTGCGCTGTTGCTGAACCGTTTCCGCTGGGAAGATGCACCCAACGCAACCCTGCGCAAACGCGGGGTGGAGCGGGTGCAGGCGGTATTGGCGTTCGAAGACGTGCTGAAGGTGCAAAGCCTTGGGGTGGATAGATCCGACCCAGATATGGTGTTCTCCCTGCTGTCCATCGCGTTCCACCCCGGCTCGGATGGCACGGGCCGGGTGGAGCTGACATTGGCTGGAGATGGCGTCGTTGCGCTGGAGGTCGAAGCGCTGGAAGTCATCCTGCGCGATGTCACGCGTCCCTATGTCGCCCCGTCTGGCAAGACACCTTCGCATCCGGACTGAGCCGCCCATTGATGCCGCCCCCCGGCCCGGCTATGTGATCGCCAGAAGGAGTGATCCATGCCGCAATTTATGTCCACCGCCGATGCTGATTTCGAAAACCGCTTTACCACCCTTCTGGGTGCCAAGCGCGAGGATAGCCCCGATGTGGATCATGTGGTGGCTGAGATCATCGCCGATGTGCGGGCCCGTGGCGATGCGGCAGTGCTGGAACTGACCGCGAAATTCGACCGCCTGACGCTGACACCCGCCACCATGCGCTTTTCAACCGCAGAGATTGACGCAGCATGTGCAAAGGTCAGCGCGGAAGACAAAGACGCGCTGGAATTGGCCGCCGCGCGTATCCGCGCCTATCACGCCCGCCAGATGCCCGAGGATGCGCAATGGACGGATGAGGTCGGGGCAACCCTTGGCTGGCGCTGGACGCCGGTATCTGCGGCGGGGCTTTATGTACCGGGCGGGTTGGCGTCTTACCCCTCGTCGGTGCTGATGAACGCGATCCCGGCCAAAGTGGCAGGTGTAGATCGGCTCGCCATCGTTGTGCCCACCCCGGATGGCGTCGTGAACCCGCTGGTGTTGCTGGCCGCGCGGATTGCAGGTGTGGATGAAATTTACCGCATCGGCGGTGCGCAGGCGGTTGCCGCGCTGGCCTATGGGACCGAAACAATTGCACCGGTGGACAAGATCACCGGCCCCGGCAATGCCTTTGTCGCAGCTGCCAAGCGTCGTGTTTTTGGCAAGGTGGGGATCGACATGATCGCCGGTCCGTCCGAAATTCTTGTGATTGCGGACAAGGACAATAACCCGGATTGGATAGCCCTTGATCTGCTGAGCCAGGCGGAACATGATGAAAGCGCGCAGTCGATCCTGATCACTGATGACGCGGCATTTGGGCAGGCTGTGGCGCAGGCCGTGGACAAGCGGTTGGAAACGCTGGAGCGGCGGGCCATTGCCGGGGTCAGCTGGCGGAATTTCGGTGCGGTGATCACGGTGCAAGACATGGATCAGGCGGTGGACCTGTCTGATCGGATCGCCCCGGAACACCTGGAGCTTTGCACGGCGGATGCGGACACGCTTGCGTCCCGGATCACCCATGCTGGCGCGATCTTTATCGGGGGTTGGACTCCGGAAGCGATTGGCGACTACATTGGCGGACCAAACCACGTGCTGCCCACTGCGCGGTCGGCACGGTTTTCAAGCGGGCTGTCAGTGATGGATTTTGTCAAACGCACCACCCTGTCCCGAATGACGCCAGAGGCGCTGGCGGCCATCGGACCTGCCGCCGAACGGCTGGCGCAATCGGAAAGCCTGCAAGCGCACGGGCTGTCGGTGCGCGCCAGACTGGATCGGTTGAACCGGGGGGGCACATGAGCAAGATCACCCATATCGAAATCGACGACCGCAACCTGCCCCCGCCCACGCCAGAGATCGAGCAAGAGCGCAAGGTCGCCATGTTCGACCTGCTGGAAGACAACCACTTTGCCCTGCCTGTGCGCGAGGACCGCAGCGTCGCCAACGGCCCTTACCGGCTGGCCCTGTCGATCCGTGAACGGCGGCTGGTCTTTGACATCACGCAAGAGGATGAAACCCCGGCGGGAGAGTTCCACCTGTCGCTCGGCCCGTTCCGGCAGGTGGTGAAGGACTATTTCCAGATATGCGAAAGCTATTTCGACGCGGTCAAGACATTGCCCCCCAGCCAGATCGAAACGATCGACATGGCGCGGCGCGGTATCCACAACGAAGGTGCACGCGTGCTACGGGAGCGGTTGGAGGGTAAGGCGGAGGTCGACAGCGACACGGCCCGCCGCCTGTTCACCCTGATCTGCGTGCTGCATTTCGGGGGCTGAGTTGGCGGACGGCAGCACATATCAGCCTCTTCCACAATCGGTCCTGTTCTGCTGCGACCATAACTCTGTCCGGTCCCCGATGGCCGAGGCGATCATGAAAAAGCTTTACGGGACGAAATGTTATATTCAGTCCGTGGGCGTAAAGAACGATCTGGAAATCGACGGTTTCTCTATCGCTGTCT
This sequence comes from Loktanella agnita, assembly GCF_046640325.1. Classification (NCBI taxonomy): domain Bacteria; kingdom Pseudomonadati; phylum Pseudomonadota; class Alphaproteobacteria; order Rhodobacterales; family Roseobacteraceae; genus Loktanella; species Loktanella agnita. The sequence goes on along the minus strand of NZ_JBJMBF010000015.1, from coordinate 1,447 downwards.
GCGAGGAAATCGGGGTGGAGCTGTCGCGGCACCGCTCGCGGTCTTTCGATGAAATGGAGCAATGGGGCGATGACCTGTCGTCCTTTGATCTGGTGCTGGCCCTGTCCCCGGCGAGCCAGCGCCGCGCGCTTGATCTGACCCAGTTCTATCATCTGGACGTGGAATACTGGCCGATCCTTGACCCGACGGGATTGGGCGATGACCGCGAGGCGCGTCTGGCGCTTTATCGGCAGGCCCGCGATCAGATCATGGCGCGGCTGCTTGAACGCTGGGGCCCGGCAACCGGGGGCAAGAGCTGACGCCTTTTGTGCTGCGGCGCTTTGTTTAAAAGAATCTTGGAACCCATCGTCCAGTCGCGTGTTGACCCGCCAGCAACGAGACTATGAAAGGAACTACCATGCGTATCGCATCAATCTTTGTTTTGGTTATTTCAGCATTCAGCATCACAGCCTGTGAAACGGTTCAGGGCGCGGGTCAGGATATCTCTAACGCCGGCGACGCCGTCACCGAAGGCAGCCAAGAAGTTCAAAACGACCTTTAATATACTCATGGGTGGGGACTAGGGAAAGACGGGCCGGGAGGTCCGTCTTTTTTGTTGGGGTCAAGCGCTCCGCTCAGAATCTACGCCGCGCCAGAACCGAGGGGGTGAAGGTCGATCGTGCCTTTGGCACGAGAAACGATCCGGGGGATCGTTTCAGACCGGAGCGGGCGAAGCCCCGGGCGAGAAGCGCCCGCCCCGTGGGGGCGGTTCGGGCGCTGCCAAATGCGGAGCATTTGGCAATTGATCCGCTAAACATGGCAACTAGAATCACTTGAATGACCACTGCCAATTGGACCGATAAATCGTCATATCGCCCATCGCGGTCCAAGGTCGCTTTTCCCACATATGTCGCCGTGGATTGCCACCAAATTTAGCTTCATCGGCCATTTTTTCATATACTCGATGAGTTATCCATGTCGGATATTCACTGGGGAGAGTATTAAGCTTGGCTGCAATATTTGCAGCATTTCCTATCCAAGCAAGATCATTGCTATCGCGGACACCTCCACGTACCACCAAAACCTCAGAACAATCTATCCCTACCGTGTATCTCATTTTATACTTGGAATTAGGGTACTGCGCTGTGAGCTTGGGAGACACAATATTATTGACGGCCCACTTTAATTTCAAAGCGGCTTTGACCGCCGAGGTGTTAGGGCGATCCCCTCGAAAAACCCCCATGACGCTGTCGCCATCAAATGAGCGAATCGAGCCGCCATGATCGGTTATTAGTCGAGAAGCGCAATACAGAAATATCTTGTATATCTAGCGGAAAACTCGCGCCTGTAATTCCTGACTATGCTCTGAAACCCGGTTTTTCTGCCGTTTGTAGTTAGAGTTTTCCGCTCGTATTTTCCTTTGGCTGGAAAGGAGCGAAGACGATGAAAGCATCGAAGTTCACGGACG
>NZ_JBJMBF010000014.1:0-107129 GCF_046640325.1 Loktanella agnita | reverse complement strand
ACCTTTTCTCAGACGAAGAGTGCTACAACTACTTCAAGGCCGCAGGATATGAGGGCCATTGAGTGCAACATGCTCTAAGTCGCGATCAATTGAAATTTTAAGCTCGACCATTGGATAGGTTTCGGTGCTGCCAGCGGTAAACCCGTCCACATGAGTGGTTGTGGTCGATCCCAGCTCTGGCTGAGCGGTTTCCTTGCCGATGGCGGATATGCTTGCGTTGCGCTGATAGCGGCCAAAGCCCAGCGGATGGACCTGCATAACAGCATCAAGGAGACGGTCGGTATTATTGGGCAGTGTCTGCACTTCAATTGTCCAGACCGGCTGCAATCTTCCCGTACGGGACGTGTATTGCGCGAGACTATCCATTGGCGTCGGCCTCATGTGTTCACCTAACGTTCTATCGACGCATGTGCGCGAAATCAACGTGCAAGCCGTCCATACGCGTCCGCAATACGTAAACGCTCTTGTCAAAGCAGGCGTTGGGCGATAATTCTATTATCCGATATGTTATAACATAACATTTAGATAAATCAGGAAGGACAGCATGCATGAAACAGGCATTCACAAAAATCTCGGCAGCATGCGCAACGGGCGCGCTTATTGCGATGGCACTGCCTGCCATTGCCCAGACGCATGATCACGGAGCAGATGATATCTACAAGGGCTATTTCGATGATAACCAAATCGCGGACCGCGCCCTGTCCGATTGGGCGGGCGACTGGCAATCGGTCTATCCGCTATTGCTAGACGGCACCCTTGATCCGGTGATGGCGGATAAGGCTGCGCATGGTGATAAGACCGCGGCAGAGTATACCGCATACTATGAAATCGGTTATGCGACCGATGTAGACCGGATCACGATCGCTGCCGATGGGCAGGTTGCATTTTATGGCGAGAATGCAGTCACCGAAGCGACATATGCCGACGACGGGTATGAGGTGCTGACCTATTCAAAAGGCAATCGCGGCGTGCGCTTTGTTTTCGCCAAGACGAGCGGCGACGCGGCGGCCCCCGCCTATATCCAGTTTAGCGACCACCGGATCGCCCCTGCATCGTCAGATCATTATCATCTTTATTGGGGCGATGATCGCGCGGGGTTGCTGGAAGAACTCACAAACTGGCCGACCTATTTCCCCAGCGAAATGAGCGGCGCCCAGATCGTTGATGCGATGATCGCGCATTGATCTTTGCACCGGTCGCATCGGATGCGCCCGGACATTTCCATAACTCTTATCAAAACAAGGTTCAGACTCCATGGCCCAGACCGATACCCGTCTTCCCGTGACCGTGCTTTCCGGCTTTCTTGGTGCTGGCAAAACCACATTGCTCAACGCCGTTCTGAATAATCGTGACGGGCTACGCGTCGCGGTCATCATCAACGACATGTCCGAAGTGAATATTGACGCCGACCTTGTTCGCGCAGGTGGATCAGAGCTGAGCCAGACCGAAGAAACCCTGGTTGAAATGACCAATGGCTGCATCTGCTGCACCCTGCGGGATGATCTGCTGGTGGAGGTCCGGCGCTTGGCCGAAACGGGGCGGTACGACTACCTGATGATCGAATCCACCGGCGTGTCAGAACCCCTGCCCGTGGCCGCGACCTTTGAGTTTCGCGATGAAGACCGGCAAAGCCTGTCTGACGTAGCGAGGCTCGACACGATGGTGACTGTTGTCGATGCGGTGAATCTGCTGGCCGACTACGCAAGCCACGACCTGCTAGCCGATCGGGGCGAAAGCCTGGGCGAGGGCGATGAACGCACATTGGTGGATTTGCTGGTTGAACAGATCGAATTTGCCGATGTGGTTGTGCTGAATAAGGTCAGCGATGCTGGGGTTGATGCGGCGCAGGCGGCGCGATTGGTGATCGCCGCCTTGAACCCGGATGCGCGTATCGTGATGGCGGATTTTTGCGCTGTCCCCGCAATGGAAATTCTGGGCACCGGGCGGTTCAATTTTGACACCGCACATGAACATCCGCTTTGGGCGAAAGAGCTTTATGGCTTTGCCGATCACGTGCCCGAGACAGAAGAATACGGGATTTCATCCTTTGTATATCGCGCGCGGCGCCCTTTCGTGCCAGAGAAGATCCAAGCAGTGCTCAACGGGCGGCTTCCGGGCGTGATCCGGGCCAAGGGGCATTTTTGGATCGCGACACGGCCCGACTGGCTGATTGAGTTTTCAATGGCCGGTGCGATCAGCCGCATTGCGCCGCTGGGCCGCTGGTGGGCCAGCTTGCCTGCGGATCGGCACCCAACCCATCCTGAAGGGCGCGCCTACCTGGCACAGCACTGGCAAGTTACATGGGGCGACCGGCGGCAGGAACTGGTGTTTATCGGCGCCGGGCTGGACCAAGCAGTGATCACCACGGCGCTGGACGGGGCCTTGGTCGCTGAGGATGATTTTGTGCCTGCGCAATGGGAAAACCTGCCCGATGCATTTTCGCAATGGCACCGGGTGCCAGAAGACGCATAGCGGTCGGGACAATCCTGTCGTTCAAAAAGGCTGAAACCACGTTAGGTTTACCCCATAGTAGTAGCGACGGGGGCTAGCCATGCCGATTCCGGGATTTTCCACCGACCGACATGCGGTGTAAGACTGGCGGCAGCTTCTTTGCGATGCGGCCGCGCGGCATGCATTGGAACAGGCGCTGGCAGAAATTCTGACGCCGCCAGTGCTGAGACACCTGCCACCCAGTCTTGCGCTTAAGGGCGAAGAGGGCGCGGTTACGTCATGGATCGACGCACGCACGGCAGATAGCAGCGTGCTGATCGTCCAGCCAAAGGATAACAATCGAATAGTTGGTTTGATCATACTCGCGGGAGATAGTGGCCCTGAAAAGGTGACCATCCTTCACATCGGTTATCTGCTAGAAGAGCGTATCTGGGGTCACGGCGTCGCGTCAGAGCTTTTGCAGGGGCTTGTCTCAGCCGCGCAGAGCCTCGCGCCAATTACGCTACTTGCGGAGGTCGACAAGGACAATGCGGCATCGGCGCGGGTCCTTCAGAAGGCAGGTTTCGTCAAAAACATGGCGCTGACGACGCCACAAGGGGGCGTCTACAAATATCAAATCAGGTGACCGCTACAACGCGCTACAAAAGAAAAAACCCCGCCGTACAAAGACGGCGGGGGAAAGTCGTGCTTGCGGACCCGTCCACCATGGATGGGTTTGCCGCAGGCACCGGCGGTATCAACGTTGGGAATGCGTTTTGACTCTTATGAGGGTCAGTGCTTCGCCATCTCTGCGCGGATCTGCTGACGCAGCAGATCAATGGGCACCTTTTGCCCGTCGCGTCTAAATTGCCAATAGGTCCAGCCGTTACAGCTTGGCGCACCTTCCAGATGCGCCCCAACCTGATGGATGGATCCTTTGATATCGTCTCCGATCAACGTGCCATCAGCACGGACCTTGGCTTTGTGACGACCGTTCATCGACCACAGCTCTTCGCCGGGACGCAGCATGCCGCGTTCGACCAGAACACCAAAGGCAACCCGTGGTTCGGCGCGTTTAGAGGTGGATACCTCCAGCGCTTCGTTGTCGAATTTACGGGTATTTGCGATGCGTTTCGTGGCCACCTTGCGATAGGCTTCTTCGCGTTCGATGCCAATGAAATCGCGGCCCAGCATCTTGGCCACAGCACCTGTTGTGCCAGTGCCGAAGAACGGATCAAGCACCACGTCGCCGGGGTTGGTGGTTGAGACCAGCACACGATGCAGCAGCGATTGCGGTTTCTGGGTCGGATGGGCCTTTTCGCCCGCGTCATTCTTGAGCCGCTCATGGCCTGTGCAGATCGGCAGCACCCAGTCGGAGCGCATCTGCACGCCTTCGTTCAGCGCTTTCAGCGCCTCGTAGTTGAAGGTGTATTTGCTGGCCTCTTCCTTGGACGCCCAGATCATCGTCTCATGGGCATTGGTCAGGCGCTTGCCCCGGAAATTCGGCATCGGGTTGGATTTCCGCCAGACGACGTCATTCAGGATCCAGAAGCCCTGATTCTGCAGCTCGGCCCCCATGCGGAAAATGTTGTGATAGCTGCCGATCACCCAGATCGCGCCATTGGTTTTCAGCAGGCGGCGGGCGGCCTTCAGCCAGTCACGGGTGAACCGGTCATAGGCCTTGAAGCTGTCGAACTGGTCCCAAGCGTCATCCACAGCATCAACCTTAGAGTTATCCGGCCGATGCAATTCACCTTTCAATTGAAGGTTGTAGGGGGGATCTGCAAAGATCAGGTCTACAGAGCCTGCGGGCAGGCTGTTCATGACCGCGATACAGTCACCATCAATAATCGTATTCAGAGGAAGCGTTTGCGCCCCCTTCGCTTTGGTCTTCGTTGTCATGTCTGCCTCTAGCCCCGGCGAATTATTCCGCTCATTTGCTTGGCTCTAATGTGAGTCAGAGACGATTCGCTGTCAAAAGCTTTATTGAATCAATCACTTACGTTTTAGTCTTGATACAAGATATTGTGTATCGGCTTAAAGGAACGCCTATGGTGCGGCGTCACGCCGTGCGACTTAAGTCCTTGTAAATGTTGTGCAGTCCCATAGCCTGCATTGCGCTCCCAGCCATAGTGGGGGAACTGTTGCGCCAAATCCACCATGTGGCGGTCTCGCCACAGTTTAGCCACGATGGACGCTGCGGCAATCGACTGGCTGCGGCCATCACCTTTGACAATTGTTTCGTGTGACAGGGCTAGACTACGGGGCACCATGTTCCCGTCGATCAGCACATGGTCAGGGGTGCGGGTCAGACCCTCGACTGCGCGGACCATAGCGATATGCGATGCACGCAGGATATTGTGATGGTCGATCTCTTCCACGGTCGCCTCAGCGATGCTGACAGTGGCGTGCTGCATGATCAGCGCGAACAGCGCCTCGCGGCGCTTGGCCGTCAGTTTCTTGCTGTCATTCAGCCCGTCTGGAATATTTTCAGGGTCAAGGATCACGGCGGCAGCAACAACCGGCCCGGCCAGCGGGCCACGGCCCACCTCATCCACACCGGCGATAGCGGAAAAACCGCGATCAAACGCGGCCTGTTCGAAACTGAAATCGGGTTGAGTCATAAAGCCAGTGACCAGATCAGGTGACAGGCTGCAAGAAAAAAGGGGCAGAGCACCATGTCCAATGGCTCTGCCCCAAGGTGGCGCGGTAACCGGGGCGTTGCACCGCGCGACACTGCTGACGCTTATCGCGTTTCTACTCTTATCCAGAAAACGGTTGCTGGTCGGGGATGATCGGGATGCCCTAGCGGCGGCCACCGATGCGGTAGCCTTCTTGGCGCAGGCAGAACGGGTCAAAGCCACGACGCGGGCCGTTGCTGGCATAGACGCGCACCGCACAGCGGCCGGGCAGGTTATTCACATGGGCATAGTTACGCTCCATGCAGCGTTGGACGAACATGCGCTGGGCGCCGAAGCGGGTCTCGACCGCGCGCAGACAGTTAGCGGGCAGCACCCGGCGGTCACGCCCGCCAAGGCGGGACCAGTCATTAGCAGGGGCGTTGCGACCATTGCCGCGATGCGCACGATCGCGGACCGGGGTACTACTGGTGGCACCACTGTCGCGGTCAGCGTTATTCTTGATGACAGCCCCCACGACGGCCACAGCCGCAAGGCCAAGCAAAAGCCTGCTGGTATTTTCGCGGCTGGTCAGCTCTGCATGGGCAGGCAGCGCGGTCGCAATGGTCATGGACAGGGCAGTCACACCTGCAATCAATGGCTTCATCATGGGCTTTTCCTTTTATGTCCTGCGCTCTGGCTTTCGAACAAGGGCGCTGATGCACCGACCTTGGGGCGGGATCGGGCCGCCAGACAATAACGGGGGTTGGCTATGCGATGGCGGTCGCGATAACATCAGGCGTTATTGAATATCAGCGCAATGTCAGGTCAGGTGGTCGCCATGAAACAGCTTTCTTTCCAGGTTCTCATCCTTGTTCTGGCGGCGGGCGCGGCGCAGGCGGATTGTTATGCCGATTACAAGGCAAAGCAGGATAACCCTTTGCGTCTACACTACGGTGTGGCAGAGATACGCGGCAACTGTAATATCGGCACGGCAGAAGATCAGCTGCGCCCTGCGCTGCAGCGCGACGGGTGGCAATTGCTGACTGTGCTTGGTGTATTTGACGAGGGCGGGCTGGATGAAAGAAGGAACAGCGCGGGTGACTACTTCCTCCGCTACTGAGGCACGTGAAATCGGCAGCAGGACCATCATCGCGGGCATCGCGGCGATTGTGCTGATCCTGGCGATTGCAGCGGTGTTGTTGTTCATCAACCTGCCTGACGCAAACGCGTTCAATGCGCGGGTTGAACAGCTCTTTATCGCAAATGACGATCTAACCGGCATGGCCGAGATCAAGCTGCTGGAAATCCTCGCTCAGTCGGGCACGGCGTTTTCTGACACGCTTGCCTCTTACCGGTTCGTGATCTTCGTCTTACTGGTTTTTGCAACGGCGCTGCTTGTCGCAGCGGTTGCCTTTCTGGTGATGCTGATCGCCCTGAACCGGCGCATGGGCCGGATCGAACGTCAGGGGATAGAGGTAAACTCCCTTCTGATCAGCCGCGATGAAAAGGCGGTCTATCTGAACGATTTCGCCTTCAAACTGACGGATGCGGCAATCGAGACATTGTCGGTCCTCGCCGAGGCACGCATGGATGATGAGGTCCTATCCGGGGCCGAAATCGAAGGCATGATCTCTGGCCGAGATTCTGCCGATTGCGACGAAGCTGCCGGTGCCACCCGGATCAAACGACTACGTGATACGCTGGGCAATCAACTGGTCAGTGAATTGCTGGTCAAGAACATCGCACGCAAAGGTTACATGCTGGCCATCGACAAAGACGTGATCCGGATGGTGTGAAGGGTCCGATCATGCAAGCGCCGGTTTCTTCGGTACCCTTTCCATCGCTGCCAATGCGGCCCCGCCCAGCAAGAGCGGCAGCGCAACCAAGAAGGCAGAGGCAAGCGGCAGTCCAAAGATCACCAGATCGGCGAGCATGGCCCAGATCAGCGCGACATATTCAAAAGGTGCTAACCGCGATGCCTCGGCATAGCGAAAGGCCAGCGTCATGGCGATATGTGCGAAACCTCCAAACAGCCCCGCCAGCATCAGCAACGCCAAGGTCTGTGCCGACGGCATCACCCAGCCACCCGGCAGTGTAAGCAACCCTGCCAGTGCAGCGCAAAGGGCAAAGTAGAATGCGATGGCACCGGGACTTTCGCCGGTGCGCGCAAGTGACCGGGTCATGGCCAGCGCCAAAGAGGTCAGCACAGCCGTAACAACGCCAAACCCCAGCCCCGCAAGATGGCGGGCGTCAAACGTACCTCCGCCCAGTTGCGGACCAAAAAGCGCCGCCACCCCCGCAAGGCCAAGTGCGATACCCCCGACACGGTAGATCGTTGCGCGCTCTCCCAGCAGCAGCACACCGGCAATGGCGGTCAGCACGGGCGACAGGTAGCCGATCAGCGTTGCCTCGGCCACAGGCAGCCGTGCGATCGCAGCGAAGGACGTGAACATCGCCAACGCGCCAAAGCCTGAACGCAGCATATGACCCCAAGGCCGCTGTGTGCGCAGACCGGCTGGAAATTCATCACGCAAACGCAAAAAGATCACCAGCGGGATCAGTGCAAAGGCCGACCGGAAAAAGACGATCTCGCCCAATGGCACGCTTTCGCTAAGCATTTTCACCGCGATCACCATCACCGCGAACAGCAATCCAGACAGGAGCCGCAGTGCGATGCCACGTCCGGCGTGGAGTTCCGGGGATGTCATGACTGCGAGTCCTCTTTGGTCAGGGCGTCGCGCAGCACGTCCCCGGCGATATTGATGGTCAGAACTGTCAGCACAACAGCAAGGCCGGGCCAGATCATCTGCAACGGGATAGAGCGGATATGCACCCGTGCGTCCAGCAGCATCGTGCCCCATTCCGGCGTTGGTGGCTGCACACCAAACCCAAGAAAGCCCAGCGCCGAAATGCCAAGGATCGCCCGCCCCAGCATCCCCGTCCACACAACAGTGAGCGAGGGCACCAACGCCGGCAAATAGTGCCAGCGCGCGACTGCCGCACCCGACATGCCAGCAAGCTGTGCCTGCATGACATGGCCACGTGTGGCCAGACCCAGCCCGACGCCCCGCGCGACCCGCGCATAGCGCATCCAGCCTGTGATCGTCAGCGCAAAGATCAGGCTGCCGGTGCTGGCCCCCAGAACCCCGGCGATGACCACAGCGGCAATAAGGTCAGGAAAGGCCAGAAAGATATCGGTCACACGCATCACCGCCCAATCCACCGCCTTGCCACCCATCGCAGCGACAAGGCCCAATATGCTGCCCGCCACCAGCCCGATGGTCGAGACAAGGAATGCCAGCCCCAGCGACCAGCGCGCACCATAAAGCAGTCGCGACAGGATACAGCGCCCCATGACGTCAGTGCCCAGTGGATATTGCCAGACCGGCGGTGAAAGGCGGTTGGGGATGTCGATGCCCACCGGGTTATTTGGCGCGATGAAAGGCCCAAAGATGGCCAGCAACGCCAGCAGACCCACGACGATCAGCACGGGACGTAAATCATGCATCGCGGGCTCCTAGTCTGGGATCGGCCAGTCGGTAAATCAGATCGGTCAGAAGGTTCACGGTGACGAACAACAGCGCGGTCAGCAGCACCACCGCTTGTACCTTTGGAAAATCGCGCGCCTGAATGGCGTGGATCAGAAAGCTGCCAAGGCCGGGGCGGGCAAAGATCACCTCGACCATCACCGCGCCTTCCAGCAGGAAAGCCAGCTCTAGCCCGACAATGGTGATGACCGGGATTGCCGCGTGAGGGGCGACATGCCGCAGGGTCCGTTCGCGCGCACCGACCCCACGCCGCGACAGTGCTGGCAGAAAGGGCGCGCCTTTGGCTTCCAAAAGCGAAGAGCGCAGGATACGCGTCAGCGAGGCAGCAACGCCCAGACCCAAGGTCAGACTGGGCAGCACGATGTGCCGCAACGTCCCAGTTCCCGTGGCTGGCAGCCACAAAAGTTTGACCGCAAAAGCAAGGATCAGCAACAACGCCAGCCAATAAGCGGGCATCGCTGCGCCAAGCGAGGCTATCGCAACCGCACCCCGGTCCACCCAGCCGCCGGGATGGCGCACAGCAATCACCGCCAGCGGCACGGAAATACTCATGCCAATCGCCAGCCCAAGCATGGCCAGTGGCAAAGTATATAAAATCGCGTCACGCAGGTCCGGCCAGACGGGCCGACCAGAAACTGAAGAATTGCCCATATCGCCTTGCAGCAATGGGCCGACCCAGTTCCAAAAGGCTTGCCAAAACCCGGCATCCAGCCCCGCCTCGGCGCGGATTTGTTCAACCACTTCGGGCGGAACAATTGCGTCAAAGCGCGCCACGGCTATGGTCAACGCCGGATCGCCGGGCGCCTGCCAAAGCAGGGCAAAGGTCAGCAGCGCGGTGCCCGAAAGCACCACAAGGGTGCGGGCAATTAGTTCTAAAATGCTTTTCATGCGGCGCGACGCTCCAATGCACCAAGCGATATTGCTGCGCTGACAAGGCTTTGGCCGTAAGTGCTTTGCGGGGTGGTAAAGAATTGCGCCGCCGGTGCAGCTTCTTCGATCTGCCCGGCGCGCAGCACGGCCACGCTATCGGCATGTGCGGCCGCATAACCCAAATCATGGGTCACGGTCAGCGCGGCAAAGCCTTCTTCCCTTTGCAGGGTCGCGATCAGCCGGGCCGTGTGCTTTTGTGTCATCGCATCCAGCGCGGAAAGGGGTTCGTCAAAGATAACGAGCGGCGGGGCCGCGATCAGGGCGCGTAGCACCCCGGCACGCTGCGCCTCCCCGATAGAAATCTGCCAAGGCCGCCAGTCAAGCAGCGCCTCATCCAGTTCCAATCCTTTGCAAAGCCGGGTTAGCCGCGCGGGATCGTCAGGCAGACCTTTCGCGCGCAAAGGCTCGCAGATCGAACGGCGCAGGGACAGGCGGGGATTGAAGGCGGCGCGCGGTTCTTGCATGACCAGCGCCGCACCACCCCGTGCAAGCGGTGCTGCGTCCCAGCTAACACGCCCCGCGCAAAGCGGCAACAGACCCAGCACCGCGCCCACCAACGTACTTTTGCCCGCACCGCTTTCGCCCAAAACTATCAGCGTCTTGCCCGCAGGCAGCGCCAGGGACACGTCGCGCAGCACGACACGACCACCGCGACGGGCGGTGATCTTATCGACGCTCAACATGGCAGCGCTGCCCAATTTCGGTGCGACACCAGCGCCCGCGCAGCAACACTTTTCGGGCGCGCCAACAGCTCTGGCGTGGCGGCATCTTCAACAATGCGGCCGGCGTCCAGCACCAGCAGCCAGTCGGCGCGGGCGGCGGCAAGGCCCAGATCATGGGTGACAACAAGAATCGTGATGCCGGTCTGAACCGCGTGGCCTTCAACCAGTTCCAGCGTCGCCGCCGCGATCACCGGATCAAGCGCCGAGGTCGGCTCATCCAGGATCAGCAATGCGGGCCGGGAAAGCAGCGCAAGCGCGATGACAAACCGTTGCTGCATGCCCCGGCTCCAACTGCCGGGGCGCACGTTCAGCGGCCGTGCTTCTAACCCCAGCGCCTTCATCAGCATGTTCTGCCGTATGGGATCTGGCGCAAGCCCCAGTGCCCGTTCAGCTTGTCGCCAATGAAAATCAAGGCGGCGCAGCGGGTCCAATGCCTCTTCCGGGCTTTGCGGCACATGCGACACAGGCGTGCCTTCGGCTTGCAAACGGTCGATCAGCGCGTGGCAAAGCGTCGACTTGCCAGCCCCACTTGGCCCGACAAGCCCGACCCGGCCACCTTTCGGCAAGCTCAGATCGGTTGGATGTAGAATGGTGCGGCCCGCCCGCGCAGCGGACAGGCCTGTAATATGTAGCGTCACGTCAGTCCGCCCAACGAATATCGGCAGAAGGCCCCATCCAATAAGTGATCGCCGGGTGCGGCACATAGCCTTCAAGCCCGGGTTTCATCACGCTGACCTGCGCAGCGTGGAACACGGGGATCAGCGGTGCATCCTCTGAGATAATCGACTGCACCTGATCATAGATCGCCTTGCGGGTATCCTCATCAAAAGTCTGCTTACCTTCCACAAGCAATGCATCAAGTTCCGGGTTGGAATAACCACCGATATTGCTGCCCGCATCTGTGGCCAGCACCACATCCGGAAAGTAGGCTGGATCACCAGAAGGTGCGACACCCCATGCTTGCAGGTGCATGTCTGCTTCGCCCGCAGCGATGGCATCGCTATTGGCACCCCATTCACCAATGGACACACGCGCATCAATGCCGATGGCCATCAGATAGGCTTGGATCAGTTCCGCGCTTGGCGGCAAAGCTGCACGTGAAGAATAGGTAACGATATCAAGGCGTAGCGGCGCACCGTCCAACATCCAACGACCGCCTTGCTTGACCGCACCAGCTTCGGCCAGCAGCGCCTCTGCCGCCGCCGGATCATAGGTTGGCGCGATATCAGCGGCCCAAGGCATCAACTGCGGATAGATTGAGCCTGCTGGAACGCCGCCCACCCCAGACAGCGCCGCGTCAACGATGCCCTGCCGGTCAATCGCCAGCGAAACCGCGCGACGGATCAGCGGATCAGCAAGGGGGCCATTGGTCGCGTCAATATCTAACCAATAAAGCTGCACATTCGGGGCAGTGACCCCTTTCGCGCCTGCCGCGGTGATACGCGCGTAATCCGTTTCAGGGTAGTTGATTACAAGGTCAACATCCCCCGCCTCAAACGCAAGCGCAGCGGCTGCCGGATCGGTCACGGCCTTAATCGTCAGCTCTGCCAGACCAGGTGTGCCGCCCCAATAATTTGGGTTGGCCACGGCCCGGTAAGACTGATCCGGGACTGCCTCCTTGAAGATGAAGGGGCCGGTTGCGTTGATCGGAAAATCGTCGGACGGCGCGCCCAAAACCACTACACCCGGCTCGGTCAATATCCAAGGGAAGGCAGCGTTTGGTTCGTTTGTTGTGAAGATCACATCCCGGTCGCCTTCTGCCAGCATATCAGCGATACTTAGAAGGTTCGCATTGCGTGGGTTGTTCACCGCAGATTCCGTATCAAGGATCGGTGCGATACTATCAACCACATGCTGCGCCGTGACAGGCGTGCCGTCATGAAATATCAGCCCCTCGCGCAGCGTGATGCGCCAAGTAAGATCAGCTATTTGTGTCAGGCTCTCGGCCAAACGCGGAAACAGCTCCATATCTGGTGTCAGCCCCATCAAAGTTTCGGTCACCCCCGCCTGATTTGAGGTCCAGCCGTTGAAGCGGATGCGCGGATCAGGGACCTCAGCAGTCGGACCGCTGAGGTAGGCGATGGTCAGGCTACCCTCTTGCGCGGCGGCGGGCTGCGCCAAAGGAGAAATAAGGGCCGCAAAAGCGGCAATGACGAGGCTGCGCATATGTGAACTCCATGATGTTATAACATAACCAATCGGGTTGCTAAGGATTGTCAGTAGATCTGTCAAGCTATCCGAGTGTTTTAATCAAACATTCTGTGGCAGGGGCAAAAACGCTGCCTGTAAATCGCCATACATAAGGCGACCCGCATCCGAAGGCTGACAAGCATCAGAATTCCTGTGGTTAAATTGCTCACTTTCGCGAGAGAACTACGCAACGCCCTGCCGGGCAAGGCATAATGATTTCTTCTGAACTTGAGAAAGGTCGGTTGATCAAACCGTGGGATCAGCGCACCGCATAGGGTTACGTATCACGCTAGATGCGTAAAAAGATCGTTCGTATCAAATCTAAAACGGCGCGGTGATTTCTCACCGCGCCGTTTGAATGTGTTTAGCGGACCCGCTGGCCGTTGACGAGGACGTGGCCCTCGCCATTGATCTCTACCGCGGTTTCCAGCTGATCATCACCGGTGGTGCGGGCAAACATCCCCAGCATCATGCGGCCGCCCATGATCTGATCCTCGGGGACCAGACCCATGGCCACCAAATTGTCCATCAGCGCGTTCAGCCCCGACATTTCGACGGTGGCGCTACCTTCAGGGCGCGGCATCGGCGCGAAGGTCTCGGTATCGGTGTTGTCGAAAGTAAAGTCACCCTCGCCGGTCACCAGTGCCCCGGCCAAGGCGATACGCAGGTTTTCAAGCGACAGTGCCTCCAGTTCGAACGGCATATCAGCGTTGTCGATTGCCTTTTCCTGCGCCGGGTCAAGCAGGTCGAACAGCGGCTTTGCCGTGCCCGCGATGGCCAGCTGGATTGTGGCCGGATCACGTGGCAGCACCTTGCCCGCATCGAAGATGTCCCAAAGCATATCGTTCAGGGTCAAGTCCACGAAATCAAAGCTCAGGCGGAAATCCTCGGCTTCATCGGACTGACCAACAGGCATTTCAATACCCACACCATATTCGCCAAGGCTGACCTCAATCGGGAAAGGGAACTGGCTTGGCGGCAGATTCAGCGCGACATTCAGGTCGGTGACCTGCGCGTCATAGCGCAGAACATCACTGTTGATTTCACCATCCAAGGTTGCCGCACCACCGCTCCCCTGACCCACGACTTGATCGCCCTCTACATTCGCGTCAATGGCAAATTCCATACCGGCGATTTCATAGCCGCCGGCGATGGCGAAACCCTTGGTGAAAATGTCATCGGACTCGGCCAGATCGATGTTTTCCGGCAATGACATATCGGCTTGAAAGCTCAGTCCGGTATAGGTGGCGTTCGCACGGATATATTCGCCAGCGGCACCGTTTCTTGCGGGTGGCTCCACATCAATGACCAGATCGACAGAGGCGATTTCGCCACTATAGTCCAGCTGACGCAGTTCACCTTCCAGGCTGGTGACATAGGTTCCGGTCATGTCCCTCGCTGTCAGGCTGGCGTCACCAGTAAAGGTGATATCGCCATCCACCACGTCCCGCAGTGCGATACCGTAAGCATCAGCAGAGACAGTATAAGTCATCTCGTCTTCGTCGCCGCTGACCAGCATTTCCATGCCCGACTGGGTCACGTCGAGCGTCACGACCGCACCGTCTTCGGTGGTCACAACGATGGGATAGCTGTCCGCCACAGTTATGCTAACGCTGCCATCGCCCTGCTCGGTCAGTGTGATGTCACCCATCTCGGCGGTGGTGCTGACCAGATCATCGCTGAAGCTGAATGTCACGTCACGGACAACCAGCGTGTCGCCGTTGGCTTCTTCGGCACCGACGCTCAGCGTGTCTTCGCCATAGACGTTCATCTGGGATTTCCAGTCTTCCCAAACCTGCGCCGCCGTCACATCAGCTTGCGCGGCGCCACCAGCAACCAGAGCAGAAAAACAAACTGCGCTACGCAATCCTGTTGAGTGGGTCATGGCTATACCTTTCATTATGTATCTTTCGGACCGACCCAAGCGTTCTTACTATAATATCGCGAGGGGCGCGAATTGTGATTCATTAACTATCCATCCCCAAGCCAGATCGAAAGGGATAAGCGTGAAAAAGATTAACATGGTCGGGAAAACCGTACTTATAACCGGGGCCAGCCGTGGCATTGGGGCCGCTGCTGCGCGGAACTTTGCCGATGCTGGCGCGAATGTGGCGCTTGTCGCACGCAGCACAGACGAGATATCGGAAATTGCTGGCGAAATCGGAGAAAAGGCGCTGGCGATCCCATGTGACGTATCCCGCTACGGCGAGGTAGAGGCCGCCATTGCCGCCACCGCCCGCAGCTTTGGCGGGCTTGATGTGCTGATCAACAACGCAGGCGTGGTTGACCCGATTAGCCATCTGGCCGAAAGCGATCCGGATGCGTGGTCGCGCGCGATTGATATCAACCTCAAAGGCGTGATGCACGGAATGCGCGCGGCGCTGCCCGGTATGATCGCCCAAGGCCACGGCACTATTATCAACGTCTCATCTGGGGCGGCGCATGGCCCCGTCGAAGGCTGGTCAGCTTACTGTAGCGCCAAGGCCGGTGCCTATATGCTGACCCGTGTGGCCGATAACGAAGCCCGCGATCATGGTGTACGTGTGCTTGGCCTGTCCCCCGGCACAGTCGCCACCGATATGCAGCGCAACATCAAAGCATCGGGCATCAACCCGGTCAGCCAGCTTGACTGGTCAGTGCATATCCCACCCGAATGGCCCGCACAGGCCCTGCTTTGGATGTGTACGCCAGAGGCCGACGCCCATCTTGGTCAGGATGTTAGCCTGCGCGAGGAGAACATCCGCCAACAGATCGGGCTTGTATGATCCGCAGTGATCAAAACGGCGATCTGCTGACCATCACCATCGACAGGCCGGAAAAGGCAGGGGCGCTGACCGCTGCCATGTTGACCGAACTGGCGGATATCGTCGGATCTGCACGCACGGCCAAAGCGTTGATCCTGACTGGAACGGGCCGTGTTTTCAGCGCAGGCGCTGATCTTGATGCGGCCCGCGCCGGGTTGGCAACTGATCCGGTCTGGGAACGGCTGTCTGGGGCCATTGCGAATTTTCCGGGGCTCAGCATTGCTGCGTTGAATGGCACTGTGGCGGGTGGGGCCATGGGGATGGTGCTGTCCTGCGATCTGCGGATCGCGGTGCCGGACGCCCGGTTCTTTTATCCGGTGATGAAGCTGGGCTTTCTGCCGCAACCTTCTGATCCCATGCGGATGACGGCGCTGATCGGTCCCGCTCGGGCAAAGATGATCCTGATGGCAGGTCAAAAAATTGGCGCGGAAGAGGCTTTGCAATGGGGGCTGATCGACAGGGTTGTGCTGGACGAGGCGCTGCTCACATCCGCCCGCGCCCTCTGTGCTGATCTGATGCAAGCCGCCCCGGATCATATCGCCGCGATCAAAAACATGGTGCCGCCTTTATGACAGCGCTCGTAATCGGCGCGGGGCCCGCAGGGCTGATGGCGGCAGAGGTCATGGCGCAGGCAGGTCTGTCCGTGACGGTCGCGGATACAATGCCGTCGGTCGGGCGCAAATTTCTGATGGCGGGAAAATCAGGGCTGAACCTGACCAAGACAGAGCCTGCCGCCGATTTTATAGCAGCCTATGGTAATATGCCCGATCCGCTGCGCCAAGCGGTGCAGGATTTGGGCCCCGACGCTGTCTGCAACTGGGCAGAGGGGCTAGGTCAGCCGCTGTTCACAGGATCGACCGGGCGGGTGTTTCCGAAAGTGATGAAAGCATCACCGCTGCTGCGCGCTTGGCTGGGGCGGCTGGACGGGCTGGAGGTGACGCTGCGCACCCGCTGGCGCTGGCAAGGCTGGGAAAACGGGCAAAGCGTTTTTGACACACCCGAAGGCCGCGTCACGCTTACCCCCACTGTCACAGTGCTTGCGCTTGGCGGGGCAAGCTGGGCGCGGCTAGGGTCTGACGGGGCGTGGTCGCGCCATCTATCTGATCATCTGGCCCCCTTTGCCCCGGCCAATATGGGATTCATCGTTCATTGGTCCGATCACATGACCCGCCATCTGGGCGCGCCAGTGAAATCGGTTGCACTGCATGCGGGCGATCTGACCAGCCGGGGCGAATGGGTGATTTCGCAACGCGGAATTGAAGGCGGCGGCGTTTATGCGGTCTCACGCGCCATGCGCGAAGGCCAACCGCTGCTTATCGACCTGATGCCTGACTGGCCCGCCGACCGCATTCGGACCGCGTTGGCGCGATCGCGCGGCAAGACAAGCCTGTCCAACCACCTGCGCAAGGCGCTGCGGCTTGATCCCGTGCGGCTCGCGCTTTTGTCGGAATTCGGGCGACCGTTTCCGGATGATCTGGCAGTGCTGATCAAGCGCTTGCCAGTGGCCCACAACGGTCCGCGCCCTATGGACGAGGCGATCTCGACCGCCGGAGGCGTGCGCTTCAACGCCTTGGATGACGGCCTCATGCTGCGCGACAGGCCGGGCGTCTTTTGTGCAGGCGAAATGCTGGATTGGGTAGCACCCACCGGGGGCTACCTGATCACCGGCTGTTTGGCCACGGGACGCCTGGCAGGCAACGCCGCAGCACGCTATGCGCAGGGTCAGCAATAGTCAGGCCGCAAGAGCTGAACGTCTTTGCGCAGGCGGGTAGTGCCGCAAATCCCAATGATAGCGCGCCCCGATCAGCGCCTTGACCTGCGGGACCCCGCGATAGCGGGCTGGACGCAGAATGCAATTAATGTCCCCTGGTATGGCCGGTTTGACACCCAAAGGGCCAAGAACGCTAAGAAGATCCTGTGCCGCGCTTTCGGCCCGGATCACATGGCTGATCCGACCATCGCACCATGCCCGCACCGTCCACGCGCCGAACCGGCGCCAACGGGGGCTGGCACTATTCCCAGCACCGTTCCGACAAGGGCGCGTGCGGCGCAGCCAGCGGACATAATCAGGCGCGCCCATCCCGATCCGGCCCCGCATCTGCCAAAGCCGATCCGTATCCGCGATGCGGTTATAAAGGTCTTCCATCTTTGCAAATGGGTCGCGCACAATCGCGATGCGCCTATAGCTGCGAAAGGGCAGCCCCATGATATCAAAAGCAAGCTCTGCCTCTGTCGGGGACATATCTTTGAAGAAATATGTATGTCGGGCGGTCGCGATATTATCGGCGACAGGCTGGTCGACCCAAGGGGAAAGAACATCTTCGATCCAAGGACAGGCCCCCAACGGATCATTGAACAATATAAAACGTTTACTATGACAAACCAACATCCCGGCAGATTGCATGTGCTTGGTTAAAGAATGGTAAAGACACGACAGCCGGGCAGGAGCTTCACCCCCGCGAGGTCAAAACAGGCGCATCGCAATCATGTTTTCCATTTCCGGGCAGGCGCGTTACACCTCGCGCGTAGTATTGACGGAGTATCACCCATGCGCAGGTCCGTAATTTCGGCCACTTCAGTGATTGCCCTCACCGCCGCGCATCCCGCGCTGGCGCAGGATGCAGATGTCACCTATTCGCTCAACGGCACCCCCGGCCTGCTGGAAATACCCACGGCACAAAGCGCGGATGAGGGCGCATTGGCGACCACGCTATCCCACACAGACGGGCAATCGCGGGCCGCGTTTACATTCCAGCTGACCGACCATCTTTCGGGCACATTGCGCTATGCTTTTGTTGATCTTTACGACGACACGGCCACCGATATCGCCGAGGCAGAGCTGGAGCGGGGTTTTGACCTGCGATACCGGTTCAACGATGAAACCGACTATGTGCCCGCTATCGCTATCGGGTTGCGCGACCTTCTGACACCGGGGCGGTTCGGATCGGAATATCTGGTCGCCACGAAAACCTTTGGCGACGACCTGATAGTGACCGCCGGCATCGGCTGGGGCGCGATGGGCATGCGCGACGGGTTCGATAACCCATTCACGGATGAGCCACGCCCGGTTTTTGACGATGATAACGCCGAAGGCCAGCTGGCGTCTGACGACTGGTTCCGGGGCGATGCAGCCCTGTTCGGCGGGCTGGAATATCAAATCAACGAAAAATGGGGGTTCAAGGCGGAATATTCGTCGCTCGACTATCAGGAAACACCCTATGGACCCGCGCTAGATGTCGATGCGCCCTATAACATCGGCGTCACCTACCGCCCCCGGCCCGGTGTCCAGCTCGGTCTGGCCGCGCTACATGGCAACCAGCTTGCCCTGTCCGGGTCCTTTGCATTGAACGCCAACAACCGTCCGGGGATGAGCGGGGCGGAAACAGCCCCTGCCCCGGTCAAAGTACGTTCCGCCGCAGAGCGAAACAACACATCCGCGCCGCCAACCGCCGCCTTGCGTGTTGCGCTCACCAAGCTGCTAGAAATCGAAGGCATCACCCTGACCGGGCTGGAAGTCACCGAAACGACCGCGCGCGCACGTTATATCAATGATCGGTATCGGTCACAGGCGCAGGCGATGGGCCGCGTCGCGCGGATGATGACGCAGATCATGCCGGGGCGTGTGGATACATTCATTCTGGAACCCGAATCGCGCGGGATTCC
The DNA here is from genome assembly GCF_046640325.1 of Loktanella agnita. Lineage (NCBI taxonomy): Bacteria > Pseudomonadati > Pseudomonadota > Alphaproteobacteria > Rhodobacterales > Roseobacteraceae > Loktanella > Loktanella agnita. Next base: position 88,221 of record NZ_JBJMBF010000014.1, on the reverse strand, counting down.
CCTGTCCGCAGCGCGCATTGCCCGCAGCGATATCGAACGGCTCGAAAACCGCCCCGGCGCAGGGCAGACGCTCTTGCAGCGGACCCGTTTCACGGACGCAGGTGACAGTGCGACGTTAAGCGATGCACGTCCCGAAGCGGCGCGCTGGGAATGGGGGATCGGCCCCTATTTCGACCTTGATGGGTTTGGCGGCGGCGGGGTGGAGCTTGATACCGGGATCAGCCTGCGCGGGGTCTACACCTTTGCACCACAATTGGTGCTGAGCGGTGAGGTCCGTCAAAGCGTGGTAAACGCTGACGGGGACGAACCCGGGACAGATGACACGCCGGATGTGCGGAACGTGCGCAGTGATAGCGATGTCTACGGCGATGACGGCATACCCGTGCTGCAAAGCCTGACCCTGACCCACTATGCCCGCCCCGGACGTGATCTTTATAGCCGGGTCAGCCTTGGCTATCTGGAACGGATGTTCGGCGGTCTCTCGACAGAGCTGCTGTGGAAACCTGTGAACAGCAGCTTTGGCGTAGGCCTCGAACTAAACCACGTCGCACAGCGCGACAGTGACATGGCATTCGGCTTTGCCGAGTATGATTACGAGGTCACAACCGGTCACCTGTCGGGTTATTATGACATGGGCAACGGCTATCATACACAGGTTGATATGGGCCGCTATCTGGCCGGCGACTGGGGCGCGACGCTGACGCTTGCCAAAGAATACGACAACGGTGTGCAGATCAGCGGCTATGTGACCCAGACCGACCTGTCGTACGAGGATTTCGGCGACGGATCCTATAACAAGGGTGTGCAAATCACGATTCCGCAGGACTTCCTAACCGGCACCGCCACACGCAGCAGCTATGACGCAACATTGCGGACGCAAGTTGGCGATGGCGGGGCGCGGTTGGGCGTGAACGGGCGGCTTTACGATATCGTGCGCGACGCACATGTGAACGATCTTTCCGATACCTGGGGGCGGTTCTGGCGATGAAGAATATATGGATATCAGCGCTGGGCTTGGCCGCGCTTGCGCTGACCGGGTGCGGCCCGCTGAATGAAGGCGGCACCGCAAGCCAGATTGGGCAGTTGGTCGTCGGGCGCGTGACAGGGGCACAAGCGGCACCGCCGCCACCCGCAGGGCTCCCGCAGGAAGAGTTAGAGGCGAACCCCGGCAAATATATGCGGGTCAACATCCGCGATCAGAAACGATGGGACAGTATGGTCCGGTCCGGCGCAAACGGATCACGGGTCACATGGGTCAATCCCAACAACATCAGCCTGACGGTCGACAATGGGATTCTCGTTGCCACACGCGGTCTACCCCGCGATTTGATGGGGGCTAACGTGTCTGGAACCCTATCCGCAATACGTTCTGGGGGTGGCAACGCCCAAAGAACGCATGAATTTATAGCGGATGATGATGGAATTTCGATGGAACTGTTGCAGTGCCGCATCGCTTTCGAAGGACCTGAAGTCATAGAAAGACTTCAAAAAAGGCTAAATTCCGTCCGCTTTCAGGAAACCTGCGAGGGCGAAACGCTTGGATTCACCAATATTTACTGGCTAAACTCAAACGGGCAAATGCTGCGCAGCCTTCAAGCCGTCTCGCCGGATGCGGGCTATCTGCAAATCGATGTGTATTGAACAATATCGGAGCCACTTGGATTTTGAAAAGCAGCCTGATTTAATGCTTATGGATCGCCGTCTTACGGCTGACCAAATGTGCATTAATTGGAGTACCGACATGCGCCTTACTACTACTCTCGCCGCCGCAGCTCTGTCTGTTTCCGGCCTCGCCGCTAACGCTGGTGGCCTGTCCCCACAAGTTATGGAAGCACCTGTTGTTGTGGTTGAAGAGCCCGCACCTGCTGGTTCTTCTGTCAACAGCACCTACATCATTCTCGGTGTTCTTGCTGCTCTGCTGATCGCAGCTGCTGTGAACGCAGACGATTGATCAAAATTCTCGGGTTCCGATCCGAGTAGGAAGGCAGACCAATGGTCTGCCTTTTTCTTTGCCTGATCCAATTTGTTTGTTGATGCCCGAAGACAACAGCGTGAGACCCTCAAATGCGCGCGGCGCGCATGTATATTGTGTCAGTGTCGCTTCACACGTTAGGTGTCAAAGAACAGGAAACACAGGCAGGATATATTCCTCCCTCTCCGCCGCTATAAGAGGCAAATATTGTGCGCGTTCTAAAACATGTTCTGATGACATTTATCTTGTCATCGCTTCCCCTTGCCGTACAAGCTGGTGGGCTGTCCGAACCCACCATTGAACCCGAAATCGTGCCCCCGCCGCCAGCGGTGTTTGTCCCCGCGCAAAGCCCGGTCAACGGTGGCTACATCATCTTGGGGACCCTGCTGCTGATGCTAATTGGTGCCAGCAATATAGAGCGTTAACGCCGCCCCATCATCGCCAGCCGGATCAAAGTACGCTCCATCAGCGCGTCCTGCGGCGCGGTATTGGCTGAACGTAGCTGCAAATCCACATCTGTCAGCGCCGTCAACGCGCGTTCCAATCTATCCCGGCCCCAGCGGCTGGCCTGATTCATAATCTTATCACGGCGCGGCCCGAAAACCGGCGGGCGCAGGCGTCCGATCCCGGCCCCCGGCCCACCCGGATCAGACGCAACCGTATGCAGTCGCCGGAAATGACGCATCGCACCAATGCACAGCGTGACAGGAGTCACACCCTGCGCATATAGGTTGCGCAACACCGGGCCCAACCTGTCAGCCTGTCCCGACGCCACAACATCCAGAATATCATCGACATCAACCTCTGCCGACTGCGGCGCGTTCGCCTCGACATCCGCGACAGACAGCGGCTCTGCATCGTCGCGCTTGTAAAGGCCGATCTTCTCAATCGTCTGCCGCAGATCGCCCGGTTCCAGCGTGCTGGCTAAGGCCATCAATGCATCCATCACATCGCGACTGGCATCGCTGATCCCCGCCTGCGCCAACGCCTGTTCGATATCGGCAACGCTGGGCGGGTCATCGTAAATCCCGATAGCCACAGCATTCCTGTGACCCTCGAATACCTTGCGCAGCGCCGATTTCGCCGTCAGCTGCCCCGCCGTCACAATTACTTGGGCATCACCCGGCTGCCAGTCGGCAAGGGCCGCGTTGAACACTTTTGACAGCCCGTCTGTCGCGTCTTCAACAAAGGCAACCCGGTGGCCCGGAAAAAAGCCCTGCGCCTTGATCGCATCATATAGCAATGCAGCATCCTTGCGCAGCTCGGCCCCGTTCATCCGAGTCAGGCGCATTTCTTCTTCACCCGTCGGACCGACCAGCGCCGCAATCACCTCTTGCCGTTTGGTCGCCACCCGCATCGGGTCCGCACCAAAAATCAGCAGACCCGTATGTGCCGGATCAGGCTTGCGGAAATACGCATTTGCGGCGGGCCCGGTCAGTTTCATGAGGTCAGGGTCGGGGCCATGATCAGAAGGCGGCTCACGATGATATCCGCCAGTGCAACAGACAGACGGGCGCTGGCATCCGCCTCTGACGCCTGTGTCGCGACGGTGGAACCGGTTGTGCCATAGCTGGTAAAGGTCTCAACCTGACCCGTTTCCAGCGCTTCACCGGTGCTGGCGTCACGCAACACCCAATTCGCCGTACCGATCACGTTAAAGCGGGTCGTTTCACCTTCAGCCGTGATGGCAGAGGTGCGACGCCGGTCGAGCAATGTCACACCCAAAAAATAACGCGGCGCCACAGTGGGCCCCAGCCGTTCTTCCAGACGTTCGCGTAGCCGGAAACCGGCCACGCTATCGCCCGTTTCAAATGCAACCGCACCGCGCAGGCTACTGTCATTGCGGTGGATCGGCATGAAGCCACAGCCCCCCAAGGCCAGCAGACCAAACATGGCCCCGCGACGAGAGATGCGATCAGATGACAATATTCACAATCCGCCCAGGCACAACGATCAGCTTTTTCGGCACGGCCCCATCCAGCGCCTTTTGCACCACCTCAAGCCCCATCACGATCTCTTCCACCGCGCCCTTGTCGGCATCAGCAGCGACAACGATTTCCGACCGGCGTTTACCGTTGATCTGGATCGGCATGGTCACCGTATCTTCGACCAACATCGCCTCATCCGCGACAGGCCATGGGGCGTTAGCCACCAACCCATCACCACCTAGCATGGTCCAAATTTCCTCGGACAAATGCGGGGTCATGGGGGACATCAACTGGGACAGCACCTTTGCCGCCTGCCGCTTGGCCGCGCCGCCTGCCTTGGCTTTCGCCAGCACATTGGTAAAGGCATAAAGCTTGGCAATTGCCGCGTTGAAGCCAAAGGTTTCGACACCCATGGTCACATCATGAATCGCCTTATGCATCGCACGCAACAGATCCTCATCCCCTGCGCCGGGCGCATCATCCATCGCCGCGATATCGGTCACTACGCGGAACACGCGGGACAGGTGCTTATGGGTCGCCTCCGCCCCTGACGCGGTCCATTCCACGTCACGTTCAGGCGGGCTGTCGGACAGAACAAACCAGCGAGCAGTATCAGCACCATATTTCGCCAGAATATCATCAGGATCGACGACATTCTTTTTCGATTTTGACATCTTCGCCGATGGCACAATTTCAACATCAGTGCCATCCGCCAATTTCCCGTCAGTCACATCCTCGGGGAAGTGATAAACTGGACGGCCATCGGCACCGCTGGTCTGGTAGATTTCATGCGTCACCATGCCTTGGGTGAACAGCGCGTTGAACGGTTCTTTCGCGCTATCTGGCAAATGGCCGGTGATGTTCATCGCGCGGGCAAAGAAACGGCTGTAAAGCAGGTGCAGGATCGCATGTTCGATGCCGCCGATGTACTGATCCACATTCATCCAGTATGCCGCATCCTCGGCCACAGTGGGGGTGGCGGCATGGGGCGCGGTGAAGCGGGCATAGTACCAGCTGGAATCCACAAATGTGTCCATCGTGTCTGTCTCGCGCAGCGCCGGTTTGCCGCAGGATGGGCAAGCACAGTTGCGCCATGTCGGATGGCGGTCCAGCGGATTGCCGGGGGTGTCGAATGTCACGTCATAGGGCAGCTCGACCGGCAGGTTTTCTTTTTTCTCAGGCACCACACCGCAGGCATCGCAATGCACCACAGGGATCGGGCAACCCCAGTAACGCTGGCGGGACAGACCCCAGTCGCGCAGGCGGAATTTGGTCACGCCCTGCCCGATGCCATTAGCTTCGCAATATAAGATAGCCGCATCAACCGCTTCTTCCCCGGTTTGCAACTGTTCGCCAGCAAAGCCGAGTAAATATTCGACTTCTTCGTTCTTTGGGGGAACCAAAGCGGTATCTACAATGCGCTCGTACAGTTCATAGCTAGGAGGAAAGTTTTCGTACTCATCATGTACTTCTTTTTCGTACAAGGCGGATTTCGCGAATAGCTCGTCCGGCAAGTCATGATTTCTACTGGCACCCAGAGTACTAAAAACCTGCGTAACTTTAAGGCCATATTTCCGGCAAAAATCCAAATCCCGCTGATCATGGGCCGGGCAGCCGAAAATCGCACCGGTGCCGTAATCCATCAGGATGAAATTCGCGATATAGACAGGCAGGTCTGGCTGACCGGCCAGCGGGTGCTTGACCGTCAGACCCGTGTCATAGCCCAGCTTTTCAGCCTTTTCGATCGCCTCTGCCGTTGTGCCGCCCTTGCGGCATTGGGCACAGAAGGCCGCAACTTTGTCGTCTTTGGCTTCCAGCTCTTTCGCCAGCGGGTGGTCGGGTGAAATGCCCACAAATGACGCGCCCATCAACGTATCTGGGCGGGTCGTGTAAACCGCGATCTCGCCGCCATCGGTGCGTTCAAACGCGAATTGCAAGCCACGGGATTTGCCGATCCAGTTCGCCTGCATCAGCTTGACCTTAGCAGGCCAGTTATCAAGACTGTCAATCGCGCTCAGCAATTCCTCGGAATAGTCGCTGATCTTGAAAAACCACTGCACCAGTTCGCGGCGTTCCACATCCGCGCCGGAACGCCAGCCCCTGCCGTCGATCACCTGTTCATTGGCCAGCACGGTCATATCGACCGGATCCCAGTTTACCACCGCTTTCTTGCGATAGATCAGACCCTTGGACAGGAAATCAATGAACAGCGCCTGTTGCTGGCCGTAATATTCGGGATCGCAGGTGGCGAATTCGCGGGACCAGTCGATGGACAGACCCAGCGGCTTCATCTGCGCGCGCATGTCGGCGATGTTGCTATAGGTCCAATCCTTGGGGTGACCGCCCGATGCCATCGCGGCATTTTCGGCAGGCATTCCAAAGGCATCCCAGCCCATCGGGTGCAGCACATTATGGCCGGTCGCCAGCTTGTAGCGGGCGATCACATCACCCATCGTGTAGTTCCGCACATGGCCCATGTGAATGCGGCCCGACGGGTAGGGGAACATCTCCAGCACGTAATATTTGGGCTTATCGGCACTGCGGACGGCCTTGAAAGTCTCGGCATCGGCCCAGGCGGCCTGCCACTTCGTCTCAATCTCGGACGGGGTGTAGGTGGTCATAGCATGTCTCTCAAACAAGAACGCCGGGCGAAAGGGCCCGGCGGTATTCATAATCGGGCAGATGGCCGATGGCTATAGGCCACCATCAGCAATACGAAGCTGGCGCGCCCGCGATAGAATGGCGTCTTCAACCGCGCGCTGCGTTTCAAGGGCGACAGGGCCGCTTTGGGTCATCAGCGACAGGTTGAGCGAACGCGCATCAAGTGCGGGATCACTGACATGGATTGTCGCGCGATAAGCACGGCCAGAACCAGGGGGTGTCCCGTATCCCGTGGAAATCACACCGGTGAAAGGGTCAGCGCTTTGCACTGGCAGAAAGCTAAGCACATCCAGCGAGGCAGTCCACAGGTAACGGTTCACCGCAACATTTTCAGCCCCGCGCGGGGTTGGTGTCTGGCCACCGCCACAGGCGGCAAGGGCCGCAAGCAACAGCGCAGCAATGGTGAAACGGAAATTTCGGATCGTAGCTGTCAAACGAACTCTCCCATCAGGGCGGCCTCTGGTCTGGAAGAGGTGTAGCGAAGGGGCGCGCAGGCCACAAGCGCCGATGCACAAAAAGAAAGAGCGGCCCGGATGGGGCCGCTCTGACTGTATTGATTGTCAGCTTGGCTTAGAAAGCGAAGGAGACTTCAACAGTTGTACCGATTTGGTAGTCAGGACCACCGATTTCGTCGTCGGTGTTGTCGTCGCCTTCAGCGTAGGAAACGAGCAGTTCTGCACCGCCGCCCAGGTCGTATGTACCGGCAACATAGAATTCGTCAGCATAGTCGCTGCCGTCTTCGTTGTCTTGGGTGTAGTAACCAGCCAGAACAGTCAGGCCGTTGCCAACGTCATAAGAACCGTCAAGCCCGATTTTAGTTGTGCCTTGGTCATCGTCGAAGTCCAGGTCAACAGCGATTGGGCCATCAGCATAAGCGACTGCGATACCGAAGTTAGGATCTTCTTCAGTGCCGTCGGTGCCTTCTTCAGCAACGAAGTAACCAGTTACCGTCACTGGACCAAACGGATATGCAACCTGTGCGCCGATAGATGTAGCATCTTCCTCAGGTGCAATTCCGGTTCTCTCGGCGAAAGCAACGGTGATATCTGCACCAGCAACGCTCACGCCAGCAGATACACCGAGGACTTCGTTCGCAACATAGTCGCCGTTAGCAGCAGCTGCCACAGGGGCAAATGTTGCAGATGCTTCTTCTTGGTATGCCAAAGCAAAGCTGAACATGCCCAGATCGCCTGCGATGCCGGCAGACATTTGGTCAACGTTTTCACCGTTGGTGTCGCTGACATAGACCTGAGCAGCGTCAGTGATAACAGCCGAAACAGAAACGCCAAAGCCAGCAATGTCCGCATCAGCGCGAATTACGTTTTCGCCGTCTGCTTCAGAGAAGCTGTCTGCTTCCATGTCACCGGCAGATGCCCAACGGGTGATCGCAGCGAATTCAGTGTCGCCGATGAATACGCCAAAGCCTTCACCTTCAATCGATGTGACCCACTCGTCGCTAGACAGCGTTGCACTGTTTGCAGGATCGCCAACGACGTCGATTTCGAACGATGTCGATGCTGTCAGACCATTGTCCAGTTCAGCAGTCATGGTGACGTCGATGTCTGTGTTCCAGTAGAAACCGTCTTCGCTGTCGTTGTCATCGGTAGGAAGCACATTAATGTTTGTGTCGTTGAAACCGATTTCGGTGTTACCCGAGAAAGAGATAGAGGCGTGACCGTCAGCAGCAGCGGCGCTTGCGAAAGCGACCAGAGCTGTTGTTGTCAGAAGGATGCTTTTCATGGATTTTTCCCTCGTGTTTTTGCATTCCCAAGAATGCCAGTTGTCCTAGCATTGGCGAATATCTGCGCGTTGGGGCTTTCACACTCAAGCGAATTGGGCGAATTTGTGACCCAAGAGTGCAAAATGATGCAACAAGGACACACAGTGTTTTCGGTCATGACATTAGGTTGAATTGCCTTTATTTCAGGCGGAAACACAGCGTGATCCTTATTTACCGGAGTTTCCATGCCCTTAGCGGATATCCAGTCGCGAATTGAGGCTGCCTGCACCCGTGCGGGTCGCGAAAGAAATGAAATCACACTCATCGCGGTATCCAAGGTGCAACCACTGGATCGGGTGCGCACGATTCTGGATCAGGGGCACCGCGTGTTCGGCGAAAACAAGGTGCAAGAGGCGGCAAGCAAATGGCCCGACTTTCGCGCGCACTATAATAATGTACAGCTTCACCTGATCGGGCCGCTGCAAACGAACAAGGCGCGGCAGGCGATGGAACTCGCCGATGCGATCCACACGGTCGACCGTCCGAAGCTCGCCAATACACTCGCACGGCTGGCGCAGGATATGGGATCATGTCCGGATTTGTTCATTCAGGTGAATACTGGCGAAGAACCGCAAAAATCCGGTGTACTGCCCGCCGAGGCGGATGATTTCGTGGCCGAGGTGCGCGCACTTGATCTGCCACTGAAAGGTCTGATGTGTATCCCCCCAGCAGAGGAAGAACCGTCGCTTCATTTCGCCTTGCTGGCAAAAATCGCCGCCCGCAACGGGCTGGAAGGTTTGTCGATGGGGATGAGCGCGGATTTCGAAAGCGCCATTGCGCTGGGGGCGACCCATGTGCGCGTCGGCTCTGCCATCTTTGGTGAACGGGATTACGGGTGACCGCCTACGCCCCGCCCAATGACCCGCTCAGCATTCTGCATGACGATCACGAGGTGCTGTTGGTCGACAAGCCAAGCGGCCTGCTATCGGTCCCCGGCAAGGGTCCAGAACTGGCCGATTGCCTGATGACCCGCGTACAGGCCGTCTTTCCGACCGCACTGCTGGTGCACCGGCTGGACCGGGATACATCCGGGGTCATGGTTTTCGCCCTGACACCCCACGCCCAGCGCCATCTTGGGCTGCAATTCGAAAAACGCCAAACGCGCAAGACCTATGTCGCCCGCGTGGCTGGCCGGATTACAGAGCGTACAGGCACGGTCGATCTGCCCCTGATCGTGGATTGGCCGAACCGGCCGAAACAGATGGTCGATCATGAAAATGGCAAAGCTGCGGTGACCGATTGGCGGGTGGTCCGGGCGAATGATGATGAAACGCGGCTGCGGCTGATGCCCAAAACTGGCCGGTCCCATCAGCTGCGCGTGCATATGCTGGCCATCGGCCATCCGATCCTGGGCGATCCGTTTTATGCGCAGGGTCCCGCGCGCGATCATTCGCGCCTGATGCTACACTCCGAAACTTTGCAGTTTCGGCACCCCGATGGCGGGCAAGGCATGCGGATCACCGCGCCCTGCCCGTTTTAAAGCGTTTCGGTTTTCACCTGAGACATCACAGATCACCCATTGCGTTTGAGCCGCAGGCAAAAGGCAGTGATTGGTGATTCAGGCATAAATCGAAATGCTCTAGGCCGTCAAAAACTGCTGTATCGCGTCCAATTCTGATTGCGCGATCTCATGCCCGCCTGCGTGCCAGACCAAGCTTACCGCGGCCCCTTGCGCCGTCAGATAACTGGCAAGCTTTTCCGTTTCACCAAACGGGCAGATTGGGTCGCGCTGACCTGCCGTGATCAACACACGCCGCCCCGCCAAACCCGGTTGCGGTTCTGGGTCCCATGGGATTAACGGATGCATCAGGATCAAATCATCCACCAGATCAGGCGCTTCGAAAGCAACAGCCGCCAGAATGTTCGCCCCGTTGGAATACCCAAGTCCAATTGTGCGGGGGGCTTTTGCCGCCGCGATCTCATCCTTGATGAAATCTGCCATGGCCGCCTGACGCATTGCCAGATCATCCATGTCATAGACACCTTCGCCCGTGCGGCGAAAATAACGCAGCGCACCATGTTCCGACACATCTCCACGGGGCGATGTCACATGTGCATTCGGCAAAAGCGCGCGGGCCAGCCCGTGAAACTGGTCCTCTTGCCCACCCGTGCCGTGAAAGGTCAGGAACAGCGGTTGACCCGCTGCCCCTGTGCTACGTTTCGCGATGTAGCTCATGTCAGGCCTCGATCGGATCAAGAAGGGATTCGATCCGAGCACGCATATGCTCATGCTGGCTTGGCAGCTTCAACGCCTCGCCCAGATGGGCGGTGTCTTCATCCCTATCAAAACCCGGCTCGTTAGTGGCGACCTCGAACAACACACCGCCGGGCGTGCGGAAATAGATTGCATAGAAATAGTCCCGGTCGATCACAGGCGTGACCTGATAGCCCGTGTCGAGCAGCGCTTCGCGCACTTCCAACTGGCGCGCCCGATTTTCGACAGCAAAGGCGATATGGTGAACTGACCCCGCCCCCTGCATCGCATGGCTTGCTCCCGGCATCACCTCAATATCAATCGCATTGGCCGGATTACCGCCGGGCACGATGAACCGGGTTACATTGTCGGCACTCTCGGCCTTTTCATAACCCATGAATTGGAGCAATTCCGCGCTCATCCCGCCATCGCGCAGCCGCATATCGGCAGAGTGAAAGCCACGGATCGCCATTTCAGCGCTGACGCCATTGCCGGTCCACGGCGTGCGATCATCATCGCTTTCGACCAGCGCAAAACCGTCACCATCTGGACCCTCAAACAAAACACGGGTCTGGCCAAAGCGCGTGTCGCTGGCAATGCCCTGCGCGTCGAATGTCGCCAGTCGTTCTTTCCACGCCTCTGCCGTTCCGGTCGGAATACTGAAAGATGTGCGCCCGATCTCGCCCGTACCGGGACGGCCACGACCCGCATTCGGAAAGGGAAAATATGTCATGACGGTGCCGGGGGTGCCGGTCTCATCCCCATAATAAAGGTGATACACATCCGGGGCGTCAAAATTGACCGTCTTTTTGACCCGACGCAGCCCAAGCACATTGGTGAAGAACGCGTTATTTTCGCGGGCGTCGCGCGCCAGCGACGTGACATGATGCAGACCTTTGATCTGTTTCAGCATAATAGCCTCCTATTCGTTGCCAAATAGATAGCTGAATTTCATTCGCACAAAAGACCGACCAGCGCACGAATTTGGTGCGCCGGCGCACATGAAATCAGGGCGGATTATTCAGCAGCCGTGTCCCAGCCAGAGATTGCCTTGGCTTCAAGGAATTCCTCAATCCCCCATACACCGCCCTCGCGGGCGCGGCCCGACATCTTCATCCCGCCAAAGGGCGACCCGGCACCCCGCGCTTGCCCGTTCATTTCCACCATGCCAGAGCGCAGGGCGCGGGCCATGCGGTTCCGCTTTGCCCCGTCTTGCGTTTGCACATAGTTCGTCAGCCCATAGGGCGTGTCATTCGCGATCTTCACCGCGTCTTCCTCATCCTTAAAAGGGATGATCGACAGCACCGGGCCAAAGATCTCTTCACGCGCGATGCGCATGTCATTCTTCACATCGGCAAAGATCGTCGGGCGCACATAATATCCCTTGTTCATGCCCTCTGGCAGACCGGGACCACCCGCGACCAGACGGGCACCTTCCTTGATCCCGACCTCAATCATGTCCTGAATCTTCTCCCATTGGGTCTTGTTCACGACAGGCCCAATATGTCGGCCAGAGTCCGACGCTTGTCCGACGGTAATCTTATCGGCAATTTCGGCAGCGGTCTCGACGGCCTGATCATAGATCGACTGTTCCACCAGCATCCGTGTCGGCGCGTTGCAGGACTGCCCGCTATTGTTCATGCAATGCAGCACACCGCGTTTGATCGCCTTTTCGTCCGCATCAGCAAAGATCACATTCGCGCCCTTGCCGCCCAACTCCAGCGTCACACGCTTCAGCGTATCCACCGCCGCAGCAGAGATGGCCTTGCCAGCGCGGGTGGACCCAGTAAAGCTGATCATCGCCACATCTTCATGGCTGGACAGCTGGCTGCCAACGCCTGCACCATCACCATTTACCAGATTGAAGACCCCGGCGGGCACGCCTGCGTCATGTACTAATTCCGCAAACAACAGTGATGACAGCGGTGCCTCTTCCGACGGTTTTAATACGATGGTGCAGCCTGCCAGAAGCGCCGGAATCACCTTGAGCGTGACCTGATTCATTGGCCAGTTCCACGGGGTGATCAGCCCGACGACGCCGATGGGCTCCATCGCGATACGGTCATCAGGGGCGTGGGGGCCGAGCGGGCGAATCCATTCCATATGGTCGAATGCTTTCAGGAAATTCGACAGATGCCACGGCAGGCAGGGGGCCTGACTGCTGCGCGCAAGGTCGATGGGCGCACCCATTTCTTGGCTGATCGCCTGCGCCATTTCTTCTTGGCGGGCCTCATATTGTGCCAGAATACCCTTCACATATTCGGCGCGGTCGGCAGGCGGGGTCGCGGCCCATGTTGGAAAAGCACCCGAGGCCGCAGCCACCGCCGCATCCGTATCCGCCTGATCTCCAAGCGAAATTACAGCGCAGGCCTCTTCTGTTGAGGGGTCAATCACGTGATGGTCGCGCGCCTTAGCCGGGGCAACCCAGGCACCGTTGATATAGAAATTGCGGTTCTCGATCATGCGAACGCTCCTGTTGCTTTGGCAGGACACTGGCACTGGCCCAAACACAGTGCAAGCACCTGTGGTACTGCGCCGGGACCGTGCCTATATCAATTCCAAGGTAACACATTCAAAGGAGTGATATGATGGGTCTGCGGATCAATGACACAATCCCGAACCTGACGGTCGAAACCGATCAGGGCACGATTTCGCTGCATGATTGGATCGGCGATAGCTGGGCGATCCTGTTTTCGCACCCCAAGGATTTCACCCCTGTCTGCACCACAGAATTCGGTGCCGTTGCCCAACTGGCCGACGAATGGGAAAAGCGCGGGACCAAAGTGATCGGCGTCAGCGTTGACGGAGTCGAGGATCACAAGAAATGGAAGGGTGACATTGAAACCTTTGGCGGCGCCAAGGCCGGTTTCCCGATCATCGCAGATGCTGGGCTGGAAGTTTCCAAAGCCTTTGACATGCTGCCTGCCGAAGCCTATTTGCCTGACGGCCGCACACCTGCCGACAGCGCGACCGTGCGCTCTGTCTTTATCATGGGGCCCGACAAAAAGCTGAAACTGTCCATGACCTACCCGATGACCGTGGGCCGCAATTTTGCCGAAGTGCTGCGCGCGCTGGATGGTTTGCAAACATCGACCGGCAAAGGTGTCGCGACACCAGCCAACTGGAATGTCGGCGATGATGTGATCATACCCGCATCCGTCAGCGATGATGACGCCAAGGCGAAATATGGTGAGTTCACAAAAGTGCTGCCTTACCTGCGGACCACAAAGCTGAAGGACTGACGCCTTAAGCGCCGCATACGAAGCTAAGACAGCCGCCACGCAATCTGCTGCGTGGCGGCTTTTGTTTTAAAACCGATAGGAAACGGTAATCGCGGCCTGTGGGTAGATACCGATATCTTCCAGATCATCCTGCAACTGCTGCAAATCCGGGTCGTTATCCACGTCGTCCTGATCATCTGGATCATCTGCGGTGAATTCAGTCGCAATCCCGCCCGTGAAGATGACGCCGAATTCAGTGTTCAGGCTGAAATTGTTGCCCAATGGAATTTCATATCCGGTCGTCAGAACCGGCGAGACGTCATTTTTGAACTCTGCCTCAGTGATGAGGCCGACGGTTTGCAACCCGATCTGCTCTGTCCCGCGGGCAGTCAGTTCGCTGCCGGAAAAGAACAGCCCGCCAGAAACGCGCCAATTGCCCTGCATTGGGTAATAATCGCCCATCACCGTCAGGCCACCCAGCTCAAAATCGCCGCTGATATTGGTCTGGCCATCCTGTTCGTCGTATTCCGCGCTAAGACCGCCCAGATAGGCACCGCGCACACCAAAGCGCTGATCGACCCGGTAACCAACTTCAAGATTACCACCAAAGCTCGAAACGCCCAGACCAACCGATAGATTCTGCAAATCCTGCGCACTTACCGGCGCAGAAGCGAGGGCAAAAGCCGCCCAGGCCAAAACAAATTTCATATTTCTTCCCTCATTAAACACAAGTAATTCAGGTTAACGCGGAATCCTTGCGAAATTGCGAATAGAATGTGGTGGAGATGTGGCTGAATGCGTGAACCGGTCAAACAAGCTCCGTGCGTCACGGAAATTTCCCTAAAGCTCATCGGTTTTCGCCAGTACTACATACCAAAACAGTCCGGCATGATCTCATTCGCGTCAGCAAATAAAGTGCCTACGGGCGCGCCTGTTACATAGTTAAAGGTTGGCTATGGTAGGTAAGACAATATCGTTGTCGCTATAACGTATATTCAAAATGAAAAGACCTGCCGCAGCGATGCGGCAGGTCAGGTAGGTCGCCTTATTCTTCGGCAGCCTGTTCTTTCTTCAGCTCTTCGCCGGTCTCTTGATCGACCATTTTCATGGCCAGACGCACCTTGCCGCGATCATCAAAGCCGAGCAGCTTGACCCAGACTTCCTGACCTTCTTTCAGAACATCGGAAGGGTGGTTCAGGCGGCGGTTTTCGATCTGGGACACGTGGACCAGACCGTCGCGCTTGCCAAAGAAGTTCACGAAGGCGCCGAAATCGACCAGTTTCACGACCGTACCCTTGTAAACCTTGCCCTCTTCGGGCTCGGCCACGATGGAATAGATCATGTCGTGGGCGCGCTTGATCGCCTCGGCGTCGTTGGACGCCAGCTTGATCACACCGTCGTCGTTGATATCGACCTTGGCGCCGGAAGTTTCCACGATCTCGCGAATGACCTTGCCGCCAGACCCGATGACTTCACGGATCTTGTCGACAGGGATCTGCATCGTTTCGATCTTGGGCGCGTGAACGCTGAATTCCTGCGCGCCGGTCAGGGCCTTGGACATCTCACCCAGGATATGGAGGCGGCCGGCCTTGGCCTGATCCAGTGCCTTGGACATGATCTCTGGCGTGATGCCCGCGATCTTGATGTCCATCTGCAGCGACGTGATGCCGTTTTCGGTACCGGCAACCTTGAAGTCCATGTCGCCAAGGTGGTCTTCGTCACCCAGAATGTCGGACAGCACGGCGTAGGAACCGTCATCTTCCATCACCAGACCCATAGCCACACCGGCGACGGGGGCTTTCAGCGGCACACCGGCGTCCATCATGGACAGCGAACCGCCGCAGACCGACGCCATCGAGGACGAGCCGTTGGATTCAGTGATCTCGGACACGACGCGGATCGTATAGGGGAAATCCGTTGCCGCTGGCAGAACTGCCTGCAACGCACGCCATGCCAGTTTACCGTGACCGATTTCGCGACGGCCCGGGCCAGACACACGGCCAACTTCACCGACAGAATAGGGGGGGAAGTTATAATGCAGCATGAAGTTGGATTTATACATGCCGGTCAGCGCGTCGATCATCTGTTCGTCGTCGCCGGTGCCCAGCGTGGTCACGACAAGACCCTGCGTTTCACCACGGGTGAACAGGGCGGAACCGTGGGTCCGGGGCAGAATGCCGGTTTCCGACACGATGGGCCGGATCTGGTCCAGCGCACGTCCGTCGATCCGCTTGCCGTTCTTGACGACATCGCCGCGCAGCACTGCGGATTCCAGCTTTTTCAGCGCGGCACCAAGGTTGCCGTCTTCCTGCTGTTCTTCGGTCAAAGAAGCGATGATCGCATCCTTGGCGGCGGACACGGCCGATGTGCGTTCCTGCTTGTCGGTGATCGCATAGGCAGCGCGCATCTTGTCTTCGCCAGCGGCTTTGACAGCGGCGGACAGATCCGAATAATCGACAGGCTGGAAATCGAACGGCTCTTTCGCGGTTTCTTCGGCCAGATCAATGATCAGGTCGATGACCGGCTGGATCTGTTCGTGCGCGAAGGTCACGGCACCCAGCATCTCTTCTTCGGTCAGCTCATAGGCTTCCGATTCCACCATCATCACGGCGTCTTTGGTGCCGGCGACAACAAGGTCCAGACGCTGCTCTGGGTTCAGACGCAGGTTGTGCATATCGTCGATTTCGGGGTTCAGGATGTATTCGCCATCCACAAAGCCCACGCGGCAGGCGCCGATCGGACCCATGAAAGGTGCACCGGAAATGGTCAGCGCGGCCGAGGCTGCGATCATCGCGACCATATCGGGGTCATTGACCATGTCATGCGACAGAACCGTACACATCACCAGCACTTCGTTCTTGAAGCCGGGGACGAACAGCGGGCGAATGGGGCGGTCGATCAGGCGGGAGGTCAGCGTCTCTTTTTCAGTCGGACGCGCTTCGCGCTTGAAAAAGCCGCCTGGCACTTTACCGGCGGCGTAATATTTTTCCTGGTAGTGGACGGTCAGCGGAAAGAAATCCTGACCGGGCTTTTGGGCACGTGCGAATGTCACGTTGGCCATCACACTGGTTTCGCCCAGCGTGGCAATGACGGAACCATCCGCCTGACGGGCAACCTTACCCGTTTCCAGCGTGAGCGTGTCCTGCCCCCACTGCATTGATTTTTTCACTTCGTTAAACATCATGTTTTCCTAGTTGGCCTGTGCGGCCTTTTGCGTAGGGGGCGTATTCCCCCTCATCCCGGTATCTTCTTTGGTCAGGCGCTGGGACGCGGGCGCCGGGCTCTCAAGATGGACGGGCCATAACGGTTTTTGAAAGTTTTGGAAAGAGTTGTAACGCCGCAACAATTTCGCGTTCGGCGCGCGCGTTGCGGCTTGTCCCGCCAGCGGGGCGTTAGTGATGGCGCAGAGCGTCGATCAGCGCGTCCTTGTTCATATCCGTCCGGCCATCAATATCCAGTTCTTGTGCCCGGTAGTAAAGCTCTTTAACAGTCCAGTCTTCATAAGGCTTTGCCTTGCCACCCTTTTCCGACGGGTGTTGATCGTCATTCGCTTTCGCGTTTGCGATCCGCGCGGCCTTTTCCTTGGAGGCACCGTCTTCGCGCAGTGCCTCATAGGTGTCATCATCCTTGATGGACGGTCCGTGATCCTTTGTCATGTCAATTCTCCCTTTCCCCTGTTTAACAAGGGAAAGGGCCGGCGGTTCCGATCACTCTGCCGCGACAGCACCCGGATTATTGGGGTGGGTTGTCCAGTTGGCGTATTCTTTCTGCACCACCTTACCGGTGCGCGGATCAACTTCGCCCGGCGTCATCGGCACCATGGTGATACAGTTTTCCACCGGGCAGACATCAACACATAGGTTGCAGGCGACGCATTCTTTATCAATCACGCTAAAGGTGCGATCTGCGGACATTGCAATCGCCTGATGGCTGGTGTCTTCGCAGGCCGCATAGCAGCGCCCGCATTTGATGCAATCATCCTGACTGATCTGCGCTTTTGCCACATAGTTCAGGTTCAGATACTGCCAGTCAGTGACATTGGGAACCGCCATGCCGATGAAATCCGCGGTGGAACGATAGCCCTTTTCATCCATCCATTGCGACAGTCCGCTGATCATTTCCTGAACAACCTTGAAGCCATAGGTCATCGCCGCCGTGCAGACCTGCACATTACCGCAGCCCAGCGCCATAAACTCTGCCGCGTCGCGCCAAGTCGTGATCCCGCCAATGCCGGAAATCGGCAGCCCATGTGTGCCCGGATCGCGGGCAATTTCGGCGACCATATTCATCGCAATCGGTTTGACCGCCGGGCCGCAATAGCCGCCATGGGTGCCTTTGCCATCAATCGTCGGCTGCGGGGCCATGACATCCAGATCGACGCTGGTGATCGAATTGATCGTGTTGATTAGGCTGACCGCATCGGCCCCGCCATCCTTGGCCGCTTGCGCTGGTTTGCGCACATCGGTGATATTGGGCGTCAGCTTTACGATAACCGGTTTGTCATAGTATTTCTTGCACCATTCGGTGACCATCTGGATGTATTCAGGCACCTGCCCCACGGCGCTGCCCATGCCGCGTTCGGCCATCCCATGTGGGCAGCCAAAGTTCAGCTCAATCCCATCAGCACCGGTCGCGGCGACCTTTGGCAAAATCGCTTTCCAGGCTTCTTCCTCACACGGGACCATGATGCTGACGATCACTGCACGGTCAGGGTAATCTGCCTTCACACGCGTGATTTCATCTAGGTTGGTTTGCAAATCGCGGTCGGTGATCAGCTCAATATTGTTGAGCCCCAGCAAGCGCCGGTCCGCCCCGTAGATCGCGCCATAGCGCGGGCCGTTCACGTTGACGACAGGCGGCCCTTCGGAGCCCAGCGTCTTCCAGACGACACCACCCCAACCCGCCTCAAAGGCGCGGCGCACATTGTATTCCTTATCGGTCGGTGGGGCCGAGGCCAGCCAGAACGGGTTGGGGGATTTGATGCCCAGAAACTCTGTTGTCAGATCAGCCATCTTAATTGCTCCCCATCAAAACTGCATGAATATCCATCGCCGCGTCGCGCCCTTCGGCCACGGCTGTCACCGTCAGATCATCGCCACCGCTGGCGCAATCGCCGCCTGCCCAGATGCCTGCGCGACTGGTGCGCCCCGGCCCTGTCACCGCGATTTTGCGCCCCGCAAGCGTCAGCCCCGCATCGGTTTCCAGCGTCTGCCCGATGGCTTTGAACACTTGATCGGCCTTCAGCCGGATCGTTTCGCCGGTGCCTTTCAGCCCGGTCCCATCATCGGCGGTATATTCCAGTTCAATTTCGCGCACAGCGCCGTTTCCGTGCAGCGCAACAGGCTGCGCGTTGAACAGCAACGTCACCCCTTTGGCGGCGGCGAGGTCTTGTTCATAGGTGCTGGCCCCCATGCTTTCACGTCCACGCCGATAGGCGATGGTCACGTTTTGCGCGCCCAGCAGTTTGGATTGCACGGCGGCGTCAACAGCCGTCATACCGCCGCCAATCACCACCACATCACGCCCGATGGGCAAGCGCGCCAGATCCTGCGATTGTCGTAATTCTTTAATGAAACCAACGGCATCGGTCACACCGCCCATGTCTTCGCCCGCGACCCGCAGCGCATTCACACCGCCAAGCCCCACACCAAGGAACACCGCATCAAACGTGTCGGCCAGCGTATCCAGCGCAAGCTCTGCCCCCAGCCGTTGGCCGTTTTGCAAGGTGATCCCGCCGATCTGCATCAGCCACGCAGCTTCGCGCGCTGCGAAATCATCTGTCGATTTATAAGCGGCAATGCCGTATTCGTTCAGGCCACCCGGTTTTGGCAGCGCATCATACAGCGTGACCGCATGGCCCTGCATCGCCAGACGGTGCGCACAGGCCAGTCCAGCGGGCCCAGCACCCACCACGGCAACGGTTTTACCAGTCTCTGGCGCGCGGGTATAGGGGTGGCCCTGCATCGCCATCAAACGATCCGTCGCGTGGCGCTGCAAGCGACCAATTTCGACCGGTTTGCCTTCGGCGGCTTCGCGCACGCAGGCTTGTTCGCAGAGTTCCTCTGTCGGGCAAACCCGGGCGCACATGCCGCCCAAGATATTGCTATCAAAGATTGTTTTCGCCGCAGCCTCGGGCGTGCCGGTGCTGATTTGCCGAATGAAAAGCGGGATATCAATGCTTGTCGGGCAGGCCGTGATGCAAGGCGCGTCATGGCAGAAATAACAGCGGTCGGCGGCAACGCTGGCCTCATGCGGGGCAAGCGGCGCATGCAGGTCGCTGAAATTGTCATCAAGCGTATCATGCGGCAGCCGGTCAGCAGCAATGCCGGGGGTCATCGGAGTATTCACGGGGCTGGACATGAGCGTTTCCTGTCGTGGCTTCACGGGAATCAGCCTGCCACAGTTTTATTTTTTATCAAATGGTAAATTTTTGGCAGTTTGTGAACTTTGGGGGTGCAACGCGCGGTGGCGTTGCATGACCCCGCCCGTGCGTTGGGTGGACGCAACCCCCGCGAATCAAAGATTAACGCCTGTATTTTATGGAAAAATGCCGGTCGGATTTACGTCGGAAACACGTCGGACTTGCATCGGACTCTGCCGGGCAAAAGCCCCGAATTAATGTATCGTGCGGTCCATTTTGCAGGGATCATTAACCATTTTCCCGATCAGCACGCAAAACGCGCGAAGGTTTTACGCACCGCCTGTCCGCCCATCGTGCATATGGATGTAAGGCAAACTTCAGGATTTTCGGGGCTGCCGCTTGCCGTTTTCAGTGCGCTACAGCGTTTCGATTCATCCTTGGATCACAATTCGCTGCCTCTCCCTAACGGTCGAACGCGATTTGTGATGCTTAATGTCTCAAGTTGAAATCGAAACGCTTTAAAGGATGGCTTCGGAGAGTAGGTCACGTCTTAGACTTGCGAGGCGATCCTGAACTGCGGCCCGGCGTGCATCCAGTTCAGATCGGAGCCGATCAATATCCGCCAGCTTTTGCGTCAGCTTTTCGATCCCGCCTTCGCAGGCGCCAGAGCCGTCATCCGACAGGCACGCGCTCATGGCGCGGATTTCGCGTGTGGAAAATCCGGTTGAGATGAAATCGCGGATGCGCCCTGCACGACGCAGATCGGCCGCGCTATAGTGCCGATAGCCGTTCAGATTGCGTGCCACATGCATCAAACCTTCGTTTTCATAGTGGCGCAACATGCGCTGGGTAATCCCCAAGCTTTCGGCGGCGGCTTTGGCCTGCATTTTCGTCCCTCCTATACTAACTCTGACATAGATGATAACGTTGTGTGCGCTGATCAAGCGTCGTGGGCGGATCAGTGAAATCCGCCCACCCTGTGCCAGATTCTATGCGCGCAACGCCCAGCCACCATCGACGGTCAAAACCTGCCCTGTGAGCCATGCGTTTTCCGCGCTGCCTAATCGCAAAATCCACGGTACGATATCATCCGTGACACCGCGCCGGCCAAGGGGGATTTGCGCCGCTTCCTGTGCCTCTATCTGCTGGGCTGTTTCCGCCGCCAACCCCATCATCCCCGTCAATGCGCCACTTTTGACGGGCCCCGGAGCGATCGCATTCACGCGAATCCCGTCGCCTGCCAGTTCAATCGCCCAGGATTTGGTCAAATGCGCGAGCGCGGCCTTGGTTGCCGCGTAATGCGCCAACATCGGCGCAGCATTCTGGGAAACGGCAGTGCCGATATTGACAATCGCCCCTTTGGTTTCACGCAGGGCTGCGTGACCCGCTTTGACCAATTGTGAGGGCGCAATAATATTCACCGCCGTCATGTTTGCGATGATGTCGGCGTCATAGGCGGCGATTGGTAAGGGCTGGCCCGCGCCTGCGTTATTGACGATCAGATCAAGGCGGCCCCAATGGTCGCGTGTCGCTGCAACGATCTGTGCGCCACTTTCCACATCTGCGCTGTCTGTCTGCACCGCCTTAATCGCATCATTTGTGGCGGTCACCTCTGCCAGCCTGTCTGCATTTCGCCCGGTGATCAGAACTTTGACCCCTTTTTCTGCAAGCGCAATTGCGGTCGCCCGCCCAATGCCGGAACTGCCGCCAGTCACAATTGCAACCTTGTCTTGCCAGATATTCGTCTGCGTCATTTTGTGTTTTCTCCTGATGAAGATGAGTGTTCATCTTTGATTAGGAGCCGTGCTTAGCAGGGTGACACTAACGTCAATGTCAAACAGTTTCTTGAGGCGCATGCATTTAGAGCGTTATGCGAAAAATTTGGATCAGCTAACGCCGCCCGAAATCACAGATTTGGGCGCGTTAGCTGACACGTCATGTCTTAGGTATTTCGTCAACGCTATAGGACGGGCTGGTGTCAGCACTTAATCGTTGTCAGCCTTGGTTCGGGGCCCGACCATGGAAGGCAACATATAACTGCTGCAAGTTCTGCGGCAGAACAGCCCAAACCGGTGCCGCCTTTTTTGGAGGAACTTGCCAAAAGAGGTTTTCAACAAAACAGGTATCAATGCAGCTTTTGACCTCTTTGCTTCCTGTCTGAAACTTCAGATCAAAAAAGCGGAATATCGCAGCCATTTCAGTGTGATTTTCCAACGCCCCCATGCGGGTATTGAGTACGCTGGCAAGGCTTTCGAACCAGACGGGCGACGCTTCGACTGTGACACTGTCCCATGTCACCTTGTGTTGAGCATCAGCCGCTTTGGCCACATCAGAATATTGACGGTGAAAATCATCGTACATCTGCTGAACGTCCATCCCTGATGTTCCTTTCTGCCGGTTGTCAGCAACCCTAAGGAATCAGCATTCTAAGTAAAAGCTGGCTTGTTAGCGCCGAGACGGTCAGTTGGGCCACGAAATAGCCGTCGCGTCCAGAATTTGCCGGTGGAGCGTCACCCCCACCGACCGTTTTCAGAATGCGAAGGCCGCGACGATGTTCCGCTGGCCCAGTGTCATCGCGTCCGCGACGTGGATCATGGGAGAGAGGTCAACGTCAGAGCTGCTGTTCTTGATCAGCCCGGCCATGCGTGCGTAGAGCGCGGGATATTCGTCGAGTTCGGACAACGTAGCCTCTTGCCCGTTGATCATGCAGCGGTTGCCGCCCTCTTGAAGCTCTACCAGATCATCACCCGCTTGCAAGGTGATATCCCATGTTTGTGGCCCCTCTTGCCGCCAGTCGAATGCGCCGCTGATCCCACCGGAAAAGCGCAGGTCTGCGGCGATGGGCGTCTGTCGATTTTCCGGGAAGGACAGCGTGGCGGATTGCAGGTGCACGGGGGCGGGCAGTACCTCTGTCAGGATGGAGAGTGCGTTGATGCCGGGATCGAACACGCCCATCCCGCCGGGATCGAACACCCAATCCTGCCCCGGATGCCAGCGCCGCACATCCTCTTTCCAGGTGATCTTCCCGGCGGTGACGGTTTTATCTGCCAGAAATGATTTGGCCGCCGCCACGCCACGCGCCATCCGGCTGTGCCATGTGGCAAAGAGCGATACGCCCGCCGTCTGCGCCATGGTTTCCAACGCTTGCACCTCTGCCAGTGTGGCACCGGGTGGTTTTTCCAACATCACATGCCGCCCTGCCGCGATGGCTTTGGCGGCGTACTCATAGCGCGGCACCGGCGGCAGGCAGAGCGAGATAACCGGGATGTCAGGCCGTTCGGCCAGCATCTGATCGAAGTCAGAATAGGCCGGCACCCCATCGACGCTGCCCGCCCGGCTGACAGTCGCGGCGAGCGTCCAGTCAGCACTGCCGTCGATCGCAGGCACATGCTGGTCCACCGCGATCTTGCCGATCCCCACAAGGCATATGGGCGTCATCAGTGGGCTTCCTTGCCGACGGCATTGCCACGGCATCCGACGAGGAAGTCGAAGTCGGCCCCTGTGTCTGCGCCCATGACCTTGTCATGGTAGAGCATCGCATATCCGCTTTCGGGCCGGGGGTTGGCGCCGGAGCCTTCTGCTGTCCATTTGGCCAACCGCGCTTGCAGCTCATCGTCAGAAATATCAAGATGCAGGCGGCGTCCTTCCACGTCCAATTCAATCATGTCGCCGTTTTGCACCACGGCCAGCGGGCCACCGCGCGCGGCCTCAGGCGTGGTGTGCAGCACGACCGTGCCAAAGGCGGTGCCGGACATACGCGCATCCGAGATCCGCACCATGTCAGTGATCCCTTTTTTCAGGATCTTGGGTGGCAGCCCCATATTGCCCACCTCGGCCATGCCGGGATAGCCGCGCGGGCCGCAGTTTTTCAGAACCATGACGCAGGTTTCGTCGATATCCAGATCGTCCCTGTTGATGCGCGCTTTGTAGTCGTCGATATCTTCGAACACGACGGCCCGGCCCCGGTGCTGCATCAGTTCCGGCGTCGCGGCAGAGGGTTTCAGCACGGCACCGCCCGGCGCGAGGTTTCCGCGCAGCACGGCGATGCCCCCCGATTGGGTCAGCGCCTGTTCTACCGGCAGGATTACATCAGGGTTGTGGTTGCGCACATCCTTGACCTCTTCCCAGATGCTGCCGCCGGATACGGTCAGCGCATCTTTGTTGAGCAGTCCGGCCTCACCCAACCGTTTGATCACCACGGGCAGGCCGCCCGCATAAAAGAACTCCTCCATCAGGTATTTGCCCGATGGCATCAGGTTCACGATGGTCGGCACGTCGCGCCCAAGCCGGTCCCAGTCATCCAGCGTCAGATCGACGTTAGCGGTCCGGCCCGCCATGGCAAGCAAGTGGACGACCGCATTGGTTGACCCGCCGATGGCCGCATTGGTGCGGATGGCGTTTTCAAATGCATCCTTCGTCATCACGTCCGATGGTTTCAGGTCATCCTTGACCATATCCACGATCCGGCGACCGGTCAGATGCGCCATGACCCGGCGGCGGCTGTCGACGGCGGGAATGGCGGCATTGCCTGACATGGCCATGCCCAGCGCTTCGGCCATAGACGCCATCGTGCTGGCGGTGCCCATCGTGTTGCAGGATCCCGGCGAGCGGGACATGGATGCCTCTGCCTCGACGAATTCTTCTGCTGTCATCTCACCCGCGCGGACCGCTTCGGAGAATTTCCACAGATGGGTGCCGGAACCGACCCGTTCGCCGCCGAAATAGCCGTTCAGCATTGGCCCGCCAGAAACCATGATCGCAGGCAGATCGACCGAGGCCGCACCCATCAATAGCGCGGGTGTGGTCTTGTCACATCCAGCCAGCAGAACGACCCCATCCATGCATTTGGCGCGGATCGCCTCTTCGACGTCCATGGCACACATATTGCGGTACATCATTGCCGTGGGGCGGATTGTGCTTTCAGAAGGGCTGAAAACAGGGAACTCAACGGGGAAGCCCCCGGCCTCATACACGCCGAATTTCACCCGTTCGGCCAGATCGCGCAGATGGGCGTTACAAGGGGTCAGTTCGGACCATGTGTTGCAGATACCGATCACAGGACGCCCGTCCAGCAAATCTGCCGGGAGCCCCTGATTTTTCATCCAGGACCGGTGATAGATCGCATCCTTCGAGCTGCCGCCGAACCATTCCTGTGACCGCAGCTTGCGGGGCCATTTGGCGGGGATGAATGCCATGATCTGCTTCCTTTGTATTGATCTTTGCGGCATCCTTACCCCGCGTGCAGGACAAATCCAAGGGAGTGGGCGATGAACATATCAAAGGGAAACCTGACCCATTGGGCGGAGCGCACGGACATGGCCGCCGCCTTTCGCTGGACGGCCCGGCTGAACATGCACGAAGCGGTGGCGAACCATTTCAGTCTGGCGATCAACGATGAGGGCACGCGGTTCCTGATGAACCCCAACCAGATGCATTTCGCCCGGATCAAGGCGAGCGATCTGATCGTGGTGGATGCGGCTGATCCTGACACGCTGCAAGGTCCGAACGCGCCGGATCCGACGGCCTGGGGGCTGCATGGCGCAGTGCATCGCCGCGTCCCCCATGCCCGCTGTGCGATGCATGTGCATTCGATCTTTGCTACTGTGCTGGCCTCGCTTGCTGATAGCCGGTTGCCGCCCATCGACCAGAATTGCTGCACTTTCTTCAATCGCTACGTGATTGATGACGGCTACGGCGGGCTGGCTTTCGAGGAAGAAGGCGAACGCTGTGCGGCCCTGTTTGATGATCCAGCCAAGCGGGTGCTGATCATGGGCAATCACGGAGTGCTGGTGATCGGGGAAACCGTGGCCGAAACCTTTAACCGGATGTATTATTTCGAGCGCGCCTGCGAGACCTATATCCGCGCGCTGCAAACCGGGATGAAACTGCGGGTGTTGCCCGATGACGTGGCCGAGAAGACGGCGCAGGAGCTGGAAGGTTATCCCGAACAAGACGCGCGGCATCTGGCGGAACTGAAGACGATTTTGGATGGAGAGGGGGCGGATTACGCAGGGTAGGCCGGAGAATTGCTTCAATCCCTCAGGCGCGGGTATTTTCAGGTTATGTGATAAAGACACACGTTTTTTCGGCGTTCTTACATCCGGCAGTATTGAAGAGGCTTCTGCCTGCCTCTGAAGGGAAGATCCCGCAGGTTTTGAGGTGAGGGCAAGGACAGCGGCGCCTTGCCCTCTCATATCAAAGATCGCGGCACTCTGGTACTGGGCTGATGACCGTGCCGTCACGCAGGAATTGCTGCAAATTACTGACGGCCAGATCGCCCATTGCAGTGCGTGTTTCTACCGTGGCGCTGCCGACGTGGGGGAGCAATGTGACTTGATCCATGTCGAACAGTTCCTGTGGGACCTGTGGTTCGTTTTCGAAAACGTCGAGGCCCGCGTTCCCCAACCGTCCGTCGGCTAAAGCTTTGACCAATTCGGCCTCGTCCACCACGGTGCCGCGGCCGACGTTGATGAGCGTGCCGTTGGGCCCCAGAGCGTCCATGACGTCGCGGTTCACCAAATGGTGCGTCGCGGCACCGCCGGGGGTGATGCAAAACAACACGTCGACATCGCGGGCCATATCGACCAGCGCGTTATAATACCGAAAGCCGCTCTCTGGTTTTTCGGTGCGGGTGTGATAGCTGATGTCGGCGTTAAACACGGCCAGCCGCCGCGCCAATTCTTCACCGATGCGGCCAAGCCCCAGAATGCCGACCTTTCGATCATCGACAGAATGGGTTAGTGGCGCGTTGCCATCGGGCCATTTTCCATCGCGGATATACTTATCGTCGCGCACCAGCCGCCGACTGGTGGCAAGCCACAGCAGCAGTGCGGTATTCGCGACTTCGGCGTTGAGCACATTGGGCGTATGCGTGACCATGATGCCCTTGCCCGCACAGCTTGCCGCGTCGATATTGTCATAGCCGACGCCATAGCAGGAAATCATTTTCACCGAAGACAGATGTAACATCACGTCAGGGCGCACGCCCCAGTGGCCGTCTGTCAGGACCGACGGCATGTCGGCCCCATGTGCGGCCAACCAAGCCTGTTGGTCATCCTGCGCATGCAATTTATGCAGCGTGAAATCCTGTTCCAATGCGGCTTGCATCGGTGGCGACATGGCCCCGCCGATCACCAAGAGGTTTGGTTTATCAGCCATTATGCATCCTGCCCAACTGATTGTTTCTGGGTGCCCAGACCGTCGATGGACAGTTCCATCACGTCGCCTTTTTTCAAGTAAACGGGATCCGGTTTCATCCCCATGCCAACGCCCGGCGGCGTCCCGGTGGAGATCACGTCACCCGGGTACAGCGTGAACAGGCTGGACAGATGTTCGATGATTTGCGCCACGGTAAAGATCATCGTGTCGGTGTTCCCGGTTTGCATGCGCTTGCCGTTCACATCCAGATGCATGGCCAGTGCTTGCGGGTTTTCAACCTCATCACGGGTCACCAGCCATGGTCCTGTTGGCCCGAAGGTGTCGCAGCTTTTGCCTTTGGTCCAGTTTCCGGACAGTTGCGTCTGAAAATGGCGCTCTGAGACGTCATTGATCACGCAGTAGCCTGCCACATGCGCTAATGCGTCGTCGGCGCTGACGTATTTGACCGTCTTGCCGATCACGACGCCCAGCTCCACCTCCCAATCGGAATGGGTCGATCCACGCGGGAGGATAACATCGTCATTGGGGCCGACGACGGCAGAGGTCGCTTTCATGAAGAGGATCGGATGGTCCGGGATTGCGGCGCCGGTTTCTGCGGCGTGATCGGAATAGTTCAGCCCGATGCAGCAGAATTTGCCGATACGGCCCACACATGGCCCGATGCGTGGCGTACCGTCCACCTGCGGCAGGGTTGCCGGATCCAAAGCGCGTAGTTTTTCGAGCCCCGCATCCGACAGCACGTCGCCCGCGATGTCATCCACGATACCCGACAAATCGCGCAGACCGCCATCGTCGTCCAGCATCCCTGGTTTTTCAGCGCCCACAGCGCCATAGCGAAATAGTTTCATTGTTGTCTCCTTGAATTTCAGCCCGACCAGCCGCCGTCGATGACGTGCGGTTGCCCGGTGGTAAAGGCGGATTCGTCGCTGGACAGATAAACCACCAGCGCGGCGATTTCTTCTGCGGTGGCAACGCGTCCCATGGGTTGGCGCGACACGAATTGCTGCAGCGCGTCGTCGTAAGACCCAAGCTGATCGCCAAGCGCCTTGACCCGCGCATGCCAGCTTGGGCTTTCGACGGTGCCGGGGCAGATACAATTGCAGCGGATCCCTTGGGTGATGTAATCCACGGCCACTGATTTTGTCATGCCGATCACAGCGGCCTTGGTTGTCCCATAGATAAACCGGTTGGGTGCGCCGATAATCGAGGAACAGGCCGAGGACATATTCACAATCGCCCCGCCGCCCCGTTCCAGCATCCCCGGCAGCGCGGCGCGGATCGTGCGCGACATGGAACGCACATTCAAATCAAATGCGACGTCCCATTCGTCTTCGGTGGCGTCCAGAACGGACCCGTGATGCACGAAGCCCGCACAATTGAACAATACGTCCGGC
The DNA here is from genome assembly GCF_046640325.1 of Loktanella agnita. Lineage (NCBI taxonomy): Bacteria > Pseudomonadati > Pseudomonadota > Alphaproteobacteria > Rhodobacterales > Roseobacteraceae > Loktanella > Loktanella agnita. The sequence goes on along the minus strand of NZ_JBJMBF010000014.1, from coordinate 59,552 downwards.
TGTGCCTGATCAACGCCTGCCTTGATGCTGTCCGGGTCGCGCACATCCATCACAAAGGCTGTGATACCCGCAGCGCCTAATCCGTCAAGCGCGTCTTTGTTGATGTCGGTCGCGAACACCTGCGCGCCCTCGGCTGCCATCGCAAGGGCCGATGCCCGTCCGATCCCCTGTCCCGCGGCCGTGACCAGCGCGCGCTTGTCCGATAACCGTCCCATAATTTGTTCCTTATCGTTGCTTAATAAGTTGCACGCCCACCGGACAGGTCAAAGACCGCGCCCGTGGTGAATGAATTTTCCGCAGAGACAGCCCAGACGATCATCTTGGCGGCTTCGTCGACTTCTAAAAACCGCCCGCGGGGGATTTTGGACAGCATATAGTCGATATGTTCTGCTGACATCTGGTCGAAAATGCGGGTGCGGGCGGCGGCGGGTGTGACACAGTTTACGGCAATGTTCATATCCGCAAGCTCTTTGCCCAGCGATTTGGTGAAGCCGATCACCCCTGCTTTGGATGCGGAATAGGCGCAAGCGTTCGGGTTTCCCTCTTTCCCCGCGATGGAGGCCACGTTCAGGATACGCCCATAGCCCTGCGCCTTCATTCCCTGCACACAGACTTTGTTGACCAGAAACGTACCCGTCAGATTGATCTGGACCACATCGTTCCATGCGCGGATGTCGTAGTCCTGCACAGTCGCATTCGGCCCGGCGACCCCGGCGCTGTTTACAAGGATCGTGGGCACACCGATTTGCGCGCATGTTGTGTCATAGGCGGCTTGGACTGACGCTGGATCGGTGATGTTACAGGCGACTGCGGTGCCGCCGATCTGATCCATTGCGGTGGCGTTACTGTCATCAACATCCCAACTGACAACATGCACGCCTTTATTCGCCAGAAGTGTCGCGACTGCATACCCGATGCCTTGTGCGGCACCGGTGACGACAGCTGTTTGCCCCTGAAACTCCACCTGCTAGCCCCGGCCGATATAGGGCATGGCGCTGGCCATGACGGTCATGAACTGCACATTGGCGTCCAGTGGCAGGCCCGCCATATGCAGTACTGAGGACGCGACATGTTTCACGTCCATGACCGGTTCAACCGCCATGGAGCCATCGGCCTGCGGTACTCCTTGGGTCATCGCCTGCGCCATATCGGTCAGCGCGTTGCCGATGTCGATCTGCCCGCAGGCAATGTTGAACGCCCGCCCATCGAGCGAAATCGTGCGCGTCAGCCCGGTAATTGCGTGTTTGGACGTCGTATATGCCGCCGAGCCCCAGCGCGGCACATAGGCCGACACTGACCCGTTGTTAATGATGCGCCCGCCTTGTGGGGATTGTTTGCGCATGATGCCAAAGGCTTCGCGCGCGGCGATGACTGCGCCCATGACGTTCACGTCGATGAGGTTGCGAATGTCAGCAACGGACAGATCGTCCAGCGGGGCACCTTTCAGACTGACGCCTGCATTGTTGAACAACGCATCGACATGGCCCCAATGTTGATAGGCTTTATCAAAGGCGGCTGCGACCTGCGCCTCATCCGTCACATCACAGGGCAGCACCAGCGCCGCGCTGCTGCCAGCCGTTTCTTGCAATGGCTCTGCGCGGCGACCCACCAAAGCAACATCCCATCCCGCATCCAACATCGCCTGCGCGGTTGCCCGTCCGATACCGCTTCCGGCGCCGGTGATGATCATTGATGGCATTGGGGTCCCTCCAGACGTTCTGATCGCAAGGTTGCAACTTGGTATACCAAATGCAAGCCAAATAGTGGGCGCAGGTGTTAGCCGTGCGTTTCAAATCCTGCCAGTGCTTCCCAGTCGAATTCCACACCCGTACCGGGCGTATCGGGTGCCACCGCGCGGGCGTTTTCTACAACAAGAGGCCGCATCGTGTAGCGGTCGATCGGAAATGCATGCACCTCGAGCCAGCCGGGATTGGGCTGTCCTGAGACAAGACTGACGTGAAGTTCCTGCATCCCATGCGAGCTGACAGGCAGGTCATTGTCCCGCGCCATCTGCGCCACACGCATCCAGCCGGTAATGCCGCCGCAGTTAGAGGCATCGGGCTGAATATGCGCCAGTTTTGACTGCGCAAACGCATATCCAAATTCATATTCAGTATGCAGGTTTTCACCCATCGCAAGCGGAATTCCAGCCCCGGCAATTTCAGCATATCCCAGGTAATCATCAGGAATTGTCGGTTCTTCGAACCAATAGATGTCGAAGGGTTTCATCGCCTGCGCCGCGCTGATCGCCTGCTGGACGCTCATCGCGTAATTGGCGTCTACCATGAATGTGCGCTGTGGCCCGATCAGATCGCGCACGGCGGCAATGCGTTCAATGTCGGCGTCAAGCGTCGGCTGCCCGATCTTGATTTTCACAGCATCAAAGCCGCGGTTTAGATAGCTTTCGATCGCTGTCAGCAGTTTGGGCAGCGGGAAGTTCAGGTCAATCCCGCCGCAATAGGCACGACAGGTTTGCCCGGCCCCGCCTGCCATTCGCCAAAGCGGGATGCGGCTGCGCTGGCCCTTGATATCCCAAAGTGCGATATCCAACGCCGAAATCGCAAAAGACGCGATGCCGCCGCGCGCCACATAGTGCACATGCCATTGCATCGCGTCGTAAAGGGCGCTGATATCCTCGGCTTCTTGCCCGATCAGAAACGGTACAAGATCATGGATCAGCATCGCCCTGATCGCGTGGCCACCCTTGCCGCCGGTGTAGGTGTAGCCGGTCCCAGACACCCCATCGTCTGTCGTGATGGTCGCGGTGATCAGTTCAAAATGCGTGTGTGCCCCGTGTTTGGCATCGACGAGAACCTCATCCAGCGGCACATTGAAATGCCGGATCTGGATATCGCTGATCCGTGTCACTGATCACGCCCTTTTGCGGCTTCGACCTCCATGTCCAGGCCGTTCAACCGCGCGACGTGGTCGGTGATTGTGGGAACAAAGTCACCGCCATTGCCTGATGCGTCAACATGGGCGAAATACTGTTTTGCTGCTGCCGCCATCACCGTCACCAGCCCTGCACTGTCGGCCATCGCATTGACGTAGCGCAGATCCTTTGCGGCGTTTGCGATGGTGAATTTGTGAACCTCTTCCCGGTCCACAGCATAGGTCATGAAGGTTTCAAAAAAACCGTTCGTCAGCCGGCTAGAGCCGATCACCTCGCGCACTTTGGTTGGAGGCACCCCCACCGCTGCGCCAAGCACTGTCGCCTCGGCGTAAAGCGACGCATACCCCATTGAGATGAAATTCATCAGCAGTTTCATCTTGTGACCGCTGCCGGTCGGCCCGACATGGGTGATATTACCGGCCCAGCATTCAATGATCGGTGCAATCTTTTCATAGGTTGCATCATCGCAGCCGATCATAGCGTCCAGTGTCCCCGCTTCTGCCTCTTTCGGGGTGCGGCCCAGTGGCGCGTCAACGAAGGTGCCGCCCTTTTCGGCCAGTTCGGCGGCCAGCACGGCCGTCGATGTCGGGTCGGCCGTTGTGGTGTCAATCACGATCAATCCTTCGCGCGCGCCTGCCAAAATCCCGTCTGGTCCGTGAAACACGGCCTCGACCTGCGGTGAATTGGACAGGCACAGATGGATCACGTCACAGGTTTGCGCCATTTCCTTGGCGGTCGTCGCCTCGGTCGCGCCCATGCCGGTCAGGCTTTCGATGGGGGTGCGGTTGCGGTTGCCCTTGATTGTCAGCGGATACCCTTTTTGCAGCAGGTTTTTGGCCATGCCATGGCCCATATACCCCACCCCGATAAACCCGATTTTCGTCTCGCTCATATCTGTCCTCCCTCAAAGACTGGCGGTGATCCCGCCATCAACGAATATGGTCTGCCCGTTCACGAAACTGGATGCAGGGGCAGATAGAAATATTGCAGCGCCGACCAGTTCTTCGACCTTGCCCCAGCGCCCGGCGGGGGTGCGCTTTTCCAGCCACGTTGAAAATGTATCGTCGGCCACGAGTGCGGCGTTTAGCGGCGTGTCGAAATAACCCGGCGCAATGGCGTTACAGTTCAGCCCATGTTTGGCCCAATCGGTCGCCATCCCCTTGGTCAGATTGGCGATTGCGCCTTTTGATGCGGTGTAGGGCGCAATGCCGGGCCGCGCGAGCGCCGTCTGTACCGAGGCGATGTTGATGATCCGCCCTGCCCCCCGCCCGATCATATGCCGCCCCACAGCCTGCCCCACATAGAATGCGGAATTGACGTTGGTGCGCATCAAGCGGTCAAAGGCTTCGACCTCGAATTCCTCAAGCGGGCCGCGATGTTGCATGCCTGCGTTGTTGATCAGGATGTCGATGGGGCGGGTGGCCTCGTAGTCATCGACCGCTGTGCGCACTGCCTTTGCATCCGTGACGTCAAATGGCAGCGTGTCGACCTGAGCACCCGTCTGGCGTAACGTGTCTGCTGCCTTATTAAGCCGCGCTGCGTCCCGCGCGTTCAGCACCACCCGCGCCCCGGCATCGGCCAACCCGCGGGCAAGCGCAGAGCCGATGCCCATTGATGATCCGGTGATCAGCGCGGTTTTACCTGTCAGGTCGAAAAGCTTCATCATGTCCTCCGCTGCGGTGCGGGCATTGACAAAGCCCGCGACTTACCGCCTGATAAAAATGGTATACCATTTGAACAGCGATGCAAGGACCGTCATGCCCCAAGCCCTCTTTGTTCACGCGGCCGGTGATCTGCGGCTTGGCGATGTGCCCGACGATGCGCTTGGCCCAACCCAAGTGCGCATCGCAATGAAACGTGGCGGCATCTGCGGGTCTGATTTGCACTATTTCAATCACGGCGGGTTTGGCGCGATTACGCTGAAAGAGCCGATGATTCTGGGCCATGAAGTTGCCGGAGAGGTCGTTGAGATTGGCAATGATGTCACCGATCTGGCTGTGGGCACGTTATGCGCGGTGTCGCCGTCGCGCCCCTGCCGCGCATGCGTTGAATGTCTGCGCGGTCTGCCGAACCACTGTCTGAATATGCGGTTTTATGGCTCTGCGATGCCGTTTCCCCATATTCAGGGCGCATTTCGCGACACGCTGGTCGCGGATGCCAGCCAATGTGTGTCAGCGACAGGTATTCCCGCCGCCCATGCCGCGATGGCAGAGCCCCTTGCCGTGGCGCTGCATGCGATGACACGGGCGGGTGACTTGGTCGGCAAACGGGTGCTGGTCACGGGCTGCGGGCCGATTGGTGCGCTTGTAATCCTTGCCGCGCGTCGTGCTGGCGCGGCAGAGATTATCGCCACCGATATCATGGCCCCCGCGCTAAAGGTCGCAAAGGCCGTGGGCGCGAATGTCACCCTGAACACCGCAGATTTGCCCGATGCGCTGGCCCCCTACGCAACCGGTAAAGGGACGCTGGATGTGTTGTTTGAATGCTCTGGCGCTGCCGCGGCGCTGAGCGCCGGTATTGCTGCATTACGGCCCCGCGCGCAGGTGGTGCAGCTGGGGCTGTCGGGGGATATGTCCCTGCCGATGATGCAAATCACGGGCAAGGAATTAGCGCTGAAAGGATCATTTCGCTTTCATGAGGCGTTTCCATTGGCGGTGCAGATGATGCAACAAGAGCTTATCGACGTCTCACCACTGCTGTCGCACAGCTTTCCATTGGCTGATTTTGACGCCGCCTTTGCTATGGCCAATGACAAATCCCAAGCGATGAAAGTGCAACTGGTGTTTGGCAAAGAGGCTTAACGGCAGAAAGGAAATTTCATGAATATTCTGATTATTGGTGGCGGTGGCGTTGTTGGCCAGAAACTGGCGATGAAACTGGCCGCCACAGGCACGCTGCGCGGGCAACCCATCACGCGGATGACGCTGGCGGACATCAACAGCCCTGCCACCGTTGATGCAGCGTTCCCCGTCGATACGGCCATTTGTGACATCGCCGATGCCAGCTCTGTCGCGCAAGCTGTGACGGCGGACATTGACGTCATCTACCTGCTGGCCGCCATCGTGTCCGCCCACGCCGAAGAAGACTTTGACGCCGGTATGAACATCAACATGTTCGGCACCTATCATGTGCTGGAGCGTTGCCGTGCCCTTGGCACGAAGCCTATCGTCGTCTTTACGTCATCCATCGCGATCTATGGCGGTGAAATCCCGGACCCGCTGGGTGAGCATTCCTATCCCAATCCGCAAACATCATATGGCGGCCAGAAAGCTGTCGGTGAGATTTTGATCAATGACTATTCACGCAAGGGCTTTGTGGATGGCCGCGCCTTTCGCTTGCCGACGATTTCCGTACGGCCCGGAAAACCGAACCGCGCCGCGTCGAGCTTTATGTCGTCGATCTTTCGCGAGCCGCTCAACGGTGCAGAGGCCGTATGCCCCGTCGCGCCGGATTTTCTGCATTACTACCTGAGCCCGCGCAAATGTATTGAGAACCTGATCAAAGGTGCGCAGCTTGATGCGGCTGATCTGGGCATGAACCGCGTGCTTCAGATGCCAGGCCGCATGTGGTCTATCGCGCAGATGATCGACGCAATGACAGCGGTTGCAGGCGATGACCTGGCCAAGCTGATCCGTTGGGACGCACAGAATGACATCAAACGCATCGTGTCGGGATGGAAGTTCGACATTCATGCAGACCGCGCGATATCGCTGGGCCTGACGGCCGATGACAGTTTCGAAGACAACATCCGCTATTATTTAGAGGATGATAAACCGGCATTGTGATCTGTGCGCAGGCTACTTTGGCGTGATCTTTGCCATCGTTGCTGGCCGCGATCTGACCCTGCGTTCACGATGCCAGATATAGATGCCCGCAGCGATGATAATCAGGCCACCGCCAAACGTCCAAACGGTGGGCCAAGTTGCGAAAAACACGACACCCGACAGCGCGGCCAGAAAGATCTGGATATAGACAACAGGCGCAAGGATCGATGCATCCGCCAAACGGTGTGCCGCCGTCACCAGAATATGCCCGCTGGCACCAAATACACCGATGAGCAGGAAAAACACCCAATCGACACCCTCTGGCCACGTCCAGCTTGTCAATACAAAGGGCGTCAGGCAGATGGTCGCCAAGCCTGACGACCATAGCTGGCTTGTCGCATTGCTTTCGATGCCTGCCAAAAGCCGCGTCATTACGAAATAACAAGCCGCAAGGCAGAGCGCTGCGATGTTAAGAAACATCGCCGGATGAAACGCGGCACCCCACGGCTGCATCACCACAACAACACCAAGGAACCCCATGCAGACTGCGATGATACGATGTATGCCGACACGTTCGCCGAGTACCGGGATCGCAAGCAGCGTCACAACAATTGGTCCCGCGAACATGATCGTCGTCGTGACTGTGATCGGCAAATACTTCAACGCGGTGAAATTCAATGCGGTACTCAGAAACAAGAAAGAAGAGCGCATGATCTGAAAACGCGGCGCGTTAGAGCGCAGCGCGCCCAGCCCCTCGCGCGGCAGGAACACGACCAGCGACACGATAAGGTGCCCCGCATAGCGCGCGAAAGCCACTTGAATTGCGGTATGATCCGCCAGCACCAACCACTTGGCCGAGGTGTCGATCAACGTGAAAAACGTCACCGCGCCCGCCATTGCGAGCAGACCCAATGCCGTGCGGTCTTCGCGAGGGGCGACTGCTGGCTTCATCCGGTCACACGCAGGTTCTGGTCGCTACAAGAATAATGTGATGATCGGCGGCCAGATCAACAGCACCGACAAGGCCAGCAGTTGTAATGCGATGAACGGCAGAAAACCACGGAAGATATCGGTCAGCGATATCTCTGGCGGGGCGACGGATTTCAGATAGAACGCCGCCGGGCCAAAGGGGGGCGACAGAAAGCTGACCTGCATATTCATACAAAACACCACACCGAACCAGATCGGGATGTAGCGTGCATCAATGCTGCCTAGAAAGCCGATTTCTTCGGGGGGCAGGCGCACCACGATGGGCAGAAACACAGGCATGATCAGCAGTACGATACCGACCCAATCCATGAACATGCCCATAATCAGGAACACGAACATCATTATCAGAATAATCCCCATCGTTGGCATATCCGCACCAACGATCAGGTTGGCCACGTAAGTCGGCCCGCCCACCAGCGTGTAGGCTGCCGCCAACGCTGCGGCACCGATAGTGACCCAGATGATTGTACCGGTGGATTTCAACGTGCGGATCAGACTGTCCCAGACAATGTCAAACGTCATTTCACGGCGGATCACACCGATGGTGAATACCGCGACAACGCCCATGCCAGCGGCTTCGGTGATGCCGGTGATGCCGCCGTAAATAGAGCCGAGCACAACGCCGATCACCACGACAGGCGCGATCAGACCCTTGCCCATTTCCCAGCCCCGTGCGGTACGCTCGCGCCCGACCAAAACAAAGGCGGCCAGGGCGAAAATCACAAAGGCCCCAATAATCCACGGAATATCCGCAACCATGCCAAGGAAAATCGGATCGACGTTTTCCAACACCTCGTTTTCGCCCATCACCGTAAAGAACAGCGCCCGTGCCAGCAGCACGCCTGTGATCCACATCCCAAAGCGGGACACAAAGCCAAGGAACATCAGTCCCTTTTCCGCGCCCTCTGGTTCACCCGGAACAGGATCGGGCAGCGGCGCAAGCGTGGGGTTCATCCGCGTGCGGATCACGATATAAAGGATAAAGAACGTGGCCAGCATAAAGCCCGGCAAGAACGACGCGGTGAACAGCGCTTTGATCGACGTCTCTGTCACCAGCCCGTAAAAGATCAAAACGATTGACGGGGGGATCATCGTACCAAGCGAGCCTGACGCGCAGATCGTGCCGATGGCTAGATTACGGTCGTAGCCAAGCCGCAGCATCTGCGGCAGTGCGATCAGGCCCAATAGCACGACTTCGCCCCCGATGATGCCCGACATGGCGGCCATGATCACGGCCATGATAGACGTCGCAACGGCGATGCCGCCGCGTGTGCGGCTCATCCAGACGTTGAGCGAAGAATACATATCCCGCGCGATCCCAGAACGTTCCAGCATCGCCGCCATAAAGATAAAAAGTGGCACCGAGATGAGGACGTAATTCGTCATCTGTCGGTAGACCGCTTGCCCCAGCACCGACATCGGCCCGCGACCAAAATCCCCCCACAACAGATCAGGCGGGAATTTCAGCGACAGCGTTACCACCGCCAGAAACGCCGAGGCAAACCCAAGCGGCATACCGATCGCAAGCAGGGCGAACATGCCCAGCAAGACAATCAGCGACAATGTCCCCATATCTACCATTATTTAGGTTCCTCAAGTGTGCGGCGGATGTTTGCGATGTCCGTCTCGTCGATTTCATCAGCCGGCGTATGGGACTCCGGCATTTTGTTCCAATCCGCGATCAGGTTTGACACGGCCTGAATGCAGACCAGCACGATGATGATTAAAAGCGCTGGCTTGACGATACCGGGGATCGGCGGATCCCACGCCGTCCCGAATGTCTCCATCCGCAAAAAGCGGTTTTCGGCATCATTGTAGCCGCCCCAGACCAGCGCAAAGGTGAAACCGATGATCAGCAGCACTGAAATGACGTCTGCGGTCTTTTTCATCCAAAAGGGCATCAGATCATAGATGATGTAGATGCGGATATGGCTGCGCTGCTGCATCGCATAGAGCCCTGCAAGCAGGAACACGAAACTGGCGATCCACAGGGATAACTCGTTCGCCCAGAGTGTCGGTCTCGAGAAAACGTAGCGCGAAATTACTTCGTAAAACATGACGAGCACGATGAAGGCGGTCATGATCATGGCTAAACGACCAAGCACGACAGAAAAGAGATCGAAAAAACCGTCGGGCGGTATTTCAATCCCGCCTTTGGTGTCAGCAAGAAAGAGCGAGGCAAAGAAAAGCGATGCCGACAGGCTGATCAACATCACCTGTACCATCGGGCGGCCTGCGGGGCGGATCATCTCGAACATGCCATAGGCGTCCTCGATGAAAATTCGCTGGAAGACCAAATAGGCATAGAGTACCAGCGTAAGCGCTGTAAAGGCGATCATGGCGGTTTTGATCGGTGATCTCAATCGCCCCAGAAATAGCGAGTTGGCCTGCATCATATCCCTCCCGAAATGACCTTGACGGATTATGTCGCCGGTCAAAGAAGGCGGGTCCGGTCGGGACCCGCCTTGCTGTCGTTCTTGGCTACGTCAGCGGATTACTCCGTGATCAGGCCCAACTGAGTAAGGTAGGTTCTGTGGCTTTCAAGCAGCGCGGCAGCTTCTGGGCTACGCGTCCCCCAGTCGGCCCACGCAACCTGTGCCGCGCGACGGAATTCGGCGCGATCCTCTGGTGACCAGTCATATAGTGTGACGCCACTTTCGGTCAGCTTGGCCGCAGCTTCGGCGTTCAGCTTTTCATTGGCCAGAGCGATCTGAAAAGACAGCTTTTGCCAAGCTGTGTCGATGATACGACGCTCTTGTTCGGTCAGCCCTTCCCATACGGCTTGGTTACAGGCCAGATGGTCAGAGGGCATGGAGTGAAAGCCCGGGTAAGTCGCGTGGTTGACGATATCATAAAGCCCAAGGCCCACGTTATTGGCCAGACCGGATGCATCGGCACCGTCGATGATACCGGTTTCAAGCGCGGTGAAAATCTCGGTAAAGTCCATCACGATGGGTGATGCCCCCAGTTCTTCAAATATCTCGGTTTCCATGCCGGGCGGAGAGCGGAATTTCCAACCTTCAAGGTCAGCGAAACCCGCAATCGGCGAGGACGACGAAAGCGATTCCTGACCGTAGATCGACCAGCCAATCAGCTGCATGCCCTGCGCATTATACAGCTCTTGGGCTGCGGCGTAGCCGTCGCCGTAATACAGCCAGCTATACTGCTGCCAAGGTGTGTCATAGCCGCCCATGATGTCGCCGACAAACTGGAACGCTGGGTTCTTACCTGTCTGGTAGGCACCACCTGTTGCGTCGCAATCCAGAATGCCATTGATCGCCGCATCAAATGTTTCGGTCGTCGCCACAACAGATGACGAATAGAACATTTCTATCTGGATTTCGCCGCCGGACATCACGTCAACGTCTTCGATGAATTTTGCGATCATTTGCCCTGTCGGATGCTCTGTCGCGTAGTGCGTCTGAATACGAAGGGTGGTTTCCGCGAAAGCGGGAGCAGCCAGCACACTCGCAGCGGCAGCCGACTTTAATAGGTATTTCAATTTCATCTTTTTTTCTCCTCCCAAGGCGGCTCCAACTCCGCCATTTCAAAATCCACACCCCTCCACTGGCGCGAACAAAGATGGTATACCATCTATGAAAAAAGGTTAGCGAGTGTCATCTCGACGCGCAATGATTTTCGGTATACCAAGCTGAAAGGTCCGGTGGTGTGAGTATCCGTATACGTCGGGCGTTTCACACCCGATGACCTCGGCGAAGGGCGCTGCATATGAAAGAAGAAATCCTCGGCGCGCAGATAGCCGACCAGCTTCGGCGCAATATCTTGCTTGGTAAATTGCCCCCCGGCGCAGCCATCAAGGAACGCGACAATGCCGCAGAACTGGGCGTCAGCCGTACCCCCTTGCGCGAAGCAATCCGAATGCTGGCCACTGAAGGTCTTGTAGAATTGCGCCCCGCCCGCAGCCCGATTGTGGCGGTAAAAACCGTCAAGCAAATCCAGGATGATGTAGAGGTTCTAGTCGCGAGCGAACAGCTGTCAGGCGAGCTGGCCTGCCAGCGGGCAAGCGATCAAGAGATTGATGCGCTGTCGCGTATTGTTGCCGATATGGACAAGCGATTCGATACAGCCGACCCCATCGACATGTTTGAAATCGACATGAATTTTCACCGCGCGATTGCCAAGGCGTCGCACAATGAATCGCTGGCGCAGGTCCATAGTGAATATCTCGCACGGCTTTGGCGCGCGCGGTATATGTCAGCGATGCAGCAGCGCAATCGCGCGCGGGTCATTGATCACCATTCTGAAATCGTCGCGGCACTTCGCACGCGTGATGTGGCCCGTACACGCGCCGCGATCAACAATCATCTTGGCAATCTATGTGTTGATATTGTCCGCGTCATAGAAGCAGAAGCACAGCCCCCAACGTCCCCTAGTGGATAAGCGATCCGCCGTTCACGTCAATCTCTGACCCGGTGACATAAGCGGACAGATCCGATGCAAGGAACAGGCAGTAGCCTGCCACGTCCGGTGCGGTGCCCGCACGCCCCATCGGGATGTCTGCAATTACCTGCGCACGCATTTCGTCTGTCAACTTGCCTGCTGTGATATCTGTGTCAATGAACCCCGGGCAGATCGCATTGACCCGCACCCCGTCCGGCGCCAATTCGCGGGCCATCGCCTTGGTCAGTCCCAGAATGCCTGCCTTCGCTGCTGCGTAATGCGGGCCGCCAAAAATTCCGCCACCCCGTTGCGCGGAAACAGACGACATATTCACGATGCTGCCCCTCTCGCCAGCGCGCAAATGCGGTATCAGTGTCTGGCTCATGTAAAGTGTGCCACGCAGGTTCACATCAAGCACTGCATCATAATGCATTGGCGAGATGTCCATCAGTTTCAGAGGTTGGGTGATGCCTGCATTATTCACGAGGATATGCACCTGCCCGAACTGCCCAAGGATGTCCGAAACGGCTGTTTCGCACGCGGTCTTGTCGGTCACATCGCAGGGTAACGCCATATGGCCCGGCCCCGGCAAATCATCTGCCGCAGTCTGCACCGCAGTTGCGTCCAGATCAAGGATCGCCACCCGCGCCCCATGCAGTGCAAACAACAAAGCAGTCGCTTTACCCAGCCCCCGCGCGCTGGCGGCCCCGGTGATGATCGCTGTGCGACCGTCCAAAAGCTTCATTCCAGCCATTCTTTCACAGCCGCTGCGACCGCATCCACCGATATCCCATATTGATCGTGTAACGTCGGTAGTGCGCCCGCGTCCAGAAATGCATCCGGCAGACCGATTTGGCGGAATGGCACATGCGCGCCCGCCCGCATCAGGGCGGCGCCCACCGCCTCGCCCAAGCCGCCAACGACAGAATGATTTTCCGCCGTCACCACCAAACGCCCGCCTTTGCGTGCCTCTGCTACAATGGTTTCAATATCCAATGGCTTGATCGTGGGGGCATGCAGTACGCCGCAGTCGATGCCGTCTTGTTGTAGCCGCTTGGCCGCATCTAATGTGCGCATCGTCATCAGGCCGGATGACACAAATAAAACATCACGACCGTCGCGCAACATTTGAGCCTTGCCAAGTTTGAACCGGTAGCCGTATTCGCCCAGCACATTTGGCACCTGGCCACGCAGCAGCCGCATGTAGACGGGGCCAGGGTGATCCGCGATGGCGCGTGTTGCCTGATCAATCTCGACCGCATCGCAGGGATCAACAATCGTCAGATTGGGCATCCCGCGCATGATCGCGATGTCTTCGGTGGCTTGGTGGCTGGGTCCGTAGCCTGTCGTCAGGCCAGGCAGCGCGCAGACGATTTTCACCGGCAGGTTTTCTTCTGCAATCGCCATGATGATGAAATCATAGGCCCGGCGGGACGCAAAGACAGCATAGGTCGTGGCAAACGGCGTGAATCCTTCACGTGCGAGACCGGCTGCGGCGCTGATCATCACCGCCTCTGCCATGCCCATCTGGTAGAACCGATCCGGGTAGGCCTTGGCGAATACATGCAGGTCTGTGTATTTTGACAAATCCGCCGTCAGCCCAACAATATCGGCACGGTCCTTGGCCAAATCGACCAGCGCGTGACCGAATGGAGCGGCAATCGTGTCGCGCCCTTCGCTGTCCAAAGACGCGATCATTGCAGAGGTCGCGAGTTTTTCGCCCTTGGGCGCTGTGCGAGCGGTGTATTTCGATTGGCGGCGGGAAAGATGCTGATCGCTCATGCCGGTTTCCCTTCGTCTAGAATATTAAGCGCCTTGGCCCATTCCTGCGGTTCGACACGCACAAAATGCGTGATCTCACGGTCCTCCAGAAACGGGATACCCTTACACATCTGAGTGTTGCAGATGATGACGCGTGGCTGCGCCCCATCGTGGGCGCGGGCTGCGTCAAAGGCGGCAACCACTGCATCCATGTCGTTGCCATCGACGGATTGCGTGAACCAGCCGAATGCTTCCCACTTGGCGGCTTCGGGCACTTGCGCCAGCGCCTGCGTGGTTGGCCCGTCCGCCTGCTGATTATTGAAATCGACAACAGCAATAAGATTGTCGAGCTTCCATTGCACAGCAGACATCACCGCCTCCCATGTTGACCCTTCGCCCAGCTCGCCGTCAGACAGCAAATTGTAGATGAATGCGGGGTTCTTCTTGCGCTTCAGTCCCAGCGCCGCACCCACCGCAATCCCCAACCCATGCCCGAGCGAGCCGCCAGTGATTTCCATTCCGGGCGTATAGGCGGCCATGCCCGACATCGGCATCCGGCTGTCATCCATCCCGTAGGTCCCGATTTCACCTTCGGGCAGGATACCGGCCTCGATCATCGTAGCATAAAGCGCGATCGCATAGTGGCCAATGGACAGGTAAAACCTGTCGCGTCCTTCCCATTCTGGATCATCAGCGCGATAGGTCAGCGCGTGAAAATAGGACACGGCCAGCACGTCAGCCACGCCAAGGGCCTGCCCGATATAGCCTTGCCCCTGCACTTCGCCCATCAACAGCGCGTTGCGCCGGATCGCCCACGCCCTGCGCGCCAGCGAAACGTTCGATCGCTTGTCCAATGCCTGCCCTGCCATGTTATGCCTGCGCGCCGGGCAAGGTCAGCCCAGCGTTTCGCGCATAGACCTTTGCCACTGCTGCGTCGTCTTCGTGGCCCAGACCAGAGCCTGACGCGGCAAGGTATTGCTGCAAAGCCGCCGCCGTCAGCGGCGCGCCAAACTTTGCATCCTTGGCGATGTCCAGCACGATACCAAGATCCTTGAGCCAGATATCAATCGTACTCAGCGGCGTGTAATCGCCCGCAATCACATGAGGTGCGCGGCTTTCCAACGCCCAACTGGTGCCGGCACATTGGCGGATCACATCAAAAAACATTTCCGGTTTGACGCCCTGCGTCATGCCAAAGGTCAACGCCTCACCCATGGCGGCAATCTGGATGCCGACGAGCATCTGGTTGATCGCCTTCATCGACGACCCTGCGCCGATCTCTGCGCCCAGTTCGAACACTTGAGACGCCATTGCGTCCAATGCAGGCCGCGCCTTGGTGAAAGCAGCGGCACTGCCGGATGCAAGAACCGACAGCGTGCCGTCCCCCGCCCGCAATGTACCGCCAGAGACAGGGGCATCAAGATAGTGCAACCCGCGCTCTTCGCATTGCTGCGCCAAATCCTGTGCAACATCCGGCGCGACGGTGGCACAGGCAATCACAACGGTGCCTGGTGCCAGTTTGTCCGCGATGCCGTCTTCCCCAAACAGAACGGCGCGCGTCTGCGCCGCGTTTACGACCACAATCACAACGGCATCCAGCGTTGCCGCGACCTCTGCGATTGTGCCTGCCGCACCGCCACTGTCCCGGAATTTGGCGACGGCATCAGCGTTGATATCAAAGCCATGCGTGACCAATCCGGCCTGCATCAGCGATGTCGCCATGCCCCGCCCCATCGCGCCAAGCCCAAAAATTGCAACTGCTCCATTCGGCATTTGCACTCCCCCCTTTGTGCTAGTTCCAAAATGGTATACCAAATGTTCAATTACGCAAGCGTCTTGCTCAGCGCGCAGATTGTGCCGCGATAGAAGGGCATTCAAATGCAGGTACACCCCTGACAAACATTACTCCGCCGCTGAGCAGGCGCGCGAAAGCTATCAGATATTTCTTGCTGTCGCAGTGGGGCGACTACGAATTTGTGCCCCGATAAATTGCGTCTGTAATGCAGGCGGGCCTACCGCGCCTTTCGTAACCAATCCAATGTCGGCTCTGTCGGGCCTTGGGGTTTGTATTCGGCGCCGAGTGGCCTTGCGTATCCGAGCCGGTTAATCACACCAAAGATATGGTCGAAATTGACTTCGCCATGATCAGGCGCTGCGCGATCCGGCACACTTGCAAACTGAATATGCCCGATGTGGTCATAGAGCTGCGCCAGCTTGTTGCTCAGGTCGCCTTCCATCAGTTGCACATGATAGCAATCAAACATCAGCTTGATATTTGGCGCCGCAACCTCGGCGATGATCGCGATGGCCTGTTCGGTCGTTTGTAGAAAATACCCCGGCGCATCATAGCGATTTAGTGGTTCGATCAGAATCGAAATTTCCGCATCCGCCGCCAAATCGCAGGCGAATATCAGATTATCAACAAAGGTATGATGCGCAGCATCGCCACTGGCAAATCCGGCCATGACATGAATGTTCGCCGCCCTGATTTGCGTCGCGTAATCAACTGCTTGCGCAATTGCAGCGCGGGCCGCGTCGCGTCGATGCGGAAGGGCAGACAAACCGTTTTCACCGACATCGCCACGCAGCGTATTCAGGCCAAGCATCTCAAGCCCTGTGTCATCCAGCGCTGCCCGTACAGAGCGCGGGTCACATTCATATGGCCAGTGGCATTCAACCGCATCAAACCCCGCGGCCCTTGCCGCACGGATCGCATCCGGCAGCGCCAGTTCAGCCCATAGAAACCCCAGATTGGCAGAGAATTGCATCAGTCGTCCCATTCAATATCAAAATGCGACACCAAATCTGCGACCTGCGCATCATCCAGCACCCGCGCCGGTATGCCACGCATCATCATCGCCAGTCGCGCCGTATCCTCAAGCTCTTCGATGGCATTGCACGCGGCCTCGACATCCTTGCCAGCGACCACCGGCCCGTGATTGGCCAACATAACGGCAGAGCGTTTGCCCGCCAAGCCGCGCACGGCCTTTCCCATCGCTGGATCGCCGGGGCGATAATACGGCAACAGCTTCACCCGTCCGAGCTTCATGATCGCATAAGGCGTCATGGGCGGGAGGAAATTGTCGGCATCAACCTCTGGCATCATGGATAACGCGACCGAGTGGCAGGCATGCAGATGTACTACCGCGCCCGCCGTGCTGCGGGTGTCATAAAACGCAGTATGTAGCGGCATTTCCTTGGTGGGGGCATCACCGCCGATCAGCACGCCATTGGCATCAAAATGCGACAATCGCGCCGGATCAAGCCGCCCAAAACTTGTCCCGGTAGGAGAGACCAACAGCCCCCCATCGCCCGTGCGCGCCGAAATGTTTCCCGTGCTGCCGCCCGTCAAGCCGCGGTCAAACATCGACTTGGCCAGCATGCAGATCTGTTCGCGCAGTGCTGCAGTCATCGGGCTGCGCCTGAAAGCACACGCGCCGCTTTTTCAAAGTAATCAACGCTGCCAAAGTTACCGGACTTCAGCGCCAATACCAATCCGTCGCCAGCCCGCAACGCTGGCACGCCGGGATCGATCTCTGGCCCGATTTCCAGCTGTAAGAGACCCAGCCCTTCGACAACGGCGCCCGAGGTTTCGCCGCCTGCGGTCAGCAATTTACGCACACCCGACGCCGTGCAAATCCGCGCCACATCCGCAAAGAATTTCTCAAATGCTTGCGCACTTTCTTTCCGACCGTAGGTGCGCTGTGCCGTGGCCACGACGTCTGGTGCTGCTGAACTATAAACCAAGGGCAAACCTTCTGTTTTCAGCGCCCAATCTGCCACATCTTGCGGTGTGGCACCGCCCTTAAACAGCATCTCGGCGGTGATCTCCATGCCTGCATGCGTCCTGAGGTGATGGGCGATCTGACCCCGCGTCGCATGCGAACAAGAGCCTGACAGGATCACGTATGAACCATCTTCGCCCGACCATTCCGCCCGATTTTGCGCATCAATCCCGAAATTCGCGGGCAACCCCAGGGCCACCCCTGATCCGCCCGTGACCAACTTCAACCCCTTGGCCGCCGCCCCGATTTCTATCAGATCGCTGTCTTGCAACGCATCCACGACGATGAGGCGTTTGCCAGCGGCGCCTTCGGCCTCCAACTGCGCGCGGATCGCCGATGCCCCTGATAGCACCGTCGCCGCGTCGACATGGCCCACCTGCCCGGTTGACTGCGCCGCCAGCACACGGCGTATGTCCGGGTCCGTCATCGGGGTCAGCGGATGGTTCTGCATTCCGGATTCGTTTAGCAACACATCATTGACGAACAAATGCCCCTGATAAATTGATCGCCCCGTGCCGGGGAACGCCGGGCAAACGATCACTGATCGCGCTTGCAGCGCGTCGGCCAACGCCTCTGCGACGGGCCCAATATTGCCATCCGCCGTACTATCAAATGTCGAGCAATACTTGAAAAATATCTGCGCGCAGCCCTGCGCCAGCAACCATTCCAATGCGGCCAAAGATTGCGTGATGGCCTCATCTGGCGGGATCGAGCGTGTTTTCAGCGCAACGACCCCCGCCTGCACATGCGCCACCGCTGGGCCACCTGGCACGCCGGTATATTGCACGCAGCGCATTCCTTGCTTCGCCAATGTGTTAGCCAAATCGCTGGACCCGGTAAAGTCGTCGCCGATGCACCCCAATAGCATCACTTATCCTCTGCCGAGGCGTAAAACCGCCGCGCCTGCATCATCGTCGCGTCGCCGTTGACTAGGTGATATACAGTCATCGTCGGGTCCTGTGGCTGGTCTTGCATAGCAAGGGTATGACCCCATTTCATAATGTGCAACGGTTATGGCGTGCTGGCAAAATAGATCAAAGATATCACTGCTGTTGGTTCGAAGGGTGAACCATACCGTGATATCCTGGCGCTGAACTCAATAGGGCCTGCTCTTTAGAAGATGCCAGATGGTAAGCGTCGGATTACGCTATGTAGCGGACGCCGGGCAGGCGCGAGGCCTAAAAAGTTTCTTGCCTCCGGCGGGGATATTTTTAGCCAAAAGAAGTAATGATCTTTTAACCACATTCACGGAAGCTAAAGGTGCGGTACAGGCGGGGACGCCGATGACCGCGCCAGAAGAAGCCCCTCGTCACCAGCAGTGGTGTTGGGGGGTGATCTTCCGCCTCTTCTTTTGGCCTTAAATATCCCCGCCGGAGGCATCCTGCCCTCTTTGCGCGTGAACCGCTTGCCTCTTTCGCGCGGCTAGGCCAACAGGAGGTATGGACAAGACACTTCTTTCTTTCGGGCATGGCTATAGCGCCCGCGCCTTATCGCGCATCCTGTTGCCGCAGGGTTGGCGCGTTATCGGCACGACTCGATCAGAGGAAAAGGCACCGGGGCTGATGACCGAAGGGATTGAGCCACGTATCTGGCCGGGGGCGGATATGGGGCCGGCGCTGGATGCGGCGACCCATCTGCTGATCTCTGCCGCGCCCGACGATGCAGGCGATCCAGTATTGGCGCAACTGCACGACGCGATTGCGGCGCGTGCGGGGCAGTTTGCATGGGTCGGCTATCTGTCCACAACCGGTGTTTATGGCGATCATGGCGGGGATTGGGTTGATGAAGCAACGCCCCTGACCCCCGCCACCAAACGCGGGATTGCACGGGTGGAGGCAGAGGCCGCTTGGGCCGCGATCCCCGCTCTGCCGTTGCATATTTTTCGCCTCGCGGGGATCTACGGTCCCGGTCGCGGCCCCTTTTCCAAAGTACGTAATGGCACCGCCCGCCGGATCATCAAGCCCGGGCAGCTGTTCAGCCGCACCCATGTGGCGGATATTGCGCGGGTGCTCGCGGCCTCTATCGCGCGGCCCAATCCGGGTGCGGTCTATAATGTCTGCGATGATGATCCTGCCCCGCCGGAGGATGTGATCGCCTATGCCGCTGAATTGCTGGGCGTGCCCGTTCCCCCGGCCGAGGATTTCGCGACGGCAGAAATGACGCCGATGGCCCGCAGTTTCTATGCTGAAAGCAAGAAAGTCCGGAACAACCGGATCAAAGAGGAACTTAGCGTAGAACTGCTTTATCCCGATTACCGCAGTGGTCTCAAAGCGTTGCTCGCACAAGAGATCGGCGCCTGATCATACGGGCGATCCGCGATGCTCCTTTCTGCCGGTCATGTAGGAATTCAAAACCGTGCTTGACGCCAGTGGTGCAACTGCGGAAAATTGCCCCTATTCTTGGCGGCTTGTTTTGCCGTTTCATGTGATTGGACCTGTGCTTTCATGTCACCGAATGATGCGACACCGCTTGACGAAGAGAAGACCAGACCTCCGGCGGTGGCAACGCGGTATGAAACGCTTGCCGATCTTTATGCGGCGATCCCGCAACTGGCCGATGTGACCCAGCAACGCCCCCGCGCGGGCGACGAGGCGCTGCCCTATCTGATGCGCCTGCGCCAGTCGACCACCCCGGAAGAGGCCGTGACCTTTACTGCTTTTGCCATTCAGCCGAAGCTGGCGATCTGGTGGGGGCATGAATGCCTGCGCGTGATGCCGGATGCGCTCACTGCGGTTGACCGACAGATGATGGAATTGGTCGCAGGTTGGATTGGTCGCCCCGATACGGCCATGCGTCACCATGTGGCGCGCGAGGCGCTTTGGGCGTCGGCCAAGTCACCGGGTGTGCATCTGGCGCTGGCTGTGGCATGGTCTGGCGGTTCTCTTGCCCCGAATGACCCGGCACCGGTGCATCCAAGCCGCGCGCCCCGCGCCATCAACACGGCGATCCTGTCCTGTCTGGCCCGCGCGGAATTATCCCGCCGCCCGATTTTTCTGGCCCGGTTCATTGACATGGCGGAATCGCTGTTCAAGGTCTATTGAGCAGACCACAACACATCATCCAGCAGGTACCGCGTGTCATGACCCTGACATTGCAGATCGAAAATTATGATAAGCTTCCCGATGGTGGCCCGACATCGGCGACCGTGACCGGGACAGGTATGAGCGTGGGCCGGTCGTCATCGATGGATTGGACCCTGCCCGATCCGCAGCGCCATATTTCGGGCCATCATTTCGATATCAGCTTTCGTGACGGGGCCTATTTCCTGACGGATGTTTCCACGAACGGCATTTTTCTGGACGGGCAGCGGCACCGGTTAGAGGGGGCTTACCAGTTAAAACAGGGCGACCGGTTTCAGGTGGGGAATTACTTTATTGGGGTCCGTCTAGGGGATGGATCACCAGCTGCGCCTGCGCAGCACGCCGCACCGCTCCCTACACCCACCCCTGCATTTGATGACTCCGATCCATGGGCGGTAGATGCTGCACCCAGCGCGCCGATCAACCCAAATCCACGCCCGTCCACGGATGCCTTTGCCGATTTCGCAAGCGAATTCATCGTGAACCCCGCTGCCCCACCGACACCCCCAGCGCCCCCTGTGCCGGAGGCGGCCCCGATCCCCGCTGCCCCGTCGCCATTCGGTGGATCGGATTCGCCCTTTCCCGCGGACCCGGCACCGTTACCGATGCCCGACCTGCCGCGCCCGGCGCTATCGCCCACGCCATCAGCCGCCCCGGCACCACAACCTCCCACCTCGGCCCCGGTGCCCACTGATAACAGTCAGGCTGTGCTTGATGCGTTTTATGCCGGGGCAGGACTTTCGCCGCCGACATCAGATGCGACCGCCGATCCGGTCGCACTGGCCCATGACCTGGGTCAGACCATGCGCGTCGCCGCGACCGAGCTGATGGCCCTTTTGCAGGATCGCGCTGCGGCCAAGCAGTTCACCCGCAGTGGCGACCGCACAATGATGGGTGCATCCGATAACAATCCGCTGAAATTCCTACCCGACGCGACACAGGCGCTGGAGGTGATGTTCGTGCAGCCCCGCGATGGTTTTCTGCGCGGCGGGGAAAGTATCGGCGCGGCGTTAACGGATGTGAAATTGCACCAGATGGCCGTGTTTGCCGCGCTTCAGCCCGCACTGATCAAACTACTGGCCGACCTTGCGCCCGAAGCAATCGAAGAGGCGGCGGGCGGCGGCTTGCTTGCCGGTGGTCGCCGAAAAGCCTGGGATGAGTTCGTAAAGCGTTGGGACGCAAAGGTCGCTGACCATGAAAATGGGATGCTGGATGTGTTTCTGAAACACTTCGCCGAAAGCTATACCGCTGCGGTTGCGGCGGCTCGCCGCTAACTGACCTTGGGTCAGGAATCCCTTGCTTGACCCCCAGCCCCAGTCACGACACCTTAGCACATATTGCGAAGATGAGAATCCGATTGGATTAAGTCGTTGAAATGCAGGAAGAGATTTTATGAGTGTTGATTGGCTGGCAGAGCCTATTTCGGAAGATGCCCCCTGCGGGCCCGATCTGGAAGCGTCCGATGACGCGGCCTTTGTCGATTACTACTTTGAGGCCGAGTCCCGCATGCCAGAGCGGTATTTCGTGCCCAGTATCAAGGCTCCGGATGATGAATTCACCCCCGGCACCCTGTTCGATCCGAAATCCATCCCCCATGCGGCGGAAAAGAAGACGATCACAGAACTGCTGAAACGCAGCCGCGACCTGCGGTTGCTGTCACTGCTCGCCCGGATGATGGCCTTGGCTGGCCGTCTGCCGGATTTCGCGGATGCTGTCACGGGGATCGCCATTGTGATGGAAACTTTCCCCGCTGATGTGCACCCCAAGGATGCGTCTGATCGCCGGGGCGCGATTGATGAGCTTGGCAGCAGCGTCGTGGTGGGTTTGCCACTACAACATGTGAACCTGGCCGGCGCGGGTGAGGTAACCTATCGCCGCTTTACCGTGGCCAACGGCGCTGCCGAGCCGCGTGAAGGGGAGCTGGGTTTGCAACCGGGCAGCATGCTTTCAGAGCTTGCCGCCCCCGGAAATCGGCAATCTGTCGAGACGGCCCATGCCGCCCTGACCCGCGCGGCAGAAGCGTTGCATCGGATCAAGTCCGCCTGCCTGCGGATGGACAATCCGTTTACACCGTCGCTGGACACCACGATCACTGTAATCGTCGATATTCAAAACATGATCCAGAGCGGTCGCAGCGATCTGCCCCCTTGGACAGCAGAGCCCGGCACCGCCCCTGTGGAAGAGGCGGTCACACCTGAAGCGGGTGGTGACGATGCGTTGGCCGGGGACGCGCATGCAACACCTGTGGCACCCCCCGCTGCGCCCGCGCCGCGTGCGGGTGACGTGCCCAACCGCGCCGCCGCGATGCAATCCCTGACGACAATTGAAAGCTATCTGGCCACAAATGAACCGGCGTCCCCGGCCTTGCTGCTGATCACGCAGGCCCGCCTGTTAGTAGGTAAGCCGTTGGTCGTGGCAATCGAGACGCTGATGCCTGAGATCGCGAACCAGACCAAAATGACCTTTGGGTCGGATAGCGGGTTCGTACTATATATGGACCGGTTGAAGATGCTGGCGGGTGAGGGCGCAGGCACCGCAAATGCGGGTGCTGACGCAGACCCCGGCCCGCCCCCGCAAATATCAGACCGGTCGCAGGTCGCCCCGATGATCAGCGCCGTCGAAGACTATTTCCGCGCCAAGGAACCTGCCAGCCCGATCCCGGTGCTGTTGTTTAAGGCGCGCACATATCTCGACAAAGATTTCGCGGCGATTGTCGCTGATTTGTTACCACCGAAAGGCGATACAAAATAGATGGGTTAGGATGAGAATAGAACCGTCAACAGGCGCGTAAGCCTTAGTGAACGCCGTTGACTTTAAACAACTATCAACGTTTCATATCGCCGACGTTAAGGAGAGTATAGATGCCTTCAGATTCTGCCACAGGTTTCATCAAAAGAAACCGCCCGCCACGTGTGAACATTTCCTACGCTGATCCGTATGACAGCGAAAAGATGGTAGAGCTGCCGTTTGTGATGGGCGTGCTGAGCGATCTGTCGGGCAATGCTTCGCAGGTCGAAAAGGAACCGCTGGCCCAGCGCAATTTCACCGATGTTACCGCTGGTACGCTTGATGACTACATGGCAAGCGTTTCCCCGGGTCTTTCCTTTACGGTCGAAAACAAGCTGGATCCCGATAGCGGGACCAAACTGGGCGTGAACCTTGAATTCAGCGAGATGGCTGATTTTGATCCAGCCAAAGTGGCCCGTCAGGTGCCTGCGCTGGCCAAGCTTTTGGAAGCCCGCGAACAGCTGGCCAACCTGTCCCGCTATATGAATGGCAAATCAAAAGCGCAGGATCATCTGAAGGCACTGCTTGAAGATCCCGAACTGATGGCCGCACTGGCCGAAGCGAACAAAGACCAAGAAGACGGCGATACAACCGAATAATTCGCGTAGCGCAGAGTCCGCTGCGCGCGACACAGGGGAAGAGTGACATGGCAGAAGAAGCCCAACAACAGGAGGCTCCGGTCAAAGAAGGCCTGAGCGAGCTTGACGAATTTTCCGATATTCTCAAGCAGACGATCAAGCCGCGGACCGATGAGGCCGAAACAGAGGTCAACAACGCCGTCGTGACGCTGGTCCGCGAGGCGCTGAGCGATCAGGCGGTCGTGTCCGAAGACATTCTTGATACGATTGGCGCGATGCTGGCGAAGATCGACAAGAAACTGACAGATCAGGTCAATGAAATCATCCACGCGCAGGAATTTCAGGAACTGGAAAGCAGCTGGCGTGGTCTGGCTTATACGGTCAACAACTCGGAAACGGATGCATCGCTGCGTGTGAACGTCATGAACGTGTCCAAAAGCGAGCTAAAGACAGAGCTGCGCCGCTATCCCGGCGCCAAATGGGACAAGAGCCCGCTGTTCACCAAGATCTACGAGCAGGAATTTGGCACGATGGGCGGCAAGCCCTATGGCGCGCTGATCGGCGACTATTATTTCGACCAGTCCAGTGGCGATGTTGGTCTGCTGCGCGATATGGCCAAGATCGCCGCTGCATCGCATGCGCCATTCATTTCCTCTGCTGCCCCGACCCTGCTGGGCATGGACAGCTGGAACGAAATGCCGAATCCGAACGATCTGTCCGAAATCTTCGACACCCCCGATTATGCCGCTTGGAACAGCCTGCGCGATAGTGAAAACGCCCGTTATCTGGCACTGACTCTGCCCCGTGTGTTGTCGCGTGAACCCTATACGCAGGATGGCAGTTCCGTCGTGGAAGAGTTCAACTTTATTGAAGAAACCGACGGTCACGAAGGTCAGAAATATGCCTGGATGAACGCGGCCCATGCGATGGCAGTGAACATCAACCGCGCCCATAAGGAACATGGTTGGACCGTGCGCATTCGCGGCGTGCAGTCCGGCGGCGAGGTGATGAGCCTGCCCACCTATGCCTTCGATACCGGCGATGGGTCCAAAGACATGAAAATCCCTACGGAGGTGTCGATCACCGACCGTCGCGAGGGCGAATTGAGCAAGGCAGGCCTGATCGGTCTGATCCACCGTAAACACACGGACAAGGCTGCGTTCATCGGTGCGCAGTCGCTCTATCGTCCCAAGAAATACGTAGATGATCTGGCCACGGCCTCTGACAACATGTCGGCGCGCCTGCCATACATCTTCGCGGTCTCACGCTTCAGCCACTATCTGAAGTGCATGGTGCGGGACAAAATCGGGCAAAGCCCCGACCGTATCCAGCTTGAGAAAGACCTGCAGACCTGGGTTAACAAGTATGTGTCTGCCAATCCCGAAAGCGCCACCGAAAAGGAAAAAGCCAAAAAGCCTTTGGCTGGTGCAACGGTGCAGGTCATCGAAGACGAGGAGAATCCCGGCTACTATATGGGCAAGTTTTTTCTCAAACCACACTTCCAGATGGAAGGAATGGACATTGGTATGAGTCTGGTGTCCAAACTGCCTAGCGGCAAATGACGACCCTCACATAAACAACACAATCGTTAGCTGCGTTCGAGTATGCTGACGGCCAAACCGGAGCAATATAATGGCTGTTGATATTTTTCTGAAGCTGTCAAACAATATCAAAGGTGAATCCCAGGATTCCACGCATATGGACGAAATCGACGTTCTTGCCTGGAACTGGGGTCTGTCCCAATCCGGCACGACCCACATCGGTGCCGGTGGCGGTGGCGGTAAAGTCAACGTGCAGGATATCTCTTTGACCAAATACGTTGATCTGGCATCCAACGACCTGATCAAGCGCTGCACAACCGGCGAGCACATCGAAACGGGTGAGCTGGTCGTGCGCAAATCCGGTGGTTCCGCACCTGTGGAATACTTCCGCATCAAGCTGGAAAACGTCATGATCACATCCTACGCCACTGGCGGTTCCAAGGATGGTCTGGACCGGATTCAGGAAAACCTGACCCTGAACTTCCGCAAGTTTGAAGTTGCCTACACCCTGCAAGAAGCCTCCGGTGCTGCCGGTGCTGAATCGCTGGCCGGCTGGGATATCGCCCAGAACGCAGAGTGGAGCAGCTGATCGGCCCCGTGCTGATCACATAATGACACTATACTATTCGGGGCCCATTGCGGCCCCGAATGACCTTTTAGCCCTTCTGTTTCCTGACATTGTGCCATGAAAAGTCCTTCTACTGATCGCGGATCATCCAGCGGCAAGTCCAACCAAAAGGACCGCCGTCAGGTTTCGCTGATGCATGTCTTTCGTGCCGCCCGCGCGACGGGTGATGCCCGCAAGGAAGAGCATCACTATCAGGACGGTGCCCGCGCGCTGACGGCCCGCAGTCAGGAACGTCGGATTGGCACCGATGACGCCACGCTGCGCAGGCATCTGACTGCCGATCTTGCCAGCCTGATGAACACAATCAATCTTGATGCCGTCGTGCCGCTGGAAGATGCCCCATATGTGTCGAAATCCGTGATCAATTTCGGTTTCGGCGATATGAGCCATATGAGCGATTCTATCCATGCCGGTAATCAGATCGCCGCGCTGATCCGCGACACGCTGATCGCGCATGAACCCCGCCTGATCGCCGATACGATTGAAATCGCCTTGAACCGCGCAGAACAGGACGCCACGCAGCGCCTGAGCTTTGACGTTTCTGCCGAAATGGTGGCCACCCCGGTCGACATCCCGTTAGATTTCGTGGCCGAGGTCGATATGGGCGCGGGCAAAATCCAGATGACCCGACTACGGTTGCAGACATGAAAAAGGCTTTTCGCGACGCCTATAACAAGGAACTGGCCCTGCTTTACGAGCGGTCGCGCGAATTCGCAGAGGATTACCCCGGCATTGCTGACCGTCTGGGCGGGCTGATCAAGGAAAACCTTGATCCTGCGGTTGCGGGCCTGCTGGAAGGCACCGCCTTTATGGCGGCCCGCGTGCAATTGAAGATGGATGAGGAGTTCCGCACCTTTTCCACCGAATTGCTGAACCAGATTTTCCCCGATGCCCTAGCCCCCACCCCCAGCGTGATGATGGCGCAGGCCAATCCGCCTTATGAAAACAAAGATTTGGTCAATGGGCTGCATTTCGATGCAGGGTCCTATCTGGATGCACGGTTTACCGATGCGGATCAGCGGGTATCCTGCCGGTTCAGCCTGTGTGAGCCGCTGACGATCTGGCCGTTGAAAGTGGCAAAAGCCATCTATCACCCCAGTCCTGCCCCGTTTCTGGCGGCAGGCGAGGCAGAGGTCGCCCCCGGCACCAAGGGCGGGTTGCAGATGACGATCATGCGCCCGCTGTCTGCCCACAGCGACAAGCCCGGCGGCCCCCTGTCAGAGATCGCAGCAGACAGCCTGCCGGTGCATCTGATCGGGGACATGCCTGATGCCGTCGCGCTTTATGAGCAGATATTCTGCGATCTTAAACGTGCCTCGCTGCGGTATCTCGACAAGCATGGCGATCCGGTTTTCATCCGGCTTGATCCGAAATCAATCGAACAGGTCGGCTTTGACAATGGGGCCAGTCTGTTTCCCCATGATGGGCGCGTTTTTGAAGG
Source organism: Loktanella agnita (assembly GCF_046640325.1). NCBI lineage: Bacteria > Pseudomonadati > Pseudomonadota > Alphaproteobacteria > Rhodobacterales > Roseobacteraceae > Loktanella > Loktanella agnita. The sequence continues at coordinate 31,903 of NZ_JBJMBF010000014.1, read as the reverse complement.
TTTCACCCATCTGCGCGAGATTTTTGTCTTTCCCCGCAAGGTACTTGGCTTTCGCCTGACCGGGCTGCAACAGCATCTGGCCCGGATCGATCAGCCCGAAGTACAGCTCATGCTGGAATTTGGCAGCGGTGACCGCAACCTTGCCGCCCGGACCAGCGAAAAGGATTTCGCGCTGAACTGTTCGCCCGCAGTGAACTTGTTTGAGGAAAGCGCAAGCCAGATCCGGCTGGATGACAAGCGCACGGAATTTGTGGTGACCCCTGACAGCAGCCCGCTGACCCACTACGAAATCTACAGTATCACCTCTGTCAGCGCCCATTACGCCGGGGTGCAGGACAAGGTGAAGGTGAACCCGCTTTACGCGATGCCAAAGGGCGGGGTGAAACCACGGTCAGCGCTCTACTTCACCAGTCGGCAAAAGCCCCGCCGCCCGACCGAGAAAGAGCGCCGCTTTGGCGCGCAGCAGCGTTATGCGGGGACAGAGACGTTCATTTCGATCTATGAACCGCCCGATCTGGAGGACGGCGCGCGCGCGCAGCGTCTGCAAGTGCGGACCTTATGCTCCAACCGCCATCTGCCAGAATATCTGCCCATTGCGGAATCGCGCGACGATTTTCACATGTGCGATGATATCAGCGTCAGCCTGGCCTGTGTGGCAGGTCCGACCCCGCCCCGGGCGTCAATGACAGAAATAGAGCCCCATGCGCAGCACCGCGCGACATCGGGTGACAATTACTGGCGGCTGATCAGCTACCTGTCGCTCAGCCATTTCAGCCTCGAAGGGGACGATGATGGCAGCGCCGCCGCAGATAGTCTGCGCGAGCTGCTGTCGCTGTTTGCGGACCTGTCGAACGTCGTGACAGAGGCACAGCTGCAAGGCATCAGGACCGTCACGACCCGGCCCATCGTGCGGTCAATCCAACGCGGCGACGGCTATTACCCTGCGCGCGGATTAGAAGTACGGATCACAATGGATGAGGCCGCGTTTGAAGGCTCTGGTATTATCCTGCTGGGCGCAGCGCTGGACCGCTTCATCGCTGAATATGCCGCTGTGAACAGCTTCACCCAAACAATCGTCACCTCAACCGACCGGGGTGATGTGGCGACATTCCCGCCGCGCACAGGATCGGGGCCACTGATATGACTACAGAGGCAGGCCCTGTCGGCTTTCTTGCGCTGCTACGCAAGCTGGAACGTCACTCTGACGGCAAGCCCCGCATCGGCAAGAACGCAACCATTGCCGAAGAGATCGCACGCATCGGCCAAGACCCGTTTCTGGCCTTTCCAACATCGGATATGTCCGACATCCGCAAAGACAAGCAAGGCCGCCCCGATCTGCGCAACCAGATCATTGGCTTTTTCGGCCCCCACGGCGCGCTGCCGCTTGATACAACAGAAGAAATCCTGCGTTGGGCGCAAAGTGGTGATCTAGCCTTTGTCAAATTCACTGACCTGTTTGCGACCCGGTTTCAGCAGCTGTTCTTTCGGGCATGGTCGGATGCACGGGCCATTACCCAGTTCGATCACCCCGATGACGACCGGTTCGCCCGCTATCTTGGGGCGCTGATTGGCATTGGAACACCCGCCTGGCAGGATCGCGGCGAGGTGTCGGACATCAACCGTCTTAGCATGGCGGCGCTGGGCATTGGCCGGGTCAAAAGCCCGGTGCGCCTGCAACAGATGCTGCGGTTTGATCTGAACGCCACGATCACCATCAACGAACATGCGACCACTTGGATTGCATTCGAACCCGACACGCTGAACCGGATGGGCCAGCAGGGCAGTACGCTGGGCCGTGATTGCTTTGTCGGGTCACGCGCGCAGTCGGTCAATGAACGGATCATCATCAATGTCCGCGCCAAAACCTTGGACGAGTATAATGATTTTCTGCCCGGCGGCGTCTCTCATACGCGGATGCTGGATATCGTGAACGGCTATCTTGGCCGCACTTGCGAGGTTTCGGTCGCGCTATCCCTGCCCGCAGAGGCATTCGCGCCCGCCGTGCTGGGCACATCCACCGCGCTGGGCTGGACCGCCAAGCTACCTGCCGATCCGCCACCGATGCCGGGCACCTATCTGCCCGGAGCCACTTACACTTTGGGCCAGGTCGCCTGACAACCAGTATTTGAAATACAGCATTCCAAGGGGAGCCAAAGATGGCTGAGATCAACATCGAAAAATACGCCGGCAAGATGAACCGGCTTGGCTATGATGCGTTTCTCAAGGCGATGCGTCAGGCGCGAAGCGAAAAGCACCGCAACATCACCCCCGCCCATTGGCTGTTTCACGTGGTCTCTGATCAGAATTCCGACGTGTCCTGTGCCCTGCGTGCGCTTGGGCTGGACCGGGGTCGGGTGCTGAAAGACCTGATCGCGGCGATTGAAAAGCTTGATAAAAACGTGACCGAAACCCCCGGTATTTCCGAGGGGCTTTCCGATACGCTCAACCATGCCTGGACCTATGCGACCCTGTTTTTCAGCGAGGTCCAGATCCGCACTGGCCATGCGCTGCTGGCGATGCTGAACGACCGCAACCTGCACCGTGAGATCACCCGCGCCTCGGGCATTTTCAACGATATCTCGCCCGACCAGTTGGGCAAAGAATCCCGCAGGCTGTGGCAGCAATCAGACGAAGAAGACATGCGCCCGATGGATGGCTCTGGCCTGCAATCCGGGGGCGCGGCAGAGGCTGACGGTGATGACGGGCCGGGTGCCGCCACCGCGCTGGGCCGTTTCAGTGTCGATATGACCGCTGATGCCAAAAGCGGCAAGATGGACCGCGTGGTAGGACGCGACGACGAAATCCGCCAGATCGTGGATATCCTGCTACGCCGCCGCCAGAACAACCCGATCCTGACCGGAGAGGCCGGGGTGGGTAAAACTGCCGTGGTCGAAGGCTTTGCCCAGCGTCTGGCGGATGGCGACGTGCCGCACAAGCTGCAAGGCACCCGCCTGCATATGCTGGATATTCAGGCGATGCAGGCCGGGGCATCAATGAAGGGTGAATTCGAACAGCGTCTGAAATCATTGATTGATGAGGTGCAGGCAAGCCCCACCCCGATCATCCTGTTCATTGATGAAGCACATACATTGATCGGCGCTGGCGGGGCGCAGGGGACGGGCGATGCTGCCAACCTGTTGAAACCTGCGCTGGCACGAGGCACGCTGCGCACCATTGGGGCCACGACCTTTGCCGAATATCGGACCTATTTCGAAAAAGACCCTGCCCTGACACGCCGCTTTCAGCCGGTCAATGTGGATGAGCCGGACAATGACCGCTGCGCCTATATGTTGCGCGGCATCCTTGGCCCGATGGAAGCGCATCACGGGGTGCGCATCTCGGACGAGGCGATCGTGGCTGCGGTGAACCTCTCTGCCCGCTACATCCCCGCGCGGCAATTGCCGGATAAGGCCGTGTCGCTGCTGGACACAGCCTGCGCCCGCGTGGCCGTGTCGCAAGCCAGCATCCCCGCCCGGATAGGCGATCTACAAGCCGCAATTGCAGCGCTAGAGGCCGAAATCGCCAGCAAAACCGCCCAGCGCGACCTGGGCGAAGAAAATGAAGAACGGCTGACCGAGGCTGAGGGCGAGCTGGTCGCGAAACGCGCAGAGCTAGAAAGCTATGAGGCCAAATACGGGGCCGAGAAGAAAATCGTCGATGATATCCTCGCCCTGCGTGCTGAACTGGCAAAATCCGAGACCGGCGGCGATGATGCGCCAGAGCCTGAAGATATCGGCGACGCCCACAACGATGATGACATCGCCGAAGCAGAGGCAGAGCACGCGGGCGAAGCCCCGCGCGACCCCGACACCATCCGCGGCGAAATGTTGGCGCTGATGGCAACACTGGACGCGACCGATGCAGATGATCGCATGGTCTATGCGCATGTAGACGAACAGGCGGTCGCATCGGTCATCTCTGACTGGACGGGCATTCCGGCGGGGCGGATGGTCGTGGACGAGCTTGAACAGATCCTGAACCTGTCATCGCATCTGTCCGAACGCGTCATCGGTCAGGATCACGGGCTGAAAATGATCGCCAAGCGGATCGAAACCAGCCGTGCCGGACTGTCAAACCCCAACAAACCGATTGGCGTCTTCATGCTCTGCGGCCCCTCCGGCGTCGGGAAAACTGAAACCGCGCTGGCGCTGGCCGAAAGCCTTTATGGCGGTGAGCAGAATATCATCACCATCAATATGTCCGAATTTCAGGAAGCCCATTCTGTATCGCTGCTGAAAGGGGCGCCTCCCGGCTATGTCGGCTACGGCGAAGGGGGCCGACTAACCGAGGCAGTGCGCCGCAAACCCTATTCCGTTGTTCTGCTGGACGAGGTTGAAAAGGCCCACCCCGATATTCACGAGCTGTTCTTTCAGGTTTTCGACAAAGGCATCATGGAAGACGGCAACGGCCGCCCGATCAACTTCAAGAACACGCTGATCCTGCTGACATCAAATGTGGGCACCGATGTGATTATGGAAATGGGCGAAGCCGGTGAGAAAACCCCTGACATGGACGCACTGAACACAGCGATGAAGCCGTTTCTGCTGGAGGTATTCCCCCCCGCGCTGATGGGCCGGATCGTGACCATCCCCTATTTCCCGCTGGGCAAACAAGTGCTGGCCGGGATCACAAAACTGAAACTGGGATCAGTCGCCAAGCGCCTGAAAGAGGCTCATGGCGCCACGATGGTTTACGGCGATGATGTGCTGGATCACATCGTCGACCAATGCCGCGATCCCGATAGCGGGGGGCGGATGATCGACAATATCATCACCAATTCCATCCTGCCCGATCTATCGCGACAAGTGCTTAGCCGGATGGTGTCCGGGAAAGCATATAGCGAGGTAACAGTGACCTGCGCGGAGGGCGCGTTCGCTTATACATTCTCCACTTAGGTGATTGAAATAGTTCGCAAACGGCCGCATTCGTCTGAAGCACCCCATGCTAAACGTTCAGACAGATGGCACAGGGGCGAAGAACTGCTATCGCCGAATGTGATCTGTAACAAAAAGGCTGCGTAAGGTGGGTCTTGACCCACCCCACTTGTGTCACTTCAGCGGTCATTTTTGGAAAATATGGGCGGGATCTCTTAGGCGGGTGAACAACGTGACAGGCCAGCCTCTTTCGCCGTTCCGGCACCGCCTTATTCCGCAAATCACGACCCGAGCACTGCATGAATATGCACGCATCCCAAAATCACTCCGACACTTAAAACAAGTCCTGCCAGAGCGTCCCATCATAGCAGCGCAGCTTTGCGCTTGTGCTGTCGAAATACACGTCGCCCGTATTCGGCGTGCCGGGTGCGCCGCCGGGTGCGAGGTTCAGTAGCGCGCCGATCTGAACATGCCCCTCTGCCGCAGTCACCGTGACCGCAGTCACCCATGATCCGCCATCAGCGCTGGTCTTGATGCTGAAATCATCATTGCCTGCCAGCCCCATCTCGGCCCGGCCGGAAAAACCTGTCTGATACAGCAGTGACGCCGTATCGCCCGCCGTCGCTTTATTGATTTTGACCTGATGACCAGCACCCGCATTATTCAGCAGCACCGCATCGCTGTTCACGCTCAACCGATTGGTGCTGTCGGCACTCGCATTGATCCCCACGCTGGGCAGGTTCTGCAATTCGGGTTCACCCTGCGTAACCCAAACGCCACCGGTAAAGACCTGCATTTCAGCCACATCCCGCACCCAGGCAAGCCAGCCATCACGCGGCGTGACGAATAGCCAGCCGCCCCCACGCCAGGTGGCGATCATGTCATCCTGTCCGGCCCATGCCCCGCTGACCCCGCTGCCCAGCGCCCAGGCTTGACCTTCGGCAGGCGCGCCAGGCGGTATCGTAGCTCCGCTCGCCTCTAGTGTCAGCTGCACGATCATGTCGAGCAATTCGATCGCTTCGTTATGGGTCACATGCTTTTGCGCCTGCGCTGGCATGATGAAGGGAAGTGACAGGTTTGGGGTCTGTTCAGACATGGACATTACGCCTTCCGCAAGAAATGAAATCCCGCGCAGTATTGCCGTCAGCCCTGAACAGCGTCTTCCCTAACCGTACGCTGGTTAACGCAGTATTAAGACCTCTGAGACAGGTGTTGGTTAACAACGTCTGAAAGGGTCATCATGGGGAAGCGCGCACTTATCACCGGGATCACCGGTCAGGATGGATCTTATCTGGCTGAGCTGCTGCTGGCCAAAGGATACGAGGTGCACGGGATCAAGCGCCGCGCGTCATCGTTCAACACCAACCGTATTGATCACATCTACGAAAACCCGCAAGCCGATGACGCCCGGTTCATTCTGCACTATGGCGATCTGACTGACAGCCTTGGCCTGACCCGGATATTGGCAGAGGTGCAGCCGGATGAAATCTATAACCTTGGCGCGCAATCCCATGTCGCCGTCAGTTTCGAAGCCCCCGAATATACGGCAGAGGTGGACGCGCTTGGCACCCTTCGCCTGCTTGAGGCGATCCGCTTTCTGAAACTGCAAGACATGACCCGGTTTTACCAGGCCGCAACATCGGAACTTTATGGTCTGGTCCGCGAGACACCTCAAAGCGAAACGACCCCGTTCCACCCGCGCAGCCCTTATGGCGTGGCCAAGTTGCATGCCTATTGGAGCTGTGTGAACTACCGCGAAGCCTACGGGATCTTTGCCTGCAACGGCATTCTGTTCAATCATGAAAGCCCGCGGCGAGGCGAAACCTTTGTCACCCGCAAGATCACGCGCGGCCTCGCCAATATCGCGATGGGTCTGCAGGATTGCCTTTACATGGGCAATATTGATGCGCTGCGCGATTGGGGTCACGCGCGCGATTATGTCCGCGCCCAGTGGCTGATGTTGCAGCAGGATCAGCCAGAGGATTACGTGATTGCCACGGGCGTACAATATTCGGTGCGGGATTTCATCCGCTGGGCCACGGCGGAGCTGGGGTTGAAAATCGCATTCTCAGGTGTGGGTCTGGATGAAATCGCAAAGGTCACCGCCGTGAACAGCGACCGCGCCCCGCATGTGCGGGTGGGCGATGTGATCATGCGGATCGACCAGCGCTATTTTCGCCCGGCAGAGGTGGAAACCCTGCTCGGTAATCCCGCTAAGGCGCGGGCGCGGCTTGGCTGGGCACCAACAGTCACTGCTCCAGAACTTTGCGCCGAAATGATGACCGAAGATTTGAAAACAGCCCAGCGCCATGCGCTGCTGCATGCTCACGGGCTAAACACGCCCGTCCCGGTGGAGGGCTGACCGATGTGTATCTATGTTGCAGGACATACAGGTATGGTCGGCAGCGCGATCCTGCGGGCATTGAAACATGCGGGCACCGATGATGTGATCACCGCCACGCGGCAAGAGCTGGACCTGACAGATCAACCAGCCGTCCGCGCCTTTCTACGGCGGCATCGACCCGACACGGTGATTCTCGCCGCCGCGCGGGTGGGTGGGATCATGGCGAACGAAAGCTTTCCGGCCAGTTTCATCCGCGACAACCTGACAATCACGACCAATGTGATCGACGCCGCCCATCAGGCAGGGGTGCAACACCTGTTGAATCTGGGCTCGTCCTGCATTTATCCCCGCGATGCATCACAGCCCATCATGGAAGAGGCGCTGCTGACCGGTCCGCTAGAACCGAGCAACGCACCCTATGCCGTGGCCAAGATTGCCGGGATCACGCTCTGCGAAAGCTACAACCGCCAATACGGCACCGACTACCGCTCCCTGATGCCCTGCAACCTGTATGGGCCGGGCGACAATTTCCACCCTGACAATTCGCATGTGCTGCCTGGGTTGATCCGGCGATTTCATGAAGCCGCGCAGGCGGGTTTTGACTATGTTGTCATCTGGGGCAGCGGCACGCCAAGGCGCGAATTCCTGCATGTGGATGATTTGGCAGAGGCCGCGCGCTTTGTGCTGGATTTTGACAAAGTGTCCTTTACGGCCCAAACCCCACCGATGTGCAGCCATATCAACGTGGGCACGGGGCATGACATTTCAATCATCAATCTGGCGCATATCATCGCCGATATCGTTGGATTTCGCGGTCGGATTGTCTGTGACAGAACCAAACCCGACGGCACAGATCGCAAGCTTTTGGACAGCAGCCGCTTGACGCGACTGGGCTGGTCACCAAAAATCGCTCTGCGCGATGGCATTGTTGCCACCTATGACTGGTATCGTACAGAAATCGAAAACGGCGCAACGCTACGGGCAAGCTGACAGGGCGCTAATAATGATCACCCCGGTTCTTCTCTGCGGTGGTGTCGAGCTCTGTCACGTAAAAGCTATTCCAAGTAGTTTCAGAAGAGCACAAGACAGGCCAAGATGACCGTTATCTTTAGAATACGAACAATTTAAACGTTGTCTCTTTCGCTGGGCAATGATCAGATATCGACGACTAGCCTGTGGTCTGGCGCAGCCACAGCGATTGATTGCGCCGATAGCTTGCTTAGTTCAAATGTCGACGGGCAGCTATCTTGGCGAATACGATATCCTGCGGTATGAGGATCTCTATGCTCGCCATTGATTGGCGGGATTGCTCCGGTCAGGTTTTCGCGATCTTGGCTTGAGCCAATAACTATGCACAAAATTCCGCCATAGTTTTCCTGAAAAGAGGACATGTTAAGAGTCCTGCGTAAAGGTAGCCAGCATGCCCGATCAAAATTCTCCCGTCGCGACGCTCGATAGTGGTAACAGCCTTTCCGGTTCAGAGATCAGTGTCTACTTTGTTCGGAACGGTGAAAGAGCCAATGCCATATCGGGCGAGGTTAGGTCATATGGCTGGAGCGACGATGAAGAGCGGCAATTCATGGCGGCTCTCACCACAATATCGCAGTATGTCAATTTAACATTTATAGAGACTAACGACAGGAATGCTGATTTTCAGGTCGTCGCTGCCAATTTGGGTGATCGCGGCCTGTTAGGATATTTCTACCAGCCACCGCGAAGCGACTATAGCGGTGCCCTTATGGGTGCTTTCAACACTGGTGGATACGGCTGGAACACCACTGGTGGCCTTGAAGCGGGCGGGCTTGGCTATTCTACTATCATCCACGAGGCGCTGCACGGTTTAGGGCTTGATCACCCGCATGATGGGTCGCGCATCCTTAACGGATTGAACCCGTCGCTTTCAAATTTCCCCTTCGGCGACTATGGCGATTTTGGACTGAACCAAAGCGTCTATACCGTCATGTCCTATAATGATGGCTGGTCGCAAAATCAGGCGTCAGACTGGGAAAACGATGGAAACGCCGCCACACCGATGGCGCTGGATATTGCCATACTACAGGAAATCTACGGCGCGAACACAACCCACAACAACGGGGACGATACATATATATTGACCGATACCGATGATGCTTGGGTCGCGATCTGGGACACTGGCGGAACTGATACGATCCGCTATGACGGCAACAAGGATACCGTCATCGACCTGCGCGAAGCCACCTTGCAATATGAGATCGGCGGCGGCGGTTTTATCTCTGCCGCTGACGGCGTTGCGGGGGGATTTACCATCGCAAACGGTGCGGAAGTCGAAAACGCGACTGGCGGTGCAGGGGATGATATTCTGATCGGAAATGCTGCGGACAATCTGCTGAATGGTGGCTTTGGCGATGACATGATCAAAGGCGGCACCGGAAACGATACGATCAATGGCGACCAAGACGATGACACATTGTCAGGCGGGTCCGGCAGCGACACCATCACAACCACCAGTGGGACAAACACCATTTATGGCGGTTCTGGTTTCGACACTCTACAGGGCGGCACGGGCGCGGATATGATCCATGGCGGCAGCGGCAATGATACAATCGATGCAAATGGAGGCAACGATGCGATCTACGGCGGACGTGGCAATGATCAGATTGACGGCGGCAGCGGGCGTGATGTGATCTCTGGCGGGCTGGGCGCGGATACGATGACTGGTGGCGCAGGCGCGGATACATTTGTGTTCATCGCTGTCAGCGAAAGCATAGCGCAAAATAGCGACACCATCACCGATTTCGATCAAGGCACTGACAAGATTGACTTTTCGGCTCTTGATGCGGACCCGACCACATCAGGCAATCAGACTTTGGATATGGTCCAGAGCTTTACAGGGGATGTGGGCCAGCTCCGGCTCGACGTGGCGGGCGGAGATACTACCATCCTTGTAGATCGCAATGGCGACGGGGTTGCGGAAATGGAAATCTTCGCGCAGGGTGCCACGCTAACCGCGTCAGATTTCATTCTCTGATGCGCGTTCTGGTCACAGGCGGGGCGGGCTATATCGGCAGCCACACATTGCTGGAACTAATGGCGCAGGGGCATGAGGTTTGCGTGCTGGACAACTACAGCAACGCCACACCAGAAGTATTGACGCGCGTCCGCGCCCTGTCGAACGGGACGGTGCATGATCATACCGGCGACATCCGCGACAGCGCCAAGCTGGATCAAGTCATGCAGGGTTTCCGGCCAGAGGCAGTGATCCATTTCGCCGGGCTAAAAGCTGTTGGGGAGAGTGAAGAAAAACCGCTCGCCTATTACGATGTGAACGTCGCGGGTACCCTCAGCTTGCTACATGCGATGGACCGGGCGGGGTGCAAACGCATCATCTTTTCCTCTTCCGCCACGGTCTATGGCGAACCCGTCTACCTGCCCTATGACGAAGCCCACCCCACCGCGCCGACCTCTGTCTACGGGCAAACCAAATTGATGGCGGAACAAATCCTGACCAACTGGGCCAAGGCGACATCAGGCACGGCGGCAGTGCTGCTGCGCTATTTCAACCCAGTCGGTGCCCATCATTCGGCGCGGATCGGCGAGGATCCAAAGGATATCCCCAACAACCTGATGCCCTTCATTGCGCAGGTTGCGGTGGGCAAACGCGATGCGCTGAGCATTTTTGGCGACGATTATGATACGCCCGACGGCACCGGCCTGAGGGACTATATCCACGTCGTCGATCTGGCCCGCGCCCATGTTGCAGCGCTGGATTACACCATAGCGCATACCGGCGCGCGACCGTTCAACATCGGCACCGGCCAAAGCTACAGCGTCCGCGATATGGTCACGGCCTTTGAAAAAGCAAGCCAGTGCAAAATAGCCACCCGGCAAGTCGGACGGCGCGCAGGTGACATCGCGGCGATGCAGGCAGACCCCAGCCGTGCACAGACGGAGCTTAGCTGGTCAGCGACACACACGCTGGATGATATGACAGCAAGCACCTGGGCCTGGCAATCTGCCAACCCTGACGGATATGAAAGCTAGCCTTAGACTCCTGTACCGTGAAGGCTAGATGAGCAATCTTTACTGGCTGAGCGCAGATCGGATGGCACAGCTTCAGCCGTATTTCCCGCAGAGACACGGTGTTTTTCGCGTTGACGACAGGTGCATTATATTGAGCAATAACAATGGATTAATATGGCGCGCACCCATAGGAATATCGCGGGTTAATCATTATATTCGATACGGTAGCTGATCTCGACGCTGCGTGCCTTCCGGCCCGGCTCGATTTTGGGGATGATAGTGATCGCGCCGTCAGGTTCGGCGGCCTCTGTTTTGATAGAATATGAATTGGCAGGGTCTGTTATGACCTGAGGGTGGCCTTGCCGCGCCAGCGGCAGATCGGTTTTACCAAAAGTTTCTATCGCCTCAGTTAGCCGCGTTTTCTGCTGGTAATAGCTGGAGCGAGCAAATTCTGAGGCTTCAGCATTGAGCCAGCGTTCGAGCCTACGTTGCTCATTCATGTCGCCCAAGCCATACGCGGCCTCGGCCAAGGTTGCATAGACCCATTCACGGTCCTCGGGGCCAGCGCTGCCGTCGAGCGCGCCCAGCAACTCTTTGCAGATCGTTATCACGCGACGCCGCAGCATGTTGGCCTGACCATAGCTGGCAATCGCCTCGAACCGATCAGATACGATTCCGGCTCGTAGAGTATACATGAACGCGGCATTGATGCCGTTATAATAGTCCTGCTTGATGAAAAATCCGCGCTCATAGGCGTGGAGCGCGCGGTCGAGATAGTCCAGCTCGCCGGTGTGGTCGTACATCCGCTTGTTGATTGCCCCAAGCAGGCCCAAGGTCTCAGGATCGGTGGAAAGCCAAGGCGCGCAATGCTGCTCTAGCATCGTTTCAGCTCGCACCAACGCATCTATCGCGGCCTCAGGGTCATCCTGCTGCTCGCCCGCTTTATAGGTCGCCAGCACCAACTGCTGCATCAAGAAGAGATCGGGCTTAGCGCTGTCATCGCCGCCCCTTTCCATCTCAATCGTCTTTGTCAGGTACGAAATCATCAGATCGAAATCGTTTTTTTTGCGGGCGGTCTCTGCGGCCTTCATCAGATCGAAAATCGTCGCCCCGTCGCCAGCTATAGCCGTAGCGCGCCCATCTAACGGTACATAGACAGGCGCAGCAAGCGCGGCCTTGGGCTGATAGTCGGGCGGAACCATACCTTCGAGAAAGGTATAGATCGGGCTATCGGGTACCGGTGGCGTTTGCGAACGCTCGCGGGCCACACCGGCCTGCATCTTGTGTAGAAGATCCGCTAAAAAGGGCACGAAGCGGTCCTGCTCGGCCTGCGTGATCTTATCGCCATCATGACGATACTGATGCACCACAAATGAACTCAGATCGAAGGGGACGCGGGTCATCAGCATCTCTTCGGCGATAATCAAAGTTCTGTTGGGGCGCTGCGCGTGGCGCACGCCAAGTTCATAAAACACATTGGCGTTCAGGGTGGATAGATCAGCGATTACGTAATCAGCAGCAAAGATCCATCTATACATAATCAGGTCGATGCTGCCCGTGACATTGGCGTCGATGGCGCGGAAGGCATTGATACCGGCTACGTCGCAGGCTGGGCGCACCAACTTAGAGAAGGTCAGATCAAGGTTCAGCACGCGGCCTGTGGGGTAGTCCGTCTTCTGACCAAAGCCTGTCACCACAAAGCAGGTGGGCAGATCCGCGCCAGTCATCTGTGCCTCGTGCCTGGTGTGAAAATCGGGTCGAAATGGGCGTCTTCGATCTGTTCGGCCGCCGCCTCGCCGATCCGCGCCAGATCGTCGATATTTTTTGGCTTGTCCATCTGCGCAATCGAGTCGAGTTGCGTGGCCGTATAGTCCAGCCCTAAGGTTTGCTTTAGCCAATCAGAGTCTAATTCCACGTTATATCGCAGATAACTAATCAGCCCTTGTCCGCCGCCCAGCACATCGCCGCCCAGGTCGCCAACCTCGCCGTCGATCTGGCGCGCCGTCGGGCTAGACGACATCCATTGCAACAAAAGCTCGTTCAGCAAGGTTGCGTCCGCCATCAGCGTGGCCAGCCCGCGCACGCCAAGCTCTGCCGCTGGCATCCGTGTCACCGAGGCCGGGTCAAGCGTTGCGGCCTTCGTGCCCGTGCCCAGAGACACGATCAGAAGCTGGTCGCTACCGGTGGCCCAGCCCAGCCCATAGCCCTGGATGGTGGCCAGCATCATGAGCACCAGCGCGGGGTTGTTATGTGGGCTGACGCCCCCATCGACAAAGGCGCCTTGCAGATCGTCTGTCACCCGGATCAACTCTGGTTCGAAAAAAGTGGGCGCCGCTGCACTGGCGCGCACCACGTCGCGCAGCAGATATGCGCTGTTGGGAGTGCCGCCACTGGGCTTAAGCCCGAAATATTTGCCGCGCGGGTTGTTATGCAGGATCCAGGTGCTACCGGTATCGAGCCGTTTTGCAACGATCCCCAAACCGCTTTTGAGTTCGGGTCCACCCAACTGGATATCGCCGAAATTCTTCTTGAGTCCGTCCCGAATAGCCTTGGCCGAAAACTTTGGATGCAACAGCCCGCGGCGGAAGAAGCTGGATCGGAAGATATCACTGCCAAACTCTCGGTAGACTTCGTCGACACGCTCCACCGTCCAGCCGAGCGCCAGAGCCGAGGCGATGATCGCACCCGTCGATGTGCCGCCAATCAGGTCGAAGTAATCGGACAGCACCGCATCGTCGCGCCCCATCTGGACCCGTATCATTGCCTCGATCCGCTTGAGCATCTGCAAGGTCAAGATGCCCCGGATCCCGCCGCCATCCAGCGCCAGAATGCGTTTGGGGCCGGGTCCGAAAAGGTGTGCTTCCAGTTCTGGTGTCATCGTCTTTTCCTTACGATTTGGGCCGCGCGCGGCGGGGCCGTGTGAGGTGACGTGCGGCGCTTACGGGAATGCCTTGGGGTTTTTCGCTCTATACGTGTGTCTTTGCGTGCAATTCAATCCTGTGGCACAATTCGCTGTCAATGATTTTGCGCCCCGTTGCCCGCTAAGAAGGCTATGCCAATGACTGAACCTGCCAAGACCGTGCTGTTTAGCGGCCATATGACTGATGCGCCGGACCGCACAGCCCCGCGCTTTCCAGCTGATAAGGTATTGCAGGCGCAAGATGCGATTAGCGCGATTTTGCGCAAATGGGGCGTTAGATCGGGGGACTTGTGCATCTGTGGCGGTGCGCGGGGTGGTGATATTCTTTTTGCCGAGGCCTGTCTGGAATTGGGCGCCCGATTGGAGATCGTGCTGGCGCTGCCGGTCGATGCCTTCCTTGAAACATCTGTTCAAGGCGAGCCCGAATTGAACTGGCCCGCACGTTTTGAACGGCTGTTGGCATACGCTCATGTCGTGCCCGCCACACCAACTGACCCGTATAAGAGCCCTTTTGCCGACTGTAACGCGCGCATGATCGCGCGCGCGTTTAAGGCGAGCCAAAGCCCGGGGCAGGGGACACTGCATATGCTGTTACTATGGGACGGCAAGGGTGGCGACGGCCCCGGGGGGACCGCTGATTTCGCCCGTCGCGGCGATGCAGCAGGCGCACAGGTGCACATCATTGACCCAGCCAACATGTAGGGGTACGCATTAGGACGCCGCCTTGGCGCGCGCCGCAGCGTCGTGTTTGACCCCAGCACGCATCGCTGTCGCCCAGCCCGATGTCTCGGAAGATAAAATGGCCTCGGTCCGTTCGACGAGCCGTTCGAACCTCTCCTCGTCGTCATGATAGGGTCCAGTTCCGGCGAGGTAGAGATACTTTTCTTGACTGAGGGTCTCAGCCACAGCGCGGTATTCGGTCCAGGTTTCTTGGAAGCGGAAAAGCCCCATCATCCCGGCTAGCACCGCCACCAGCACCCCCAGCGCGCCCACTACCACGGTGATTGCGGGGTGCCTGTCGGTGAGCCCGGCCAGAAAGGGGATGGTGGCGGCGGCGATGATTTCAAAGAGCCGCAACCGCTTATAGCTGGCTTGAGCGGCGGCGCTTTTGCGATCGTACCAGTTGATCTGATTGCTGAGTCGTTGCTCAAGGTATTCGTCTTCGCGCGTCGTCATAGGCTCTCCCGACCGTGCTCAACCCGCCTATGCCTAAAAAGTGTGGATGTACTGCACCATGAAGATATCGGCATCGATCTTGATGTCGCCGTTCAACGCGCCGCGGTTTGGGTTCGTATCGTTCGTCAGCGCAATGCGGGCATCGTCAAAGAAGGTGTGTGCATAGCCCAGCTTGAGGGTGCTGCTCGGTGTGAACTGATGCGACAATCCCAGTCCTACGTAATACCGGTCAGCATTAGGCGCACGGGGGTTGCGGACCTCGGTGGGGGTCGGTGTCTGGTCATAGGCCACCCCGCTGAAGATCTTCGTGCGCGGCGTGACCTTATAGCCCGCACCGATGGCCACATACCAGGCGTCGTCCCAGTCATTGCGCACCGTCAGCGTGCCCAGGTTCGAGGTTGTGATCACTGTGTCCGTGAATTCGCTCCACCCGGTCAGGGTGGCTGAGCCAAAAAGTTCTAGCTTGTCGGTCGCCTGGCCATGGGCACCCAATTGCAGCATCCAGGGTGTCGAGATCGCGTAATCGGCGCTGCCGGTCGTGGCGACGCCGAAGCCGGCAAGCGTCGCAGCAGGGCCTGAAAGCTGCACTTCGCCGTCAAAGTCATGTTCGATCGCGCTGCGGTAAGAAGCACCCAGCCGTAGCCAGTCGTTGGCCTGATACTCGACCCCCAGCGACGCGCCGAAGGCCAGTTTGTCTCCAGTAAACTCTGCCGAGGCATCGGTGGTGCGGTCGGGTGCATTCGGATTAGCAGGAAGGTTCGTAGCGAAGGTCGAAGCATAATATTGGACGTTCAATGCCGTCGCCACACTTAGCTTGTCATTAATCTTGTAGGCCAGCATCGGACTGAGTGTGTAAGCGGTCAACTCTGTCGTGGTCGCGGTATAGCGCGAGGCCGCCGTATCAGTATAGTCCGAAGCTGTGGCCCAAGGCGCGTTAAAGGACAGCCCTGCATAGAGCCGGTCGTTGATATTACGCGAGATGTACCAGTAGCCTGATACCGTTGTATCTAGGAACTGGGTGGGTACCGCCGGATCGCCATCGGTTACTGGCGTACCAGACGACGTGGTGGCGGTGAGATTCTCAAAGCTGTCGGTGGGAAGGATTAGCGTCACTCCAGCCGAAACGTGCCAACCATCGAACCGGGCAAGCGAGGCCGGGTTGGAAAAGATCGCCGACACATCGTCAATGGCAGCGCCATTGGCCGCATAGGCGGTGCCCATGCCTGTCGCGCTTTGATGCAGGTTCTGATATCCGTTGGCGGCGACAGATGCTGGGATGAAGGTGGCGGTCAGCCCTCCCAGAAAAATCTGCCTGTAGTTAGGTTTGGGCATGTCCAGTGTCCTTCCTTCCGCAGTTGAGAGGCTAACGGCGGTGCTAACCCGCCTTTCTTTCACATGACCTTAAGTCAAGCTAACCCGGATATGACGAAGCCTGTCAATCTTGGGCTGTAATTGATGCTGCAAATGCAAGCCCTTATGTTGGCGCTGAAATTGACTTGGGAACTATTTAATGTATGCACCGCGTCTCATCCGATGCACAATCTAAGAACGAATATACTTGACCTATTTCAATTTTTACAAGAGTCTTATGAAAATATAAAAGCTTAAACTGATTAAACCGGGCCGGACTAGCAACTTGGATGGATGTGTTTGCCCAGATCGCTGCGGATGAGACCAGCTTTGAATGCCTTCAGGCGCACCCTTTCGCCGTTCCTTTGTCGGGCCCAGCACGCGGGGGCGCTGGGTTTTTTTGTTTGCTGTACCGCTGCCATCGCCACCTCGGCTATCGCCGATGCCGAAACCGTGCCCTATCTGTGCGATGCATCACCAGTGCCGCGCCCCGCAGATTTTCCAGACCAGCCGATCAATATCCTGATCCCGCGCGGCGCAATGTCGGGCGCCCTGCCGCTAAGCCAGCAAATCGCACAGGCCATAGCCGGTTTGACAGACCCACAAGGCGAGCCTTTAGGTATCGAGGTGAACCTTCTGTTCAAGTCCGACGGCAACCTGAGCGCCGCGCTGGAATTCTTCCACAGCTTGCCGCCCAACGGCTACAATATCATCCAGTTAAACGACAACTATGCCAGCTTTCTGGCTGAAACAGGGGGCGACAGCGCACCGTTGGTACCGCTGAGCCTGTCGCAGATTACGCCCAGCCAGATCTATATTCGCAGCGATGACGCCCGCTATAGCTCACTGGCCGAGTTCGTCGCCTATGCCCGCACCTCGGGCGCTCCTACCCAGATCATCGCCAACTTCGGCGAGGCGGGCGGCCCCCCAGGTCTTGAAGACTTCCTGATTGGTCATTTCATTGCTGCCAACGATCTGACGGCTAAGGTCGACCCCGGGGTCGAGGGCGAGGCCGCCGCTCCGCTAAGCATCGTTGGCTTCGAGAGTGGGCCAGAGCGCTATTTCTCGCTGTTCCGGCCCGAGGACGACCCCGCCCGCTCGGACCTTTTGATCGAACAGCCCGGCGATATCGCCCGCCTGCTGGAAGGCGGTCTTCTGAAGCCCATCTTCACACTGCTACCCGAGCGCTATGTCACGGCCAAGTTCCGCGACCGGCTGGGCGATACCGCTGCCTTCGACAATGGCGCAGTTACGCAATGCGGACCTTTCTTTCGCTATCGCGGGTTCTTCGTACCGCATGGCCTGCCCGAGGAGCGGCGGCGCTATCTTGCGTGGCTGTTCACACGCGCCTTTGACGCAGCGGGGTTCCAGGATTTTAACCGCGCGCTCTACATGGATGTGCTTTACGATGACCCAGAGGTGATCGCGCGCTATTGCTCGGCTGAGGCAGCAGATCAGCTCTTTGAGACCAGCCTGCAGCTTTACCGCGACTGCATACCTGCACGCGGCGCTGGGGTAAGACAATGATGCGGGCAGCGGCACAGGGTGGACCGACCGCGCCCTCGGAGATGGACTTAGCGCTGTTTGGTGGCGCGCCCGATACTGCCGAACGCCGGGCACGCGCCGCGCTGTGCCCGCGCCTTTTGGCACTGTTCGAGGCGCGGATGACACACCTTGGGATCGCGACCCCTGATACCGCCTTTCTGACGGAACTCGCCCTGCCGCTGATGCGCTATCTAACACCGCGCATCGAAGACCGCGCGCGCCCCTTTGTCATCGGCCTGGCAGGCGGGCCCGGCGCGGGCAAGACGACGCTAAGCGCCCTATTGGCCGACCTGCTGCCGGCGAGTGTCGCGCCCACGCCGCGATGCCTGAGCCTGTCCATCGACGACTTTTACTATAGCGCCGAAGTACGCGCGCACCGCGGTCTGCCTTGGCGTACCCTGCCAGGCAGCCATGACACGGACCGCATCGCCCAGGTTCTGAGTGAGATCGACCGGAGCGCGGCGCCACTTCACATACCGCGCTATGATCTGGGCAGTGACGCTCCGCTGCCCGATGAAGTACTTGAGCAGCCCCCCGACATCTGCGTCTTCGACGGGGCGATGATCGGATCACGCCTGCCCGGATATGACGTGCTGGCGCGGCGTCTTGATATGCTGGTTTATCTGGACGTACCGCTGCCACTATTGAAAGAGTGGCGTTTTGCCCGTGAGGCGCGGCTGCGCGCCAGCAGCCAGGGCCGGTTGGGCTATGAGCCCGCCAAGATGCAAGCCTTTTGGGACGAGGCGCTGGCGCCTAGCGTCATCCATCATGTGCGCGTCAACATGGTCGATGCCGATCTCGTGATCGAACTGCGCGAGGGGCGCCGTCTGGTCGGCGCGCGTCTGCAAGGGCAAAGTGGGCCCGAGCCCGGGATTGAGCGGGCGCACCCAATATGACAGAGTCAGGGCTACAGAGTCAGGCAGAGTTGGTCGCGCAGGTGGAGGCGCTGCTACGGCAGGGCAAAAACGTCTACCAGCCGCTTTACAACTACCCCCACGGCCAGAGCATCCCGCCGCTTCGGCGCTGCGACGACCGCTGCGCGGCGGTTCATGCCGCCTTAGGTCCCGATATCACAGGGAAGCGCCTTTTGGATGTGGGCTGCTCGCTGGGGTACAACACACTCTATTTCGTAGATCGCGGCATGGTGGGCCACGGCATCGACATCCTAGAGCGCAACGTCGCGTTGTGCCGTATGATGCAGTGCTTCACACCGGGCGAGGTGCGTTTCGAGCAGGCTGCGCTAACCCACAGCTTGGTTGATGATATCGCGCCGGGCACCTATGACGTAGCCTTCTTCTTCAGTGTGTTGCACCATATCATAGAGACCCACGGCCTAACCCATGTGCAGGAACTGATGCGCACGGTGCTAGAGAAAATCCCGGTGATCTTCGTCGAACTGGCATTGCGATCCGAGACCCCGCCGCCGGGCTATACTTGGGACGCGCATCTGCCCGAAAACGCGCTGACGCTGTTTGAGACATGCGGGGCGTCCGAGATCACGCTGATCGGGCACTTCCCAACCCATGTGGGGCCGGTGACGCGGCCGCTTTACCGCATTACGGTGCGCGCCGATGGCTAGGGTGGTAGGACAGGCGCAAGACGTGGCGCAGGGACCAGAACCGGGACAGGACGCGCCGCTACACGTGTCTTCAAAGATGCTGATAGACGACCCGATTCTCGGGCAAGTGCCGGGGATACGCTTGGCGAGCCTTCTGGCCCATGCCACGCGGCGACACCTGAGCGCTGGCGAGACGCTTTATAGCGCGGGCGAGCCGGCTGCCGCCGTCTATCTTTTACAGAGCGGCACGCTGCGGCTAGAAGACGGTGCGCCAGAAAAGGGGCGCACTGCCGAACGGGCGAGTGGCCCAATTGGCGCAGAGGCGCTGTTGGGCGCGACACGCTACTCTGACACTGCACGCGCCGTGCAGGACGCTGATCTGATCGCCCTACCAGCCCGGGTACTTGCCGACCTGACCGCAGAGCACACGCCCGTGCGCGAGGCCTTTTTCAATGCTTATGCTGCGCGCTTCGAAACGGATTGCATCGCCGAGCCCCACCGCGATGCGCTGTCCGAACCAACGGCAAAGGGCGCAGCGCGGGACACGTTTGGCTGGCTCTTGGCGATCGCAGCGCCCATTGCTGTCTATTTGCTGGTCCCGTCGCTGAACCTCGGCCCTGAAGGGACGGATTTTTTGGCCATCCTGGCCGTCAGCGTCTGTATGTGGTTGTTTACCCCGCTGCCGGAATATGTACCGCCGCTTTTTGCTGCATTGGCGGTTATCCTACTGGAAGTGGCTACCCCGGAAGAAGCGCTGTCGGGCTTTCGATCCGAGAGCTTTTTTATGTGCCTGAGTGTCTTTGGGCTGGGCGCAGTAATGATGTCATCAGGTCTGACCTACCGGCTGGCGTTGTGGCTGCTGGTCAAAGCACCACCTACGCAGCTCGGCTATAACGCCAGCCTCTTTGGGCTGGGTGCGTTACTGTCACCCATCATACCTTCCGTCGTTGGACGGGTCAGCATTGTTGCGCCCGTGCTGATCGAGTTGATCGGGATTTCAGAGGCAGGCGATAGGGACCGCTATGCCAATCGGCTGATCTATAGCCTGCTTGCGGGCGCCGCGCTGCTGGTGCCAATCTTCCTGACTGCCTCGGTGCCCAATTTGATCGTCTATGGCCTGCTGGACCCGCAGACCAAATTCGCCTTTGATTGGGGGTCGTGGTTCTGGGCGGCCTCGGTCTATGGTGTGCTAATGCTTGTGGCCTTCATGCTGGTCTCGGCAGTGATCTTTCGCGG
Organism: Loktanella agnita; assembly: GCF_046640325.1. Lineage (NCBI taxonomy): Bacteria > Pseudomonadati > Pseudomonadota > Alphaproteobacteria > Rhodobacterales > Roseobacteraceae > Loktanella > Loktanella agnita. The sequence continues at coordinate 10,901 of NZ_JBJMBF010000014.1, read as the reverse complement.
CGCGCGGCGCTTTTCGGTGCCCAAACATATTCTACGCGAACAGCAACGAATGCTAGGGCCGATCAAGTCCGCCGAATGGGTGGTGGCACTGGCCGTACTTGCCATGGCGGCGGGCATTCTCACCGAGACGCTGCACCGGGTGGATTTCCCTTGGGTGGCGCTGGCCGTTTTCGTGACACTGATGCTGTTGGGCTCGCTGGGCCGCGATAGCCTCCGCGGCCAGATCGACTGGCCCGTACTTGTCTATATCGGTGCTATCGTGGGCTGGGTATCCATCGCGTATTCTGTGGGGCTCGACAGCTTTGTTATCGCCAATTTGTCTTGGCTGGGTGACTATATGCAGGATGATCTGCCGCTGTTTTTAATACTGGTTGCGGCCGTAATCCTGACCGTCAGGCTGGCCCTGCCGACCGGCGTCACAGTCGTGCTGATGGCGACAGCACTGTTCCCATTGGCCGACGATCAGGGCATGTCCATGTGGGTCGTGGGATTTATCATCCTGGCGATGTCGGACACTTTCATCTTTCCCTACCAAAGCTCTTACTTTCTGAAACTGCGTAATGATATGGCGGCCTGCGGGCTTGAGCAGGTTTGCGACGCGCGCCGCATGGTTGCGGCCAATTTGCTGCTCATCGCCCTACGAATAGGCGCGCTTTACGCTTGCCTGTTCTTCTGGTCCTGGCTGGATCTGATCTGATGGTGTGGCAAGGCCTTAGAATAGCGGCGGTTCTGGCCTTTTTGCTGGCCTTCTTCACGGTGGTCTACATCCAGCGCAGCCAGATGGGGAGCGTGCTGGTCATTCACAGCTATAACACCGATTACGACTGGGTTGTGGCAATCAACGAGGGCCTTGAACGGGAGTTTGAGACACGACGTGATGTGGCAGTGCTCTATCACTATATGGATCTCAAGAATCACACTGACGCAGATTTTCGCCGCACTGCCACCAACCTCGCCAATCGCGCTATCGACGAGGCGCAACCCGATGTGCTGGTCCTGTTTGACGATGTGGCACAGCAACTGGTGGGTATGCACTATGCCGGGGACGAGACTGAGATCGCAGTGGTCTATGGCGGCGTCAACGCCGAGCCGGAAGTCTACTATGGGAACAATCCCAACGTCACCGGTATTTTGGAGCGCAAGCCGCTGCTTGCCATTCGCGAAACCCTGCTGGCCATGGGCACCACCCTGCCCCCACGGGATGGCCCCATGCAGGTTCAGTTCATTGGCGATCTATCGGCCTCGATCACCGCCGAAATCCCCTTTTTTGAAACCATTGACTGGGCACCGCTGGTTTGGCTGCCCCCTGTCCAGGTCGAGACCTTCAATGCTTGGCAGGCCGCGGTTGCGCGCGCCGAACAAGAGGCGGATATTTTGCTGCTGACCAACTATCAGCAAGTGCGCGCTGCCCCCGGGGAGGCGTTTGTGCGGCCCGCCGCGCAGGTCATGCAGTGGACCGAGGCCAACGCCGCTGTGCCGGTGCTGGGCCTCGGCTGGACCAATGGGCAGGACGGGGCGATGCTGACTGTGTCTTCTTCGCCATTCGAGCAGGGCGAGATCGCTGCGCGTATGGCGCTGGCGATCATCGACGGGGCGGCACCTGCTGCCTTGGCGGTACGTCTGCCCGAACAGTTCTTGGTGCATCTCTGCAAGACCGCGCTTGATCGCCGCGGCATAGCTGTGCCCGATTTCTATGAAGCTTTCGCGCGCGCCACCGACAACTTCTACGAAGACTGTTGAACATGGCAGTTACGGTAATCCGGATACCAAGATGAGCACAATCTTCATCAGCCACAGTTCGAAAGACAACGTCGCTGCCGAAGAATTGCGCCGCAAACTTGAGCAAGACGCCAAGCACAGCTGTGTGTTCCTTGATTTCGACCCCACGCAGGGCATCGAGGCTGGCCGCAGCTGGGAACGCACGCTTTATCGCAAGCTGCGTGCCTGCCGCGTGGTCATCGCCCTCTGCACCGATGCCTACCTGCAATCGGAATGGTGCTTTGCCGAGATCGCTCTCGCGCGAATGGAGGGCAAGACCATCATCACCCTGTTCTGCGAGGGTTATACCGGGACCATTCAGCTGCCCTCGATTCTAGAGGAGAAGCAATATATCGACCTGCGCCGTGACAAGCCTGAGGGCTACCAGCGGCTGTGGCACCGGCTGGATCGGATGGACGTGTTGGGGCTGTCGGGCGATTGGGACCCGCGCGAGTGCCCCTATCCCGGCCTGTCGCCCTATGAAGAACGGCACGCCGCCGTCTTCTTCGGGCGCGAGGCCGAGATCCGCGCAGGTCTGGCCTTATTGGATCGGGGCGCGCCGGGGTTGATCATGGTGCTCGGCGCTTCGGGCAGTGGCAAGTCGTCCTTCACGCGCGCTGGTCTGTTGCCACGCCTGCGCAAACAGGATGACCACTGGATCGTGGTTGACCCGTTCCGACCCGGCCACGACCCTTATGGCGCCTTGGCGCAGACCCTGGCCAAGCGGCTGCGCGCGGACACCGAAGAGGACGCACCAACCGCCGTGAGGGCCTGGCGCGCCGCGCTGGAGGCCTGGACGCCTGCGCCACCTTCTGGGGACGCAGGCCCAACCGTCCCAGACGGCATACAGAAACCATCAAAAGAGACCGATAAATCCACGCCGGAGCCCCCGAGCCCGACAGCGGCGGACAGCGGCTTGTTGCGGTTGGTGGCCTTGCTTGAGACGCTGCGCGAGGAAAAACGCGACAATGCCGACCCGCAGTTACGCTCTTTCCTTGATTGGAGCTTGGAGGATCTGCGCCAGATCTGTGGGGTCGGCACGCCGAGCGGACGGCCTCCCCCGGCGACCCCGCTGATCGACGCCGCCGAGCGGTTGCGCGAGACCACCGCGCGCCCCGACGCCCGCGTGCTGTTGGTCATCGACCAGTTCGAAGAGCTTTTGGCCGACAGTGATCGGGACGGCGGTGTGCAGGCGCTGCGCTTTCTGCGGCTATTACAGGCCTCGCTTGAGGTGCCGGACACCCCGCTGATGGTCTTCGTGACGATGCGCTCGGACTTCTTCGACGCATTTCAGCAGCTTAACGCCAAGCTGGAGATGGACTTTGAGACGATGTCACTGGGGCCGCTTTCGGTGGCGGGCATTCAGAAGGCCATCGAAGCACCCGCGCAACTGGGCGCAGTGACGCTGGAGACTGGGCTTGTGCGCCAAATCCTCGACGACGCCGCCTCGCCTGATGCGCTGCCGCTCGTTGCCTATATGCTGTGGCTGCTCTGGCAAAAATGCCATGAACAAGGCACTTTGACGGTGGAAGCCTATCAAAGCCTGGGTGGCGTGGTTGGCGCGCTCTCAACCGAGGCGCAGGCGGTGCTGAACCGGGCGCAGAAGCTGGGCAAGGCAGACGCATTACGGCGCGCCTTTCTGCAGATGGTAAGACTGGGGGAAGATGGGCACTATACCCGCGAGCCCGCGGCTTGGGATTCAGAGTTGCTGCGTCCGGTGCACGACCAGCTTGATACCCTGCGCAGACGGCGCCTGCTGATCCCCCGGATCGAAAACGGCACCGAGATGGTCGAGGTCGCACATGAGGCGCTGTTCCGGCATTGGACGTCGTTACGGCAATGGATCGATGAAGAGCGCGCGACCTTCCTGTTACGCCAGCAACTGACAGCGGCAGCCAATGCCTGGGCCGACGGCGGGCGGATCCCCGACGATCTGTGGCGCGGCGTCCGGCTGGCTCAGGCGGTGGATCTGTGGCAGTCGGGCGGCCTTGATTCCGATGACGCGCGCGTGCGTCGTGCCCGGTCGTTCATCAAGGCGAGCGAGGCGTCACGCAAGCGGCAGCTATGGCGGCGGCGCATCACCGTTGCGGGCGTGCTGCTACTGCTGTCGACTTTCCTTGGCTATGCGCTGATCGAGGAAAGCGAGGTCACAGCACTGCAGCGTGACTCTTGGGCCCGAGACATGGCTATGCAGGCCAATAGCTTGCTGCAAACCGACCCCCGGCAAAGTGTGGAATTGGCCCAGCGTGCGGTTTGCGTCAACCAAGCCTTCGATGGGCCAGTTCTGCCCCGTGCGCAGCTTGCCCTTAATAACGCGGTGAATGCACTGCAAAAAGAGCGTTTCCTGACCGGCCACCAAGGGCCTGTCACGCAGGCGCGTTTCCTGGCCGGTGACAGTCTGCGGCTGGTCTCGGTCGGACATGACCGGCAAATGCTGCTTTGGGCGCTGCCCGATGAGACTGCGCCCGATTGCGCTGGTGTTCCTGCGCCGCGTGCTCTTGGGGTGGGCACCCGGCTGATCGGCACCGAAGCGACGCGCCCGCTGCTGGTGACGGCGGCGATTGGCTCAGGCCTCAGCCTTTATGACGCAGGTGATGCCACCCGCGACCCGACGCTGCGTCTGGCGATCCCCAGCACGGCGGAGGCCACGGTGCTCGCGCTCTCGTCTGGGGGCGACCAGTTGGCCTTCGGCACTGGCCAAGGACAGGTCACGGTAGTGCCCATCTCAGGCAGCGCTGAGGGGCGACAGCTCGTTGCTCAGGGTGGCCCGGTGGCCGCACTGGCTTTCAGCGATGGGGGGCAACTTTTAGCCAGCGCGGGCTGGGACGGGCCCGTGCATCTGAGCGACCCTGACACGGGTGAACTGATCGCCGCACTGGAGGGGCACCGCGAAGCCGTCACTACCCTCACCTTCACGGGTGATCACTTGGCTAGCGGCGATTGGGCTGGCGAGATACGGCTCTGGCAAGTGCCCAGCGGCGCACAAATCTTCCGCCTGACCCATGATGCCGCCGTATCGGCACTGGCCGTCGTGCCCCGCGCTGATTCCGCGCCCGCCCTGGCCAGCGCCAGCTGGGACGGCACCGTACGGTTGTGGGACGTCGCCACCGGCGCGCTGTTGGCCAAGTTGGAGCACGGCGCGCCCGTCGCCGCACTGGCGGTGACGGCCACCCCTACGCTGCGGTTGGCCGCAGGCACTTGGGATGGCTCTGTGCATCTATGGGAACTTGAGGGCGCGCCCCTTGCGGCCACCCGCCGCCGCACCCTGACCCGTCACAACGCCCCAGTGAACGATTTGACCTTTTCGCCTGACGGCGAGCTGCTGGCCAGCGCCAGCGATGATCGCCGCATCGCCATCTCGCCCTTGGTTGAACGGCAGCACAGCTATGCTTGGCGTAACGGAATGGATGTACTGCCGCTTGATGGCGCGCGCAGCTGGGTCGCGATTCTCAAGGGCGCAGAGGTCGAGCTGCGGGACAGCACCTCGGGCATGCTGCATCAGCGGGTTGTGGGTTTTTCCGGCACCGTCCGCAACATCGCCTTTAGCAGCGACGGCACGCAGAAGCTCGGCATCTTGGCCGACGCGCTTTACGAGTACCGGCTTGATCCAGACGACCTGATGCAATGCGCTGATCTTTTGACAGGGCAGCAAAGCCTGCCGCCTGAGCCTGCCGTCACACTGGAAGCGCGCTGCGCAGACTTCTCCTATGACGCCGATTTCCGCAGCATTCTCGGAACGCTGCGGAGCCTGTCAGACAATCTGTGGCGCCGCGCGCAGGCCATCCTGGGTGACGGGGTGCCAGATTGAGCAGTCTGGGCGTCCATGTTTGCAACAGAGGCAGCGCCTTAATGCAAGAAAACAGAAATACCTTTTGACAAAAGCCGAGTCGATGCGGCTTCATGCACGCATAACGAGAAATACCCCTGCCAGCATATTACTGGGAAACCGGGGGCAAAATTTGGAGGTCACCATGTCGAACCTCGCTGGCAAAGCTTATGCAATGAATGTCATAACACCGAGCAAGCCGTACCGGACCTGGGCCAACAGACTTATCTTCATGGCATCACGGGGGTTGCCCGCCCGACTGAAGGGGCTTTTGGGTCTATCAATTATCCACTTTGCCCGCTGGGTCATCATAAAGCGCGACCAGTGGCCAGATCTTGGCCAGGGCAAGCCTCAACTACAGAACGACTACATGCTGTTCTGCTCGAACTTCAATGGCACATGGGACCAATATATCGACGCGTTCTCGGACGGCATTCCCAACGGGCTGAACATGTTCTGGTATTCGGCCACGAAATACCCGCTGTCGATCCCCGTGACAGGCTTCAAGACATACATCACCCACAACCAAGTCAACACAGACTATTACTACAATGCCACGCCAGGGTCTGCGCAGCGCGATGTAAAAGCCGGGCTGCGGGTCTATGATGCAGTGCTAGAGCTGGAGAAGGCTTATGCCGAGGGACCAGAGGTCTTCGCCACAGCCTATCGCGCAGCCCTGCTAAAAACACAGAATGATCTAGGCGAGCCAGGTTTCGGCCCCGTCGCAAGCCTGGACACAGAGCGCGCCGACGTAAACCGCGAGGCCTATGTAAACAGGGCGCAACAAAAATTTGACCAGACACGCGCCGAAGGAGAGACACCTGATGCCTGATCTTGACACCGGTCACCTGTTTCTGAACTTCCTCGTCCCGATCCGCGAGGGAGCGCCCGTCAATTCGCCCACCTCTTACGAACAGAACGTGCGCATCGAACTTGCCAAGCTGCCGCCGCCGCACCAGTCGCCTGCTACCATTAACGCGAAGTATAACAGTCCGTTTTCGCGCAACCTGCGCACCCATCTAGTGCGCATGTTCGTGCTGAATGATGTTGTCTATAACGGGCGGAACTGGATGAACCCGCTGATCGACGTGGCACGGGGCATCGACACGGTGAACCCCAACCCGATGGACCAGTTAAATTGTTCCTATCTGGTTTTCGCCGCCGATATTGACGCCATTGAAAAGGACGGCGACCCGCTGCCCAAGACGCTTAGTCCAGAGGCGCAAAAGAAGGTTCGATTAGCTTATGCGGCGCTGCTCTGGGAAACAATGGAGGCTGAGCTTCAAGCGATCTTTTGCAATTGCGTAGGTTTTTCTGACAATGTCACTGATGAAAAGAGCTTCGGCCGCTATCTTGAACGTTGCCATATTGAAACCACTATGCCCTTTCATGATTACTACCTGAAGCTGCCCAAGTTTAACAACTTGCCGGTGGTCCCGCTGGCAGCAGCCATCGCGATCCCGGCGCTTTTCACGCTGACCGCATTGGCGGCGCGTATCTTTGGGCATTTTACACTTTGGGGGTATAATACCCTTACTCTAACAGCCTTGGGTGCTGTAATTACCGCAGTGGCGGCCTTTGGCGCATATCGTTTTGTCATCGTCAATGGCAACAAGCCGCTCGCACCGGGTGAGTATGACGACCTACCCTCGGTGCTAAAGGGCCTTTATGTGCAGCAAGCCTTCGCGGACTTTACGATCGAGGCCCAAGGCAAGAGCGCCACGGATTTGCACGACGCTTTCGGTGTCTTCCTGAAGACCCACGCACCATCGAACCGCAACGCCCCGACGCAACCGCCAGCGGTGACCTGCTCCCTGCGCAACCCTGGCGAAAGGGGTGCTGTGTCATGACCCAGATCCTGAACCTGAGCGATATCCAAGGCAATGTCACGCGCGCCTATGGCCGCTTCAGCTTTCCCTTTGCACGTTACTTCTTTTTCCGTATCCGCAAGGCTCAAGCGGGGCGCGACTTCGTCGAGGCGGTGCGCCAGAAGGTGACCACCTCTGCCCGCTGGAGCACGGAGGAAGAAAAGCCGCGTTGCACCACGAATATAGGATTCACTTTCATGGGGCTTTATTCGCTGGAGGTGCCGATCCGTACGCTACAGGGTATGCCAACGGTCTTTTCTGGCGGGATGCGCGCACGCGCGAGTATGCTGGGTGACCGCGACTCGACGAAAACCGAGGCCGAGGATCCGAACTGGGACAAGGATTGGGATCCTATTTGGCAAGGCAACCGTAAGGTTGGTCTTAACGGCGCCAAGGACGTGCATATCTGGGTGTCGATTAATGCTCAGCCCATATCTGAGCACAGGGTCAACGTTCCGGACCCCGAGTTCGAGGCCCGCACCAACTGGCTGATGGCGCTTGCGGACGATTCAAATGATGGAATTCATCTGATCCGCGAAAATGGCCGCAACGGCGATCTGCCATATCAAGAAGCCTCTGCCATCTTTGACGATTTCGACGGCGCCCTACTGCCCACGCCCAAAGAGCATCTGGGCTTTTCGGATGGTATCGGCGATCCTGTCTTTGAGGGTCAACTTCCTCCAGAAAAGGAAAAGACTGCCGTTCTGGGCCGGGGCAAGCGTGTAAATCGCGAATGGCAGCCGCTTGAAACGGGCGAATTCATCTTGGGTCACCCAGACGAAAGCCAAGAGCTGCCGCCCGCCGCAAGACCGCCAGAGTTCACTTATGACGGCACTTTCATGGCCTATCGCAAGCTGCACGAGAACGTGGGCACCTTTCATGAGGTCATCAACGAAGAGACGGCGCAATTTGCCAAAGCGATGGACATCCCAGTCGAAGAAGCCCGCGACACGCTTCTGGCCAAGATGTGCGGCCGATGGTCGGACGGTGTGCCTTTGACGCTGGTGCCCGACCACGCCGATTGGATTAAATTCGGGCAAGATAAGGGCTGGCGTGACCCAAAGACCGGCGCCATGCTAAAAACGATCCCCGCGTGGAAGGCGCAGCTTGAGTACATACGCTCGCCCGAGGCATCGGATTTTCGGTATGGCGATGATATGGCCGGGTTCAAGTGCCCCGTGGGCTCGCATCTGCGGCGGGTGAATACCCGTGACTATTTAGATCCGCTGAACACTTTGGGCTTCAACGCCAAGACGGGTGAACAGCCCACCAACGCCGATGCTAGTTCGGCACTGAACAAACGGCGGCGAATTCTACGGCGCGGGCTGCCCTATGGGCCGCCGAACTTCGACCACAAGGACGACGAAACCGAGCAGGGCGTTATCATGCTGATCATGGGCACCAGCATCGAGCGCCAATTCGAGTTCGTCCAACAGCAGTGGATCCAATACGGACTGGACTTCAATCAGGGTAACAACACATGCCCGTTGCTGGGCGATCACGCGCATCACAAACGCTTTACGATTGCCTCTCACCCCAGTTCTGGCAAGCCGCCGTATATCATGTCCAAGCTGAAAACCTTTGTGGAGTGCCGCGGCGGCGAGTATTTTTTCATCCCCTCCATGGTAGCGCTGCGGATGCTCGCCATGGGCCTTGTGGACCCGACCTGAGATGTCTCGAATAAAGGATTTCTTTTCCACCATCTGGCACTTTTTGATAACGCTCGTTGAAGGGTTCCAGGCACTGTTCTGGCTGCTCATCAAAGGCACGGGCGTTTTGTCACGTGAGGGCAAGGCAGGATTGCGCGGTTTTTTGACGGCACCATCGACGCAAGTGATGATCTTTCAGTTTATGCGCGGCTTCTGGCCCAACCTATCGCTAGGTCGCAAGCTGATAAAATCCTATGACAATACTGGCACAGCGGTGGTGACCCGGAGGGCCGATGTGCTGGACGTGCTGAACCGTAACGAAGATTTCGAAGTCGTCTATGAGCCGCGGATGCGCAAACTTACAGACGGGGATAACTTTTTTTTGGGCATGCAGCCGGGATGGGATTACACCCGTGACACGTCATCGATGCGGTTGGCCGGGCGTATGACGGATGTGCCTGAGATCGTGCTACCGCGCGCGCAAAAGGTCGCCGCCGAGCGGGTTGCAGCCTCGGGCGGGGTGATCGACCTGCCGCAGGACCTGACGTTACATGTGCCGTGGGACATGACCGCCACATATTTTGGTGTGGGCGGCACCGAGGCCGAGATGCAAGACTGGACCACTACGCTGTTTTGGTACCTCTTTGGTGATTTGGGAGCCGACCCCGACCTAGACGCCAAAGCGATGCGCAACGCGGCAGCGATGCGCGCGTATCTCGATGGGGCTGTGGCCAAACAAAAAGCGTCGCCTGATGGGGCAACCACGATCCTCAGCCGGTGTCTTGCATTGCAGGCCGCTGGTACACCGGGCATGAGCGATCTGGGCATCCGTAATAATTTGCTTGGTATTTTGATCGGCGCGATCCCGACCATATCAAAAGCCAGCTGTTTGGCTTTGGACGAATTGCTCCGCCGCCCCGAAATGTTGCGCCGCACGCAACGCGCAGCAATCGAGGGGGACGATGCCACGATGGCCAACTGCATCTGGGAGGCTTTGCGATTCAACCCCCATAATCCGGTCGTCTATCGCCGCGCACGGCGCAATACGGTGGTTGGCAAAGGCACACTGCGCCAGACCCGCATTGACAAGGGCCAGATGGTTTTCGCCGCCACGCTGTCGGCAATGTTTGACCGCTATGAGATCCCAAATCCTAAATCGTTCCGCACCGACCGGTTGTTCTCGGACTACATCATCTGGGGTTATGGTCTGCACACCTGTTATGGGGCAGCGATCAACGAAGCCGTGATCCCTGCAGTCCTAAAGCCCTTACTGCAGAAAAAGGGGCTGCGGCGGGCCGAGGGTGACAAGGGGCAAATCGACACCGGCGGCACGCCATTTCCGCAGCACTTTCATTGCGTCTTCGACACGTAGTTCATGCAACTTTATTATTTCTCACGTGTTCCGTCAGTTGTGGCGGGACAATTGCTTGCAACGTGGGTTAGAGCGATTTCATTTCGTGTAGGATCCTACCCTGCCTCGCGAAAGTAGTTGCCGCATTCTGAGATCACAGATTTCGCAGAAGGTTTGGCTCAGCCCGTGAATGATCACACCCCAATGCGCCTCAGGTGGGCATTTCGCTTTGAGGCCGCCAAATGACGTTGTCCACTAATCTGAGGCGATCAGATATAGAAGCCATTTGTGTTTCTTTCTATTGATTTGGGTGCGGTTGGGGCCTGCTGAGCGGGACCATTACGGAGCAGGCCGGTTGAGATTGGTGTGCCTTAGAGCGTGTCGCGTGTTTTCAGATTCAGGATTCCCAGATCACGTATGATGTGATTCCCTATGCTTGGCGCAGATAT
>NZ_JBJMBF010000013.1:0-111745 GCF_046640325.1 Loktanella agnita | reverse complement strand
TCGAGCGGATGATAAGTGCCGGTTTTGCCGTCGAAGTTGAAGATGTCGATCAAGAGGTTCTTTGGGCCATGAAGGATGGTCTTGGCATCACGTCAGATCTTTCCGGTTGTCATACTGCCCTCATTGGCGACTATTTTGTCGAAGGGCACGTGCCCGCCCGCGAAATCCAACGCATGCTTGCTGAAGCGCCAAATGCACGTGGTTTGACTGTTCCCGGCATGCCAATGGGTTCGCCCGGGATGGGTGCAGCTGGTACCGGTGATCCCTACGAGGTTTTGCTTGTCCTGAACGACGGCACAACGCAGGTTTTTGCAAGCTACGCCTGACGTGGTGCTACGAAACACCTTTCGCAAACACTTCAGCCTCCAGCTGCCATTCGGTCGGTTTTGCTGGAACCTGGCGCTTCTCAGCATATGCAGTATACTGCCATTTCTGACTGCATTCGTGGCCCTTACACCAGACTTCACCACAATCCTGATGACCAACCCCACGGCGTTCAGTCGCTTTTTGCGGCAGGTTGTCACCAATGGTTTTCCCGTCGTCTTCCTCGTCAATTACATCGGTTTTTTTGTATCCTCGGGACTTTTGCGGCAGTTCAACCGGTCGGCACTGCCCCAAATCTTTTCGGATACGTTCGCGCGCGCGGGTGCATTCGTCGCGCTTCATGTTCTGATCTACGTCTTTTCCGCAGATTGGTTTGGCTCGTTTGGTGGTGACCGCTGGACGGCGCTAGGCGTGGTCGGGCCGACCCTCGCACGTTCCTACCTGTTCGAGAACATATCGGGCGTTTATCTCTATGCGCTTCTGCCCGGTATTGTGATCACCTACTGGCCAGCGATGCCAAATTCAAAGGGCAACAAGAATGGTCGCTTTTCTGCAAGGCCAACTATCCTGATCATGGGCGCATGCCTTAGTGTGGTTTTGATGGTCACAGCGCTGTCGATGGGACTGACGCAACTACTCGGCCCGCATTGATAGCTATTCACACGTCTTGCAGTCGGTAGACACCTCTTTGAGGGTTTTGCACCTTGCCTTCAGCAACTAACTCTCGCAGAGCGCGATACGTCGCTTCATGGGTCATAGAAACAGTGGCCGCGAAATCGATTACAGTGCCAACAAGCAGCCCGGCAATGAGGCCAGCATACACCCTATCTTTGGCCGATCGAATGGCGAGAATTTCGCGAAGCTGTCGCGCCCGGTGAACTTGGACGGAAAGTCTTTCGCAATATGCTTTTGCAAATTCAAGATCCTGAAGTCCGCTCAGGACTGCTGTCTTGTCGATGCAGAACACCCTTCCGTCTTGTTGGGTGATCGCGTCACAATGATATGTCTTAGAGAAAAGAGAGGCCTCGGCAAACCATGTTCCAGGCGTGGCCCGATGGATCATGATGATTTCGCCGCCTTCACTGATCCGGACCAGGTGCACCGTTATATCCCGGGCTACAAAAAGACCGTAGGTTCGATCACCGTTGTGAAACAGGTGATCTCCCCTCTTCACGTCCAAAGACGTCACAGCCGCCTCTGGCAAGAGATTGAAGGGTGTTGGTATCATATGATCAGGATCATATTGGTTTGCGGTGCCACTTGGTATCCGAAATCCAGGGAAATTGAAGGAGAGATAAATGAAGACTCTATTTGCCAGCGTCTTGGCCGGGATTGCACTGGCAACAGTAGCGGTATCCCAACACGCGCACTCAAGCCACGATAACATGGATGACAGCCTGAGGCATGCCTTGTCGGAGCCGGGACAAGGCGCATTCGCAGCGATTGCAGAGGTCACAGAAGTCCTGCGTGCAGACCCCGGAACGGACTGGTCGAAGGTCAACATCGCCGCCCTGCGGCGGCATTTGATTGATATGGATTTGGTGGCCACAGACGCAATTGTTGTGGCCTCTCCAACACCGCAAGGCGCAAGCTTCGTCATCACCGGAGCCGGGCGCACGCAACAAGCAATAAAGGCAATGGTCCCCGCTCATGCACCATTTCTTGCTGCGGAGACCGGCTGGAACGTTGTGGTTGAAGAGACTGGCAGCGGTGCCACCATGCGCGTTTCTGGAGATGCCTCACAGATCGCTGCTTTGGGTTTCATCGGCCTGATGACCATTGGAGCGCACCATCAGGAGCATCATTTGATGATGGCCCGAGGCGATGGTGCCCATTGAGCGGAAAGGCCCGCGCATGTCCGCAGACAGGCTATCGCACGGACAAGCGTAGAAAGGCGTTGATACAAATGAGTGATTAATGTCGCTAGAAGATTGCTCTAGCCATTGCTAGTGGTCTTTGTCATGCTTTCTCAGCATTGAAGGATGACTTGATGAACCACCGTATTCTGTTGCTTTGTATTTCGCCGTTGGCATTTTCCGCGTGTGCAAATGTCGCTCCCGAGGAAGCGGCAGCTGAAAATGGCTTTATTGGAGAACTGCCGGAGGATGTTTTGGCGATCGCCGCCCCATTTCAAGATCTGAACGCGGTGATGATAGATCCCACAGACGGGTGTTTCGTCTATCGGCACGCTGGTCCGGTCGAAACGACTTTCCTCCCACTGCGCACTGTCAGCGGCCGCCCTATTTGTACCAGACTACCGGAGCAAAGTGAGACGGGTTAGCTTGGTAAGAAACGCGCTCTGGATTGATCAGGTCAGATCAAATTCACTGGGCGCGGTCACGGCATTCTCAGGAGGATAAAGGTATGCGGTTGAGCCTGTGCTGACCTGAGCATGCAAATCAATAATATGAGCCATGACCATCCGCACGCAACCAGAACTCGCCCGGCTACCGATTGATCTTGGTTGCGGTGTGCCATGAATGCGGAGATACGTATCCCGGCTCCCTTCATAAAGGTAGAGTGCGCGCGACCCCAAGGGATTTGTCGGCCCGCCATCCATTCCATCGGCAAAAGGCCCATAAACATTTGGTTCGCGTTCAATCATCGATGCGGTCGGGGTCCATATCGGCCATCTTGCTTTGCGCTTGATGTTGTAGATGCCCGGCTCGTACAGATCACCCCGCGCGATCGCTACGCCATATCGCATGGCCGTGCCATCATCTTGAATATGGTAGAGATATCTGGCGACGGCATCCACATGGATGTCACCAGGTACCAAGCCAGCATTTGCAACAACCCGCTGGGGCAAGAAACGGGGATGCAAGTCCCAAGGATTTGATGTTGCCGGGTCATAGTTTGGCGGGGTGACACGGGCATCCCACGTTGCCCACATGGATCTCTTTGATATGGGTCGTCTGGCAGGTGTCGGTGTTTCCTGCGCAAAGCTTGGCAATGGCGCCGAAAACAGAGCCGCAGTTGTCGTCAGAAAATGGCGTCTATTGGTTCGGTACATGTTCTTCTCTTAAAGAATAGCTCTACAGTGGCGGGCGCGAAATCCGATCGCTGTTTGTGCGTTGATGTCAATAAGGTAGGCGGTTTACATCACATTCCTACCACTGGAAACGCAAACGCGCTCAGGTTGCCAGTGCTAATATTTACCCAAATGTATCCTTGACCCTCTAGTACTGGAAGCCCGCAAGGCTCTGTCCCGACAATTATGGAGAGAATTGACGATGCCACACAGTGATCAGCAAGAAACAACAGGTTCCTCAAAACTCATGCATTACGGCATGATGATGTGCTGCGCCGTCATGTTGGCTCCGGTCGCCGCCTTCTTGCTGGCGGGGGGGACAATTGCCGGAATGTGGACCAACCTTGGGCTTTTTGCGCCAATCGCGCTTTGCATTGGTGCCCATGTACTGATGTTCAAGATGATGGGTAAGTCCTGCCACGGCTCGGAAAAGAAGCAGGAAGTGGACCCGGTTGCAGACGCTAGTTTCGAAGACGCCCACGCATCGGTTCCGGAAGTTGCCCGACAGTAAAAGACACGCAGTCCAGCTGTCCCTCGCAACCGCAATCCTCTTAAGTCTTGGTGCATGCGCGGTCGCGAAAACCGAGTGCCCCTACGAGCAAAGCCCTGCAGCACGTAACGCTGCTCTCCCTTTGGGCTGTACACTGCAGGGGGTCATAGACGGTCAGGTTCAGAGGGTCTCTTGTGTCGATGGAAGGACGGGCTTTTCCTTCCAATGAATACGCCTTGAGTTCGAATTATCTCTTCAATTCCAAGGAATTCATCGTCGGTCGTTTCATGGTGCGAATCCCTATGTTCTTGTGAGAAATCACATAGCTGAGCGAAAAATGATCTGTCTGATCGAGGCGTATGCTTCAGTTTCTCCTTGTCAAAACGAACGACAGATTTCCTTCTGCAAATCGCTACTGGTTTGAAGACAAGCCGCTGCGGAGCGGGCGCTACTTCTCTGCCTCGAGCGCCGCTCGGATCTGACGTGCCGCAACGCTTTTGTCGTCCTCATCGTTCTCACGGTATTCTCGATAGCTGACACCGGGAAGCGATGCGAAGTCATCCGATAGCTTATTTGGAAACCACGTTTGCCTGATGCCCTCAAATCCAGGCAGTTGACGCAGTAGTCGAGAGGTAAATCGTGAGCAGCTTCCTTGCGGAGCAGGTCCAGCGTCCAAAGCAAGAGCTAATGCCCGCTCAGCGATATCATCTTCGACAGAAACCGTTTGGCCGACGACGTAGTAAGTGACGCGGGCGTGAAAGCTTACATAATACTGCTCCAGTGCCGGGCTTGCGCCAAACAAAACGTCATTGCGTTCCGGCATTTGCTGTTGTTGCCACGACCCGGCCGGATCGAATATCACGCGCTGACTCGCATTAATCAACAACGCGGAATGGGCACCGTTGTCAGAGCCAGTGTTCTTCATGGTATAAAGCGTCAGGTGTTTTGGCCCGGCTGCTTTATAGACGGCCTTAGATACGACATCATCCGGAGCCCAAACCATGGGTGCCGCGCAACCAGACAAGGCCAGTGGGAATGCGATCACGAAACGCCGTCTGTCCAAAGCATATCTCATCAGTCAAGAGCAACCAAGGCCGCGAACAGAAACATCATCGGAATGTGGAGCAGTGCCGTTCCAGGAGAAGGCTTCCAAAAGCCAATCTCTGGGTTAAACTTTTTCTCTTCATAAAATGAAGACTAGCCATTCAAAAGTGTATCCATTTCTTTGGTGTTGATCTTGCCCAACGGGCCTTACGCTTCGCCATAGTTATCAGCCAAGCCTCGTCGCGTCAGGCAGGAATATGTCACGAAATGTATGCACTGCATCCGTTGCTGTTCTCTACCCGCCATAAAATTCACCGCACAGCATTTTGCATACCTTGGACAAACGCCACTTGTGAATGCGCCTGGGCACAGCTGACAACTGCACGCACTCTCATGTGCAGCATCCATCGCTAGAAAGGATTTGCCAATCATGCGGTATGTGTGACAATAATACGGTATTGTTGAAACGCGCTACCTATATTGCGCACAACCCATGGAGGTTCCATGCTGACATCGTTACGACGCACAGCAGCGGCCGTTGCCGCCATGACCGCCGCGGCATTTGCCGCTCTCCCGCAGCGCGCTAATGCTCAGACATATCAAATTGATTGCGCCATTCTCCTTTGCCTATCAGGGGGGTGGCCTGCGTCAGCGCCTTGCGCACGTGCTCGGGCTGAATTCATCCGCCGCATCACACCTTGGCCGGTCGAGCCGCCTTTGCAAATCTGGCGTTGCCCGATGGGCGCGGCATATACCGTTGATCCTGAAACGCTGACCAGCAAGCGGATCTACGACATTCTCCTTGAGCTCGACCAAACCGCACCGCTGCAATCTTTCCCAATGGATGGCAATGATCCCATCACTGGGATTGATGGCCGATTGGCCGATGCCCCTGCCCCGACATTTCAGATGCCACCACTCCCTGAGGCAATGGAGCCGCAACCCGCTGTCGTTCGCATGACCGGTGGCGACGCGGCTCCATTGCCGGAAGGGTTTGCACTTCAGCTCGTGCAGGATCGCGCTGATATCGACATCAGCGGCGTTGAGTTCAGTTTTGTCCGCACCATCCGTGTTTTCCAAACGCAAGCGCGCCAATGGGAATCTGGACGTGACGATGACTGCAACAGCTATGCGAGCGTCCGTCTGGGCAGCTATGGCACGCAAGGAGACTATCGTTGGACACCCAGCAGTATTAGCGCCTTGCCCGAAGCTCACACGGGCCTCGCAGGTTTCGGATCAAATTGTCCGAGCGTTTGGCATCGTTCCGTCTTGGTTGAGTGGCGCGACTATGAAGGCAATTACGGATTTGAGCAGGTGGACTACTAAATGTGGTGATCTTGCTCGCGGTCGAAACCGCATTTACCGCACACCTCTATGAGTAGTATGGTCAGTACAACAAATAAGAATCGAAAGGGGGGCAATAAGCGAGCAGCCAAAAAACAAACCCCCGCAAGGCGGCAACCTGGCGGGGGGGTTTGATAAAACCTAGGGACGGCAATCCCGAAACGGTCCAATCTGTTAAGCTCGGTTTTATCACCCAAGACATCGATACAGCAAGCAAAAAACGCACTTGTGCGAACAGCTTCATTGCATCTCGGTCTAGCTCTTGATGAAACCACAAGAATTAGCCTCAGACGCAATATCTAGACAAAGCTCCCCCAGCGGGCGCGACCTGTTGTATGGTAAATCTGTAGTGGAAACAGAATCGACTTGGAGGATCGAAACGTCAAAAAAGCAAAACCCCCGCAAGGCGGAGGCCTAAACGGGGGGTCAAGAACCAAGAAGCGCCAACTTCTCGATCACCATTGCTGTTGATCTGGTTTAGCACCTCCCTCCCTCAGCGAGCAAGAAAAAACGCATCTGTGTGAACGAGGAAGTTGCATCTTGGATTGGTCCGGAAATCACGACGACGGACCAGCCCTGGGTGCAAACCCAAGACCACCGGCAAGATCATTTGCCAGACAAACCAAAGGAGAAACTGAACCCTAGAAAAGCAAAACCCCGCAAGGCGGTGACCTTCCGGGGGAGCTATGATCACAGAGCGCCAACTCTGAAATCGCTGAATACAGTTAGATCATAACACCCCCTGAGTCATGCAGGCAAGAAAAAACGCATTTGTGCGACCAATGAAGATTTGCCTGACGCCGTCTTGTCCAATGAGCAGAGACAAGGAGCGACAACAATGAGGACAGAACCTCACCCCGCCCTCCCACAGGGCTATTCCCGGCGCGATGTCATCGCGCTGGTTGCTGACGTTGGCCGTGACATCGGCCTCAGCACGCGACTGACCGATATTCTCACACGCATGGTTGGCAGCACCGATCAAGACGCTTGGGTTGATCCGGAGAAAGAACCGATTTTCTATGGGCGCCAGGAGACCTTTGCGCAGCGCCTGAGGATCTCGACACGCCAATTGCGATCGCACGAGAAGACACTGCAGAAGCGCGGACTCATTGAGCGACGAACACTTGCCAACGGCAGCCGTTATGGCAGTGCCGGCCTTGGTCTTGTCCTGACACCACTCATCGAACGGTTCACAGAGCTTCTGGACATTCGCGAAGCCCGCAAGGCTCAGTTCGAGCGCATGAAACAGCTCAAGGCCAAGCGCAGTGTGCGGCTTGCAACGTTTCGCGATGAGCTGGCGCGTCTGTCAGAGGCCGATCAGCTTTCAGATGATGTGCAAGCGATGATCAAGGAACGCGCGACCTGGCCACGTACTGACACGCTCCTCACATTGGGTGAAGCTCGGCTTTCTCAGCACCTCGATGACGCGACAGATCTGTGCACGAGATTGGTTGATTGGATAGAAAACCATAGTGATTCCTCTTGTGAACCGGAAGAAACCTTCCGGTCTTATATACAAAAGGACATTCACCAGATTCATTCTGAAAAATGTAACGCAAGCGAGAACAAGCGGAGCGCGGGCAAGCCCGCGCACGCCGATTCAAATATGTCGGGGCCTGACAGCCCCGACGATTGCAGAGAAAAAGAGCTTCAGGCGGAAACCGAAGCGCTTCAAGGCCTGTTCTCAGGTTATTATGGCCTATCCCACGCAGTTTCCTTGGCGAGTGCCGAGTTCCAAATGGAGATGGAAGCACGTAACGGTGAACGACCGGAATACGCTTTGGTTGAGGCGGCCGCGGCGCGTGTTCCTCATCTGGGCATCAATCTCACAGCCTGGGCCGCGGCCTGCGATCGAATGGGTCGCACGAAAGCGGCGATTTGTGTTCTTCTGCTGGATGCCAATCGTGATCACGCCGTCAGACCGGTCCTCAATCCTGGCGGGGCTTTGCGCGGGATGATCAAGGCTCACAATCGCGGCAAGCTCAATATCATCGGCAGCTTGATCGGCCTGCACCGGAGGCGAGGGTTGTAATGGGATTTTCAGAGTTTTTAGATCTTTTTCAGCCGAATGGCACTCTCTCTCGTTCCGTTCGCTGTCATTGGCGCGCCCTGCTGGCCACGGGATCGACCATAGGTGCAAGACTTTTGAACTTCAGTAGCTTTGAGGTGGGGCGATGACGTATACGCTAAAGGATTTCGCGGCGTTTAGGGCTGCGTTCGATGAAAAACTCAAACTGGAGACCGGTGAACCAATGTCGTGTGCATTGTACGATTGTGTCCCCGCGCCCGAGACCATCTCGGTCGTTGACGGCAAAGTGCTGGTAACGGATTTCCATATTGCCGAAGCCTGCAACATCGCCGATCTTGTGACATCAACGGCGCGGATCCTATCTTTGCCTCGATCCAACGTTGCTTGCGAGGATCTGTCGGAGATTTTCCTGGTTCAGCTTGACATCTTACGGGAGTACATCCGCGCCGCTTCTCCGCCCGATCGCTACATTGAGACCGAAACAGACAAGAGCATTCGGGCCTGGGCAGGCTTCATCAAGCACCCAAAGGACTACGTTTTTGCACATCGTTGCCTTGCTGACCTTCGTGATGTTTTGGAGCCTGATCCAGTTGTTGTCGACAGCGAATTTCTGCGGAGTTGGGATCGTCTTTCGGGAAAGGAAAAAGACAAGAGAAAATCTGATCTTGCACATCGCACGGTCGTCGTCGAACTCCCAGAAGGCCGCGAGGTTTTGGACTTCATTGATGCCTGTGCCACCCATTTGTCGCAGATGATTTTGCAATGGAAACCGCTGAAACGATCCGTGTGACGAGGTGTATGGGGGCCTCCCCTTCGGGATCAGCTCTAGTCGGTAAACCGACCGGAGCCCGAGGTCTCCGCCCAGTCGGGTCACGATCTTGGCCCCGGGCGACACCGCTCCCTTTAGGCATTGACGTGAACAGAGGGATCTAAGTCAGGAGCAAAGACCTAGTGAGCATCTCAACCTGAACTCGAGCGCAACGTGTTGCAAGCATACATGCCGATCTCGCCACCCCCTGCCCCGTAGGCAATCATCGTTCCCTCGAGCATTTCCTGCCCGTCCGGAATGTCCATTGCGCGTATTTGGACGGCTTCATCAAGTTCCTGAAACGACGACAGCGCTGCCGCATGGCAATCAGGTTCATTCGTGAAGTCCTGTCTCATCTCCAATTCCGATCCCGTCTCGAAATTGAACACAACGATGATCAGCAGAATTCTCATCATTGAACCCCTTCTGTGCGAAAACCGGAGCCTGACGGCCCCGGCTTCCAGTGAAACTTGCGTTTTCACCTTGCAGGATCATCGCCGTCCCCGGCTGTTTCCTGATTTTTCAATACCGTATTATTGTAATTTTTACAACCATCAACCTCGTTGGTCAGCTGGGTCGCAGATCAAAAATAAGCGTACAAAACCAAGATACACAGCGGAACTTCGCCTCAAACCATTGTTTGGCTTCCCAAACGATCAAATCAGCGCGAAATTTGAATTATCGGGTGACATTTTGCGATATCTGTCTATGATTCAAAGGATAGGGAACAGCATTGAAAGTGATTGAAAGTGGCGCGAAGTGATCTGGTCGTTGATCTAGTAAAGGCCGGAGTAACTGGTGATCAAGCATCCGTACGCATGACCGCAGAGGCGATCGCAGCGGATGAGCGAGCCAAAAAACACACTGGGGTCGCGGACAGGATTGCGCGTGCTCTGACCATAACGCCAAAATCTGCCTCAAATGACCGTCCTGTCTCCAACGGAACAAGATTACGCGACGGGAGTGGCTCGATCCAACGTCGCGAACCGCACCGCTCCATGGATCAACTGTTTCTGGACAAAGGGGTCCGAACTGCGTGCCAAGAGCTAGTTGAAGAGCAACACCGAGGTGACGTCTTGCGTGCCCATGGTCTCGAACCACGGCATCGCATGCTGCTCACGGGTCCACCCGGCAATGGCAAAACGTCCCTTGCAGAAGCATTGGCCTACGAACTGGCGCTGCCGCTGTTCATTGTGCGCTACGATGCGATCATAACCAGCTATCTTGGTGATACCGCAACACGGCTGAGGCGCATGTTTGACTTTGTTCGAACCGAGCCATGTGTGCTTTTTTTCGATGAATTCGACGCGATTGGCAAAGAGCGCGGTGATACACACGAAACGGGTGAGATCAAACGCGTCGTCACCACACTTCTTATGCAGCTTGACGACCTACCCACTTATTGCGTTCTGGTAGGCGCCACCAACCATCCAGAGCTGCTTGATCGCGCAACCTGGCGCCGGTTTGAAATCAAACTCGAGCTTGCACGGCCCAGTGATGAGGTCATGACCGAATATTTCGCCGCGCGCATGAAGGAATTTTCAGACAACTTCGGCTACACCGCAAAACGATTGCGCAGCGCTGTTGCACCACTCAATTATTCAGAAGCAGAAGACTTTTTTATGGATATTCATCGTCGCCTCGCCTTGGCTCAAGGCAATGTCACCTTCCGTACACTGGTCAAAGATCGCGTCAAAGCATGGGCTATGCAGCACGGAAGGATAATCGGAGATGACAGATCGGCCGATCCTACGGCTGCCTGAGCCACGACCCGACGTCAGGTTGCCGGGAACGCCCGACAGACGACGGCGCCCCCAAGGCTTGGGACGGCAAGGCCAATCCGCGCGCCTAGGCGAAGCGTTTGAACGACTGGACGCTGCGTTTAGAGGCGAAAACGCCGAAGTCTTGCTACGGCAGGACCCGTCTGGCATCGCGCCAGAACGCGCACTGGTTTTTGAAACGGTCGTATCAATCACGCGCTTTCAAAATGCGGCTGCAAACGCAGGTTTTGAGCTTCTTATCGAAGATCCCTTGGGCGATGATTATGACATTCCCGAAGAAATGGTCGACGATTATGTCGACGCAGCTTCCCCTACACTTTATGCAACGATGCCGTCGACAAGCGACCTGCAGAGGCTTTTGTCGCTGTGGCGTTCCTATCAGGCCCAAGAAGACGCCGAACGCGGTTTGGCACCTTGGTGGACGCTCTTTTCCATGTTGTCAGACATCCGGGTTTGGGGACCGCAAGACAGATTGACGCCCGAAGTCCGCGCCGAACTTGCCTACCGTCTCAACCAAGGTGATGACCAACCTCTTCGCCTGGAACTCGAAATTTGGCCTACGGCCAACGCCACGTTGCGCCGCAGGTGGCTCAGGGATAGCCGTGCAAAGATTGAAGCTTTAGGCGGGCGCATTCTCGCATCAAGTGAGATAGACGAAACCGATTTCGTCTATCAAGCTGTTCTGGCGGAGATGCCTGCCGACGCTGTGCGGGAAATGCTTGCCAACCCTATGGCGCCTGAAGGCGTCGCCAATCTCGATGGCCTACAGTTCATTTTGCCACAAATGGTTGCCCAATCGCTGCCTGATGACAGTGATGCGGCGCAACCGCTCGAGGACGCTTTGGAATCGTTCTCCGAAGACGCACCCATACGTGCCGTCCTGCTCGACGGAACCCCCATTGCCGGCCATCCAGCTCTCAACAACGGCGTGGTCATCGAAGACGTTCACGACCTTGTGCGGCTGTCACAAGTGGAGCACAGACGCCATGCCACGGCGATGGCTTCGCTCATTTTGCGAGGAGATTTACAAGCTGACGGGGACCCAGTTCCAGACGCACGGCTGTTGTCTATCCCGATCCTCATCGACGATGCCCACGGTGCATCTTCCCCCAATGACCGGCTTTTTGTTGATCTCGTTCATGTCGCTCTTGCCCGCGCCTTCCTGGGTGAAGACGCATTGGCACCCGAGGCCCATTTGGTGAATTTTTCAGTGGGGATCCGGCAAGGCCATTTTGCTGGACGCATCGGTTCGCTCGCGCGGCTCCTGGACTGGTGGTCCGAACGCCATGGCATCCTGTTCATGGTTGCCGCCGGCAATGTCAGCGACGACTTGAACGTCGCGGGTACAACCTTCACCGCATTTGATGACGCTGATCAAACTGAGCGTCGAAGACTGGTTGAAAGCGCTCAAAAGGAATCTAGGCAGTTCCGCACCCTTATGGCACCCGGCGAGGCAATGAACGTCCTGACAGTTGGTGCATCCTCTCAGGACTTGAGCGCACCGAGGATAGGTCCACCAACGGGATCAATCATCCTCAACGATGCCGATGACCCCTACCCAGCCGTTTCATCTGCGATAGGTCTTGGCGCTTTTCGTTCCATCAAACCCGACTTCATTGCTCCTGCCGGTGAGCACGAATTGCGCGCGTCATCCTCCGCCGACGGCGTAAGACTGCGGGTCGTGGACCGGACGCAGCGCTCGGGTTTAAACGTTGCGACGGTACAGCGTGGTGCCGCCAACACCTACAAAACCCGCGGCACCAGCTGCGCAAACGCACTTTCCTCACGGTCGGCGCTGTTTTCTCTTGCCGCCTTGACTGATGCTGATGGACCATTTGCCGAACAGCCCCTCTCACCCCGTGACAAAGCGTTGCTGACTAAGGCTCTTTGTGTAAATGCGTCCTCATGGCCGACTGCGGCCGTTGAGAAATTCACAGCAGAGTTCGCCCCAAACCCAAGACGGCACGCGCAGGCCAGAGAAGAAGTCTGTCGCTACTATGGCCACGGGCTCTTGAACGATCAGCGCATGCGAGAGGCCCCGGCCCAAGGGGCAACACTTGTCGGACTTGGCACATTGCGCAAAGATCGTGCTGCCATTTTCGATGTTCCGCTTCCACCGTCGCTGAGTGGCGAAAGAATTGGGCGCTCAATGGTGGTGACCGTTGCCTGGTTTACCCCCATCCGGGTCACACGGGCACGCTACCGTTTAGCAGCACTAGATGCCGTTCCACATGGCTACGATCTCTTCGGAGAGTTCACCGAGGATGACGGATGGGCACTCGCCATGAAGAGTGGGCAGTTGGACGCCAATCTTATCAAGCGAGGAACCGTCTGGTCTCGACGGCTGACGCACAGCAACCCAATTGTTCCGAACTTTACGACAGACTTACGGCTCCCTGTCCGCGTTCAATGCCGCGACAGCTCTGGCGGCGGGTTGAGTCCCGACGATGACATTCGTTTTGCTTTGGCAATCTCTATGGAGCTGGAGGCTGAGACCAACTACGATATTCGTGAAGAGCTTGAAACGGCGCTTCGGGTTGGTGTGCGCCAGGAGGGTTAAACTTCCTTTTGCAAGCCATCCAGAGCTAAAATGGCGCAAGAAGCACGCCTTCCGATTCATCTTGCCAAAAATATCCTCCGGGGAGTGCCCGAAGGGCGCGGGGGCAGAAAGCCCCGGCAGCGCTGCAAATGGGCCGCCTGTTGGCGGCCCTTCTGCCTTATTCGGTGACTTCGCCCTTGTTTGGCTGGAAGGCCACCAGTTCGGTGACACCAACGGGAAAATCGAGCTTCAGGGTGAGGAAGGTCTCGCCTGTGTCCCGTTTTGTGTTCTCGAACACTGCGCCAACCCGGCGGTAAGTTGTCTTTTCAGTGCCGTTGTCGTCGTACTTTACAGGAACGGTGAGCGTGTAATGTGTCATTGGGTTTCTCCTTGTTTCGATGAAGGTGAACAAACGCATCGGATGAGGGTGCGGCGCAGGCTGAAAATCGGAGGCTCCCCCGGAAACCGTTTTTCTGCTTGCCGGGGCACTGCCACGGGTACGCCAAACCCGCGATGCGTCACCTCCATCTTTCCAGAAACAAGGAGAGAAAAACCCAAGGCTCCTATACGCCGGTCTCTGCCCAAGTTCGACATCGGCAAGAAGAGACATCGGTGATCCCGCAGGTGGCGCGGGATCGAGGATGATGGGGACGTCGCGCCTTCCGCTCCGCTCTAGGCACGACGACGACTTTTCCATTGGTGTTGTCCGCCCAACAGACCTGGCCTGCCCAGTCAATTGGCAAGCGCCCGACTAAAGCCGGTCGTCGCATGGCAGGGCCGTGTCCTCGGCTGCGCCTGCGGGCCGCACCACCCCTGCCCCACGACCAATTGACAGTTCATTCCAGCCCCGTGGGTCGGGCTACGCCCTCTCCCACTCTGTTCCGTCCGGAAACATGCGTTTCCGGTCAGATCAGATTGGCAGAGGCGCATCCCATCGGCGGAAAGAGGTCAAAAGACCCGACCGCATCACCACAAGGAGGCCAGACATGGCTACGGACGTGAACGACCGCAATGCGGTTATTGCAGAACAGAACGATTTGGTTCGGGCCGCACTCGCGGACCCCAAGGCGTTTAAGCAAGTCAATGCACAAGGCATCGCATTCAAACTGGTTTGGACGCCGGGGATCAATGAGGCGTTCCTGCTGACGGGCAAGATCAAGCCTTTGGCCAAGGCTATCGCCGCATTCGATGCATTCGAGACTGATGACGATCCCTATCAAGAACGGGATTTTGCAGCGCTCGAAGTCGAAGGCACCAAAGTCTATTTCAAGTTCGATTACTACAATCTGACGATGGACGGAGGGTCAGAAGACCCCGCTGATCCCGCGCAAACCGTGCGCGTTCTCACGGTCATGTTGCCCTGTGAATACTGAAATTGGTCACCCCGTGCAGGCGGGGCGCGCCATAGGCGCTGCCAGCGTCGGAAAGGAGGTGAACACATGACTAGAGCAATTATCGCGCAGCGCAAACGCGAAGCAATCGCGCTTGTGAGAAAGGGAGGTCTCTCCGCCAAGATCGGCCTCGCCTTTCTGAAACAATTTGGCGGTGAACGCCACCGGTTCGAGTGAACCGACAGAGGCCGCCTAAGCGGCCTCGCCTCACCCCTTTCGGGGTGGGGCACCCCTACCAAAATTTTCACCATGAAACAAGGAACGTCCCAATGAACGACCAAACAGAAATCAACCCAATCATCCAAGAAATCCCTTTCGCTGATCTTCATATCTCGGAGCTGAACCCGCGTTCTGTCGTCAATGAAGCCAGTATCGCAACGCTTGCCGAAAACATCCGCACCTATGGTCTGATCCAGAACATCGCGGGCTACCCCGAAAAGGACGGCATCGGTATTGTGGTGGGTGGCCGTCGCTATCGCGCCCTTGCTTTGTTGCAAGACGATCCGCGCTTCCAAACCGTGACAGTCAAGATCGCACCCGATCAGGCAACCGCCGAGTTTTGGGCGACAAGCGAAAACGCGCAGCGCGAAGCCCTGCATCCAGCCGACGAGATTTGCGACTTCCGCGCCATGGAAAAGCGCGGGGCAAGCGTGGGCGATATCGCAATGGCCTACGGCGCGACTGAGGCCCACGTCTATCGCCGCCTTGCTCTGGCAGGTCTGCCCGATCCCGTCATCAACGCCCTGCGGGATGGCGAAATCAGTCTCTCCAACGCCGCTGCCTTCACCATCAGCGATGATGAAACGCTGACGCTGGAAGTGTTGGAGCATGTGCGCGGGGAAGGCGAAAGCGATCACCGGATCAAAAAGATGCTTAAGCCTGATGCGGTCAAGGATAGCGACCGCCGCGCGATCTATGTTGGCATTGACGCCTACAAGCAAGCCGGTGGTCGCGTTGGTGGCGATCTATTTGCCGAGGAAACCCTTTTTGACGACCCAGACCTGCTTGCCGACCTCTTTGCAAAGAAGTTGGAAACGGCGGCTGCTTCGTTGGTTGTTGAGGGCTGGAAATGGGCCGACACCATCGACGACAGCTATGTCGGTTACTACCAGATCGAGCAGATGAAGCTGGCCCGTATCTACGCCGAAGGTGGCGTTCTGTCTGACGATCTGAGCGAGGAATACGACAACCTTGCGGAATTGGCCGAGGGAGATGTCCTGAGCGAGGAAGGCCAAGCACGGCTGGATGCCTTGCAGAGCGTGTTGGATGGCGACTTTACGGACGAGCAAAAGGCCCACGCGGGTGTTTTGGTCTTTGTCGATCACAGCGGACAGTTGCAGATCGAGCAAGGCTTGATCCGTGGTGAGGACAAGAAAGCGGCCATCGAAGCCGGTATTCTTGCCAAGTCCAACCATGGCGGTAGCACAGCCGCAAAGTCACCGATCTCGCAAAAGCTGGCCTCCGATCTCGAACGGATCGCACGGGGCGCACGTCAGTCTGCCGCGCTCCGCGATCCAGACCTCATTCTTGCGCTCTTTGCTTTCCAGCTTTCGGGCAAGTCCGGTTACACCCGCCCCTTTGGCTTGCGCCAAGATGAAGTGCCAAACCTGCCGACTACGGAATTTGCGGGCTACAGCATGGACGACCGTCTGACGACGCCAACCAAACCTGCCAAATTTGGCAGTGACATGGCCCGTGTGTTCCGCGCCTACAAAGCCAAAGGGACGGAGTTTATCATGGAGGAAATCATCCGGCATCTTGCCGCGTTGATGACCCTTGATAGCGACATGGCCGATGTGGTGGACAAAGCCGTTGAGACCAACATTCGGGACAACTTCACGCCAAACGCCGAGAACTTCTTTGGCCGCGTGGGTGGTCCTTACATGGTGGCCCAGTGGCAGGAGCTTCTTGGATTAGAAGCCGATCATCCGACCGTTACAACCTTCTCGAAGCTCAAAAAGGCTGAGAAGGCGGGCAAACTGGAAGACCTCTTTGGTGATCCAGAGACCCGCGATGCTCATGGTCTGGATGATGCCGCAACAACCCGCATCGCCAACTGGCTTCCCGAAGGCATGAAATGAAAATTCGGCAGGCCGCTAGCGCCCTGCCCCTTCTACTGATGGACGAAGTGGAGATTGACGATGCAGCCAGACTTTACAGCTTACAAACACCCTGTCCTCGCTGTCGCCTGTCCGGACTGCAAGAGGACTGCTGGCGTTTGGTGCATACGTCCAAGCGGTCACAAGGCCGCCGAACTTCATAAATCGCGCCGCATTGCGGCGGATTGCTTGGTCGTCGCTTTCCATGGGCCAGACGCCAGTATCCAGCGAGATGGCGATGGTTGGGTCATCGATCCAGCTGGACGCGTTGAACGAAACCGGCTCGAAGCTGCAACCAAGGTTCAGGGGGAGCTGTTCACGTGAAGAGGACGTGCGCCCGACTGCGCGCAAACACTCTAATCCTTGTGGTGAGGATCAACTTGGCTCCGCTTCGGCGGGGCCTTTTTTGTGAATGGCTACATAATTTGGTTTTTCAGTCTCCAGAACTCAGCCTTTAGGCAAAGAGGCCCTTTGGCTGGGGAGCGGCGAAAGAGCAAATAAAGCCTAAATTGCAAATGCTGCTGTCGGCACGAAGGGCTTAGACTTGCAGAAAGTCGACTTTGACAAAGTTGTCGACGGCCCAAAGCCGACTTTATCATGATAATGAGACGCCGCAGCTGCAGCCCGTATTCTAGTCATTCGCTGCGAGTGCAAAACCTAGGGTCATCCAAAACCACAATCGAGACACTATGCGGATGTTCATGGCATGTTCGTCTCCAGGTCACCGTTACACAAGATACGCGCTAGAAAGCGAAGCCAGCCTTGCGGCGGTGCAGGCAGTGCACAGCTAGACAATTTGCGTGTGCGCTAAGCTTCGCAATTCGCGTCAAAAAAATTGAATTTCAGCGCAGCTATACACTAGGTTGCGATTTAGGATTGATTTGGAGATCAGCATTTAACCAACGGTTGAGAATTTCTTAATGGCTACAGGATGATGAAGATGGTCGAAAAAAGATCAAAGCTAGTTCGCATGATCGTTCGAAACATCGGTTGCATTGGGCCTGACGGCATTAGTGTTGCGCTGGATGATGTTGTTTGCGTTGTAGGGCGCAATAACTCCGGGAAATCAACCCTTCTCCGGGCCTATGAGCTCGCTCAGGGTAGCGAAAAGTTCGATTGGATTCGCGATCGTTGTGCGCAAGCTCCGGAAGACCAACCATCCGAAGTGATCCTCGAAGTCCATATTCCCAAGGGTATCGGCAATATTAGCGAAGAATGGAAGGAAGAACGAGAAGATCTACGCATCCTCACCAGCCGCTGGCAATGGTGGCCAGAACAAGTTGAGGACGGCAAGGTCTCGCCGCTCCGGCAGACCCGCCTGCCCAGCCAAGCCGAAGAGGAAAATGGGGGCTATGCCTTAGATGGCAAAGCTGGTGGTGCCGACAACGTGTTCAATTCTCGCTTGCCGCAGCCAGTTCGAATTGGCTCGCGCGGAGACCCTGCCGAGGCCGAGAAGGCACTTATGAAACTGGTTCTCGAACCAGTCGGCACAGCCCTTTCAAATGCCGCTGCAGATGCTGATTCCGCCCTCTCTCTCGCAATGTCGCAGCTCCAAAAAGGCGTCACAGGTATTGTCCAGGAACAGAAATCTCAGTTTTCAGAGGCGGTTTCGCAAGTAGAACAAGGCTTTACCGGTGTGTTCCCTGGCTTATCAGTCACCTTGGACGTGAAGGCTGCCCCACCAAGATTTGACGCAGCCAAGCTCATCGCTGACGGTTCGGGTCTACGCGTCACGGATAATGGGGCAGAAGTTCAATTGTCTCAACAGGGGGCGGGCGCACAGCGAGCACTTTTCTGGACGATGCTACAGGTTCGTAATCGCCTCGTTAGCGACAAAAAACTTCGCGAAGATGCAGTTAAGGCGCTGAAGAAAGAACTGACGAAAGCAAAGAAAGATCCAATAAGAACACAAGAGATCCAAGCTCAAATCGAAGCGATCCTAGCAGGCGGCGCTTTGCCGGACGATGCCAGCGATCCCGCATTGCCCGGATACATCTTGCTAATTGATGAGCCGGAAAATGCCCTTCACCCGCTCGCGGCTCGCGCGGCCCAGCGGCAGCTGTACGAACTTGCCGGTCAGCCTGAGTGGCAGGTGATGATGACCACTCATTCTCCACTTTTCGTCAATCCGGCTATGGACCATACCACGATTCTTCGGCTCGAACGCGAAGGTGCTGACGACTTAGTTGGTCCCAAGACCTTTCGCACTGACGAGGCTGGTTTCACTGGCGATGAGAAGGAAACACTAAAGGCAATCCAGGAGATGGATCCAACGTTCTGCGAGGTCTTCTTCGGCACGTATCCCATCGTCGTAGAGGGCGACACCGAACATGCAGCCTTCATTGCAGCGGTGGTCGAAGCGGGGCACGAGCTCATCGATCAGGTTACAATTATAAAAGCCCGAGGAAAGCCGCAGATACGCGCCGTAATGAAAATGCTGATCCACTTCCGTAAAGACTTCGGGGTGCTGCATGATTGCGATTGGCCCCACGGCACGGCCAAAAACAAGCAAGGGACGCTCAAGAAGTCTCCCTCTTGGGCGCACAATAAAGAAATTCGCAAACTTGTTCACGAAGCTAGATCAGCCGGTATCGGCGTAGCTCATGAAGTAAGTATACCAGATTTTGAACGGCATATTGGCTTGCCGCGTGGAGCTAGCAGCAAGCCATTCGAAGCTTATCTTGCCATCAAGCAGAGTGAAGGGCTCAAAAAGGACGTACAGGGAGTATTGCAGAAACTAAAGAACCCGGAGCGATATGAGATAGGACAAGTCAAGGCAAGCGACGCCGATGCTTTTGTCACTGGCATCTTGGAGCAGCTCCGTAAAAGGTCAGCTACGCAAAATTGGGAGGACTCCTTCCGCCTTGGAGATTGAACCAGGGCTTCGAAGAGTGCTGTGTAGTACTCGGTTGTCTTGCTAACCACCAACAATTCACTGGTTTTTTAGCCAGATCATGCCGTCAAAGGCGCCAAGCTTCGCCTTGTCCTGGGTGTCGTAGAGGCGACGGGCTTGAGTTGCGACCCCAGTGCTAAGTCGGGTGATCTGTCCGCTCCATCCGCTGTTCTTCGGAAAGACGACAATGTGGAAGCCGTCGGTTTTCAAGTAGTCATTTCCGCTCTGCGAGACCTTCCATTTTCGTGTCAGCCAACGTGCGCGACGCTGGGCTAAGTTCTTGCTATCAGATTCCCGTTTTGAAGCGGCCGCGTAGTCCTCCTCCATCTTGCCGGCGCAAACACAACCGCACTCTAGAATGTGCGGATAGTCAGGATGCTGCATCTGGTGGACATACCGGATGTCTTGGTTTTCGCACATTTCACATTGGCTGGAAGGTTCACCAAGATCCTCAAATCCGATGCATGTCCAGCCCTTCTTAGGAACACCATGTTGCGACCATTTCCCAAACGATGGCATTTCAAATCCCCTGGCCCTCTGACGCAGGCAGTTTGATCATGTAGCCGCGCCCCAGCTTTTGTTTGACTAAGTCAGAAAGGGCAGTCTCAGCCTCGGTTTGTGTCCGGTACCAATCGTGGCAATGCCGCCCCCAAGTACCAAAGCGGCCCCACTGTCGGTGGACGCCGTGTTGGCCAAACAGGTCTTTGGTCAGCCCCACCGAATAGAACCGGTTCATGTTGAGGGAGGGGTCTATGCGGCGCATATCAATTTGCATCAATCTCCTCCTCGGTCATCGGAATATAGTCGATAGAGACACGTTCTAGACGAGGCTCTTTTTGCTCAAGACCCCATCGGCGTTTCGTGTAGAACTCAAGTGCTTTCCGGGTTCTTGACTCAAGCACGTCTGAAGTGAACCCAAATTCAATGCGGACCACTCGTTGCTGCGCCTCAGTCAATCTTGAATGCGGTTTGAGTTTCAGGATAGCCCAGGTGAACCAATCGTTATCTCGGGGTACCGCACCAGCCGGCTTGGTTTTTGCGAACGACCGATCAGGGTCAATGCGTGCAGGATGGAAGTCACGAAAACCATTACGTTCAAAACACCAGGCTCGTACGTGAAGCCTAACGCCATCAGAAGCGAACCGAACAGGTGCAATCCAGCGAGTCATCGGTTCTGGATCTCGCATCGATTGATAAACGATCCTTGTTGCCTCATTCGCCCTGAAGGCACGGTAGAGCGGCCGTAAGACGCGCAGGTCCTGAGTGCGTTGCAAATCTGGCAATCTATCGAATGCTGGAGATGGAGTGCCGACTAAGAGTTGCTCCAGCTCCATCGAAGACGACTTGCCAGTGAGCCGTTCAAAGCTGTGATCGGCAAGGTATTGGCGCGACGAGGCATCATAGTGCAGTGCGTCTTTCGGCGCTTCGGCGAGGTAAGTCCGAAAATCGAGAGCGGCCTGCGCATTAGAAATACCAAAACGCTTGATCAAGGAAGCACGAGTTGCTGCACCGTCCCAGAAAAACAGTCTGTCGAGGTATTCTAGGCGCGCACGCTGGGCATGTTTGAGGTCTTCGAAGGGCATGGGGCAAGGATACCTTGACTCTTCACCGCTGTCCATATAGTTTTTACATGTGTAATAATTGATGGTGCGACATGAGAATACTTCATACTGCAGATCTGCACCTAGGGCGTCAGTTCATGGGGTTGAGCCTCGAGGAGGATCATGAAGTCATACTAGGCCAGATACTCGAGACGCTTTTGGCAGAACGGGCAGAAGTTCTTGTGATTGCAGGAGACGTTTTTGATCGTGCTTCGCCGCCCAATTCGTCAATCCGGCAGTTCAACCACTTCCTCAAGCGCGTGGCAGACGAGACCGAAGCCGCCGTAGTGATGATTTCGGGAAACCACGATTCCGGTGACCGGATCGAGGCAATGTCTGTCTTCTCCACCGCGTCGAGGGTGCTGGTACGCGGAATCGCCGATGCGGTCGAGGCTCCGCTTTTGCTTAGTGACGAGCATGGCGAGATCGCCTTTTCTGCGCTGCCCTTTTCCTATGAATACGCAGCTCGGGAAGTGTTCGAGGATGAGGGTATCAGCACGCCAGCAGATGTCATCGCGGCCCAGATCTCCGCAGCGAGGGGTCAGGTGCCCGAAGGAGCGCGTTGGGTCGTAGTGGCTCATGCCTTCGTTGCAGGCGGCGCAGTCGGTGAGACCGAGCGCGCCCTGACACGGGTCGGCGGGATTGAAACTGTGCCCTCTGATGTCTTCGACGGGGCGGATTATGTGGCACTGGGGCATTTACACAAGCCGCAGGAGGTAGGCGCGAGCCATATTCGGTATTCCGGCGCACCGCTCGCGTTCGGTTTTGACGAGGCGGGAAGTGAAAAATCCATGACTATCGTCGATCTCAAAGCTGAAGGGGTCGAGATCCGTACCGTAGCGTTCCGTCCGATCCGGCAAGTGCGCTCGCTGACCGGAGCATTCTCGGATCTTCTGGCAGGAACGCCGTCTGAAGACTTCATCCAGGCCAATCTGACGGATGAAAACCCTCTGATTGATCCGATGAAACGGTTGCGCGCGACCTACCCCAATGCCTGCCATCTGGCCTACGACCGTCAGGCACGCGCTCCGGAGACAAAGGCGCTCGGCAACGGACGCGCCGCAGTCACGCCGATCGAGATGGTCGGCAACTTCATGAAGGTTGTGCGCGGCCGAGAACCAAATGCCTCCGAAGTCGCGATCGTAGCAGACAAGCTCCACGTGGTAGCCTCCTGGGACGAACAGACATGAGACCAATTCGCCTATCGCTTCAGGCCTTCGGGCCGTTCGCGACAACCGAGGTGGTAGATTTCCGCTCTGCGTTGGAAACAGGGTTGTTCGGAATTTACGGTCAGACGGGGGCGGGAAAGTCGACACTGTTTTCGGCGATGTCCTTCGCGCTTTTTGGCGCACCAACCAAGACCGATCAGGAGCCACGGTCGCTGCGTTCGGATCACTCTGCGCCTGATTTACCTACTGAAGTCGAATTTGTTTTTGAGCTCGGCACTAAAACCTACCTGATCCGTCGTCGTCCGGCGCAAGAGCGTCCGAAGGCGCGCGGCGAAGGGACAACAGATGACGCAGCGGAAGCCTCCCTATTCGACGTAACCGGGATCCCGGTGGATACGCTTGGCCCGAGCCAATCCGGTCGCGTAATTGAAGAAAAGAAGGTCTCGGTAGTTGGGAGAGAGGTCGAGGCTCTGCTTGGCTACGGAGCGGATCAGTTTCGGCAGATCGTACTCCTACCTCAAGGCAAGTTCGAAACGTTCCTTACCGCAAAAACCGATGCGCGAGTCGACATATTACGAGATCTCTTCGACGTGAAGATCTATCGCAATCTCGCCGCTCGGCTGAAGGAAGAAGCCTCGGAGGCAGAGCGAGCGCTGCGCGACCAACGTGCACTCTATGTAGCGCGGCTTGAGGAACGCGGCTTCGAGAGCGCTGAGGCACTGGAGCTAGGAATTTCTGCAGCGGAAGCCAAGGTCGAGGAAAAACAGCGAGATCAGCAGATCACAGAGGCAGTGAACGAAGCCGCGCGCAAGACGCTGGTCGAAGGCGAACAGATCGAGAAGGCTTTTGCTGCCGTCGACACTGCGCAGCAGGCGCTTGACGGCCTTGAAGCGAATAATGATGAGGTTGATGCTCTGGCTAGGCGGGTAGAGGCTGTCAGCAATGCCTTGAAAGCCCGTGATCTTGAGACGGCTTGGCACAATGCGGAGCACGACGCACGACTTGCGGTGGATGCCGTTTCCAACGCTGAAGCGGAGCTCAATACCGCCAATGGGGCGAAGGAAGATGCCGCGCAAAAGATGGTCGAGGCGCAATCTGACGGGGAGCGACGGAAGCAGGTTCAGGCCGACCTGACGAAGTTGGAGGCCATTGAGAAACAGGTCGAGCAGGCTTCAGAGTTACAGAATACATTTGATAAGGCTGTCACGGACGAAGCCTCAGCAAAGAAGGCGCTGACTGAGGCCATAGAGGCCCGCGAAAGGCTCCAGTCTCAGCGTGATGCGACCGATATGGTGCTTGAACAGGCGCGAAAGACCGGAGCGATGCGAGGCAAGCTGAACGGTGAGATCGCCGAGGTCAACCGGGAACGGGTGAAGGCAGCGGCGTATGCAAAGGCGCAGGGAGCTGTCGCCGATGCCGCACGAAAGGTCGAAGCGGCAACGAGTGAACTGACCACTAGAGCCCATGCGGCACAGGCCGCCGAGGAGACCTTGAGCGATGCCGAGGTACGGCTTTCGCGCACGCAGGCGATCATTCTGGCCGAAAAGTTGACTGAAGGAGCGCCCTGCCCTGTCTGCGGTTCCCACGATCATCCTGCGCCGGCTCATGGCACGCCCGAGCAATCTGGTTTGACCGAAGCGTTTCGCAAAGCACAGTCTGAAGCGAGAACTGCAGCCGAAGCCCGGGTGCGGGCGGAAACCGAACTCGGCAATTGCCGAACGTGGCTGGATGAAAAGAAGCAGACGCTGGACGAACAGGAACGACCCGAGCGCACGATGGCGGAACTCGAAGCTGAAATCGTACGGCTTGAAGGCGATGTCGCCGCGCTTGGAGAAGCAGTCGATCTAGACGCGATGGTGGAGCAGTTGGCCGAACTCAAGCGGAAAGTGACCGAGGCAGAAACTGCGGAGGCTACAGCGCGAACCGCTGCGGGCAAGGCCGGGACC
Organism: Loktanella agnita; assembly: GCF_046640325.1. Lineage (NCBI taxonomy): Bacteria > Pseudomonadati > Pseudomonadota > Alphaproteobacteria > Rhodobacterales > Roseobacteraceae > Loktanella > Loktanella agnita. The sequence goes on along the minus strand of NZ_JBJMBF010000013.1, from coordinate 87,256 downwards.
GCTCTTGCCGGCGCGCGCGCCAAGCTGGATGCAGTGATCGAGGCCCTGCCGGAAGGTCTGCGCTCGCCCGGGGCGGTTGTCGCTCGACGGGAGGCATCGCAGAGAGAGCAAAAGCAACTGTCCGAGGCACTGGAAGTGGCGACGCAGCAGGACCGAGCCGCCAGTGAAGCGCTAACCCGTGCGCAAGAGCAACTTGACGCAGCGAAGCGGGCGCACGGCACGCAGAAGCAGCGCGAAATAAAGGCGCAAGGTGATTTTGCTGCTCGGCTTGCCGAGGTCGGGCTGGACAAAGCAGGATATGATGCTTGCAAGGCGCATTTCCTGACTCTCGACGCCGACCGCAAGAAGATAACCGATCACCGCGATGGCTTGATCGCTGCTCGCACGACATTGCAGAACGCCACCGCCGCTTGCGCAGATCGTGAACGCCCGGACCTTTCCCCGCTTCAGCTGGCGTTGGCAGAAGCCACTCAGAACTTGAACGCGGCCAACGCTGCACTCGCCACGGCGAGAACGAATGCATCGTCACTGACCGAATTCAAGAAATCGCTTGCCGCGGCCATGGCCGAAACCGAGCGGCTTGAAACCGAGACCGGTCCGCTCCGGGGGCTGGCTGATTTGGCCAACGGCAAGAACGATTTCAAGATGACACTTGAGACCTTCGCGATAGGTGCAATGTTCGACCAGGTTCTCGAGGCGGCGAATATGAGGCTCGGCCCTATGACGCGTGGTCGCTACCGGCTGACGCGCGGGCTCGAGGCATCTGGCGGTCGCGGCAAGCGTGGGCTCGAAATCGAAGTCTTCGACATCAACACCGGCAAGGCGCGCCCGACAGCCACGCTGTCAGGTGGCGAGACCTTTATCGCGGCACTGGCCCTCGCGCTTGGGCTAGCTGATGTGGTCGAGAGCCTTTCGGGCAAGATTCGGATGGACACAATCTTTATCGACGAAGGCTTCGGGAGCCTCGACACCGAGAATGGGGCGGGCACGCTGGATCAAGTGATCCAAGTTCTTGCTGCGCTGACAGAGGGCAGCCGGGCTGTGGGCCTGATCTCGCACGTCGGGCTAGTGCAGGAGGCTATTCCACAAGGCTTCTACGTGCGCTCGACACCAAGCGGCAGCCGGGTCGAGGAAAGAAGGGGACTAGGGTGACGGAACGGTGGTACTTTCGAAAGTCTCACACTCGGCGGCTGTCGACGGGGCGTACGATCTCTGTCCGTGGCGGTTGGGTGCTCCGGGGCAGCCAAAGAAGCAGCAAGGGCGCATCATTTAAGCGGGCTTGTCCAATCTGCGGTGCCCCGATCCTAAGCGTTGGCATGCCAAGAGGTGGGTGGGTCCACTTCGAGGGACGTAATGGGCTCACACGCGTTAAACATCCATGTCTACATCTTGGCGAAGGCTTGAGCGCGCGGCGTGATGAGAACACGCCAGATCTTTTTGGCCCGTCCTGAAAGAGCCACCAGGCTTATAGTTTGTTGACGTGGTGCTCGAAATGTCAGCGCTTGGAACTCAGGTCTGTTACAACGCCAACGAGGTCGTGACCCGTCCCCTTTTGAAACTACCAGACTTTTCTAAAAAGAAACTATTTTGAAAGTGTCGAGAACAAGCTCACGAGGTCATTGTCAGAAAACTCTGAATCGGCGTGACTACTTCGTCCTCGAGAGCTTGGCCGGTAGTCATCATAGTCAGGAACCTCTATTTCGCTGATCTTCTCAAGCACCACGTTTCTCGCAGCTTCGGCGCTGCGCCCGGTGTGCTTTGCAATGAAATCCAGCAGCTCTAAGTGCTCGTTCAGCTCGCTTTCGGATGAAAGATCAGAGATTGCCTGTGAAACCTCATCAAACTCATAGTCAATCGCAGAGTTGATCGCCTGTTCGATGGGCTCGAGATCAATAGCTTCGTTTAGGTACTCATCTATGGCGTCTTTCACGGCAACCAACTCATCCATTGGAACGCCAGCTTCGATTGACCTTACCAGGGCAGTTTCAACGGACACTTGCAGGTCTTTTTTCCCGTCAACATCATCATCGACAAAGCTGGAGATTCTCCAATGAAGTTCTGGTAACTCTCTGGAATCTCGTGACGCATCCACCCAAAGGATATCGCTCTTCAATACTGAAATTGCTGCATCTAGAAAGCCACGGTCGCCAGAGTGCTCAAACAGGTCAAGTAGAAGCGAACTGCGCTCAGCGATAGAAAGATCATCGAGTTCGCTGTACCAATAATGGTATTGCTCCGACTTCACCTTTGCGAAGTTGGGGATTTGGTCCAGATTGTTCGCGAACTCGCAGAATTTTTGCGCCAGCTCTTTCAGTTTTTCGGGATCGGTCTGGAACGTTTGTTTAAGGTGGCTCCACAGGCTCTGAGCCCATTCCGCTCGAACACAAAGAGGCGGGAGCAGGCCCAGAAAGTCTCCATCAGATAGATGCTCTTTTAGAAAGTCGCGGACTGATGGGTTCACAAACCGTACCTGGTTCCCGGAGATAGCAACAAAACCAGACTCGAGTGATTTTAGAGCCTCTTCGAAGTCGTCTGGCTTTGACGGCTGTGAATAGTGTTCGCAGATCTTATTGTGTATCGCGTTGAAGTTTTCCCGCAGAACCTTGATGGATTGGCGATACTGATTGCCAAAGTAGAGAGCCACAAGCAGATTCTGGCAGCGCATACTGAGACTGCGGTATGCCTTGGCCCAGATCAGCGCAGGATTTTCTAGGGTCCTAAAGGCAAATTTTGGATAGGCGGATGGTTCCAAGTCCTCAGGAAATTCCGCTGCAACATGCGCAATCAAGCGCGGATTGTAGTTTGGGTGGTCAACGATCTTCTTGAGCCAATCATCCTGAAGCAGAGCTTCTATATGGTCACGATTCAAATCTGATGCGGCAAGGTGGTTGAACAAGATACGCGCTTTGATTGAGCGAGTATATTGGCCGACATCCAGTAAAAACTTTGAAAGCTGGAAGCGGCCCTCATCCATATGATCCGAAAGCCGTCGTGCTTCCTCAAAAATGTGTGCGCGCGTGGTAAGAATGAAACGAGAGTTTTGGGAAGCTCTAACGCGTTTCACAAATCTCGCAAGTTGCCCATCCCGTTGAACAAGCGCTTGCCGATCGAGCTCAATCTGACCGAGAAAATCGTCAAAGAAGAAGATGGTTCGTTTTTCCTCATCGAGTCTGGCAAAGCCATCGTCGAGAGATCTTATCGCGCAAAATTGCCAATCGTCATTGAGATAGTGATAGGTGAGCATTTTGGCCAACGTGGTCTTCCCCACCCCTGGCGGGCCAGACACAACGAGGACGCGATGTCGTTCGAGCTTTTCAAACGCGGCCTCAAAACTTGGGTTACGAACATAAACTCGCAACTCGTCCAAAATTTCGGCTTTGGTCGCTGCGGTGTGGGCCTCGAGGCCTGACTGCAGCACCTTCTCCAAAACTGCCGTACTGGTCATCCAGAGTTTCAGATTTGCCTTTTCGACGTCGGGGTGACGCTTCAGCGCGGCCTCAATATCTTCCGCACCCCAAATGTCTTCCGGATGTTTGAGGCGATCACCTAGCACATCTGCCAGTTCGTCGCTGCGTGCACGTGTCAACGATTGAGACGTCAAGAAAATGTAACGACTTGGTTTCAGAAGATCGATCTTCGGCACTTCCTTTTTCAAAGCCGACTTCAACTGAGAAAACGTTGAATTCAGATAATGCTTGCACTGAATAATGGTCGACTTAGGACCCTTGGAATGCCTGCCATCAACACCGCCATCAGCTCCCGCGCCAAACGCAGAAAACCGCTGACCGGTTTCAGCTTGCAGGATATCACGACACAAGTCCTCAAAGTCCGGAGGTGACAGATTGCCAAGCCTCTTCATTTAACTCTCCTGCCTACAAACTCACCAAAGAGTTCACATTATCAGTCGAGCATTTGTACGAAAAGTTCGCCGTAGTCCATTGGGCTGGTGAGCATTTCCGAACATCATTTCAACTTCTCGCGAACGTCTGCTCTAGCAAAGAATAGACCGGGATTCTGCCATCGCAGCGAATGACGGCTTTCCGCCCCTTCTGTTTTTCGCTGCTGTCGCAAAGCGCGTAATGTTGGCTCCTAGAAGCTTACCCGACGGCCGGAACTATTGCTCTTCTTGGAAGATGGAATGCCATTCAAATCCGCAGATCATGAATTCTACATGTTTGACTCTGCGCTGAAGACCAGAGGATAGCCAGCAGCGAAGGGCCGATCAACTACGGACGTCCCAGCATGTAGAGCATCTGCCAACCGCTTACGGTTTGCCGCGCTTTTCAAACCAGCTTTGGCAGAACTTGATGAAATGCCTCTCTGGGTGCTTGGGTTCAATTTCTTCCTTGCCGCACCATGCGCGCCATTCTTGCTCGATCATGCGCACATCCCATCCGGGGGCAGCGGTTCGGGCATCATGGTAAGCCTCGGGATCGAGCCTGCCCTCATAGACCTCGACGACTGGCATTGGCACAGTGCCTTTGCTGCGGAAGACAACAATGTTGCCCTCCAGGGACGGGTCGTAGTCTGGAAAGTGATCATGCTGGTCACTGTCTGCGATGATGTTGCCGATCAGACGCTTGAACTCTTTTGGCGAAGAATGTGAACCGCATTTCAAACGCAGCTTCTCAAGCCCGATGCGCCATTCTGAAGACTTGCCGCAATGTTTGCGTGCAATCTCATACATCCGTCGCTCAAGCGGCTTTTTTAAGCGGAAGTAATCGCGGCTGATCGTCAGGACTTCCTTGGCTTGGATCGCGTTAAACACCCAGTCCGACAGGGTAACCTGCACTTCCTGAAGCACACCGTCATTGTCTCGGCGGATCGTCTTGGCGCTTTCAACAAGGCCAAAGACCTGCCACTGGCGTTCCTCACCTGTGTGGATGTTTGTTTTGATCGATGTCCCGCGTAGGCGTTCCAGTGCATCTTCGGCACGATTATAGGCACTGCCGCCTGCGGGCTTACCAGTTGCAACGATGTAGTCGCTGATCTTGAAGCTCACCGTCTTTGAGATGTCTTTTTTCTCGTTCAGGGCTGCAATCAGCTGAGAGATGCAAAAGATCAGAATGTCGCGGTCGAAGACCGTCGCCATGCCCTTCGCAGATGGTGAGATTTCGATGTAGTTGTCGCCGTTCTCGTATCGCCGTGTCTGATGGTCGGGCTTCTTTGAGATCGAGAACACAGGATGCTCCATCCCGGCCATGTCACTTTTGGGAGCGGCATCAAAGATGTCGCAGATAAACAGATCCGGTTGTTGAAACCGATCTGGCAGAAGCGGGTTCGCTAGTCGCTTCACTGGCTTATCACCCACCATCGTCATGTTGCTGGCCTATTACCCACCGATTCTCTTCCTTACTGGCTTATCACACACTACTGGCTTATCACACACCGAGTCAATCCGTTGGCTTATCACCCACCTTTTGGTCAAGTTTTGCTGGCTTATCACCCACTCGAATTATGAGTGAATCAAGAAACTCAATAAATTTAGCACACTGGCTTGCGACACACCAATGGGTGGCTTATTGCACACCGCTTTCTGGCTTATCACCCACCAGCCAATTCGTAAGGGTCTGATATTGTGGGCTGAATCCCAACTTTTTGAATCGTAACCCATTATTTTAACTCATATATAACACACACTGCTTCGGCACCTATGACGGCAGACGTCAGTCTTAAGATGGCAGTGCTTTGAATTTTGCTGAGAATGTGATCTGGAATTGTCCATAGTTAAGCCACAGTACGATGGATAAGATACGCAGAACTTGAAATTAACGGCCGATTCCGTATATTGATCCAGCTATGACCCACACGATGCAAACAGCCATGCTGACCACAGTGAACGCACCGTTCCAGACTTATCTGGATGCGGAAGCTCTCGCGTGCGCAATTTGCGCTGGTGAGATCACACTTGGCCAAGTTTCGTCATTTTACACAGAGACAGCTGTTGAATCTCAGCAGGCATTTGCTGCGGCGCATGGGATTTCTACTGCAACCTTGGTCGAAACTGCGACCAACTTTTCAAACTGGTCCGGCCAGTCTGTTGCCCTAGCGGCGTGAGCGCCCCACAAATTGCATCGCGGTGGCAGGAGCTGCTGGAGGCGGCGTTCGACATCATCGATCACGTCAACACGGACCATGACCTTCTAACCGAATGGACCTTTGGTGGCGGAACAGCAATGATGATCCAAATCGACCATCGTGAAAGTCACGATGTCGATTTGTTTCTCGATGATCCTCAACTCCTCCCCTATGTCGAAGCCGCCGTTGCAGAGATGCAATTCGCTCTTGGTGAAGCCACGTACAACGGTGATGGGACCGGCCATCTCAAGGTCGCTTTCGACGGGATTGGGGAAATCGATTTTATTGTGACTGGTCACGTCTCGGACCACCCTACGAGCCTACATGAGATCCAGGGTCGGTCGGTTCACCTCGAAACTGTTCCAGAGATCATAGGCAAAAAGATCCGCTATCGCGGGTCGCGTATCCAGCCGCGCGACATTTTCGATATCGCGGCTGCAGTCAAAGCTGACCAAGAAGCCGAGATCATCGCTGTTCTTTCAGAAATCCCTGAATATGTCGCAGCCACAATCCAGCGCATCGAAGGGCTTTCCACGGAATTTGTATCGACCAACATTTCTCAACTGGTCCTCAGAGACGAGACCCGTGATCTGGTGGAGACGGCTTTTGACACAACCTTGGCTCTGCTCAAGAAGGTCTAGTCGTATTTGCCCACCCAATCCGGTGCCGGTCCGACTGGAAATGACCATTCATAGCCAGATTTCTCAGCTAGACGGGCGAGAATTTTAGTCAAACGCTCATGCATATGGGCGTCAATGAACCTGATCAGCTCTTCCCACTCGTCTCGGCCACCGACGAAAAACCCCATGCTCAGTTGCACGCCAACGCGGAACCCGCCGTCGTCAAAATCTACTGTAACACCACTCTCGACAGTCTCATGACCGTCATTATGTGCATATCTTTTGTTTCGAAGACTGATGATGTCGTCGTGAACAGATCTGAGATGCATCGGAATGCTTGTTCTTTGGACGTTGCTAGCGCCCTTCCCACTTGCGAACAGTCGGGCATAGGTCACGATAAACGCTGTCGTGAGAACCTCTTGCTCCATCATTGCATCGGCAGTCAGTTCGAACTTCGTGGTGCGCGGACGGTGATAGATATAGCTTAGGCTCGATGAGGTTGGGATTGCATTCATCAAGCGCACAAGGCCTTGAATGTCCTTATCCACTATCCTCAGAACGTCTTCACCTTGCTGCTTACGGGCTTCCGCGGCCTCCCGATACTCTTTCGGCAAATGCTGAAAGAGCTCTTCGGGCACGTAAACGAACTCATCATCTTCCCATAGAACCTGCTGTTTTGTCATCTTACCTGCTCACTGACCCCTGCACAGGGAACTGACACATCTTCCAGTTCAGCATTGGCTGATGTGACGACCCAAGCTTCATATCACCTTGCCGAAGGGTCCAAAAACGCTGTCCTCGTCTTTTCTGCTCCATTGCAGTTACTTGCTACTGGACCTGTTTGATCAAAGCCATGCTCTTGCCGATCACCAGTTTGGCCGTCAGCTCCGGTCTTAGCCTGACACAGACTGCAGGTCACCTGGGCCGTGGTGTCCAAAGAGTGTGCAAAGTCATTTTTCATGGGGGGATCAACGATCGATCTCAAAGTCGTAGCGGCGGGTCTGCGATCTCCGTGAAAGCGCTGGTCCGTCAGCATGATTTGTCAGATCACCACTGGCCTACCACCTGGTTTCTCTTAGATGGGGATGAAAGGAACGCCGAACGCATGTACCTTCAGCTCGTCTATCGTGATCCCCGCCTCTGGCGCGGATCAATCTTTCCCTTTGGAGCTTCAGCAAGCAGAAAAACGGTTTCCGGAGGACCCTCCGTTTTTCAGCCTGCAAACGTCCCGCGCACCCTTCCTGCTTATCCCCATCGAAACAAGGAGATAGACCAATGGCAATCGATGGAAAAATCACTCGCACTGACGACGACGCATTCACTGGCTGGATCGCATCACTCACCTTCGACGTAGACATCGTTCTTACGAAGAACCCTCACAAGAAAAAAGAAACGCACCCAGACTTCGAGATCACCACGCGCACCCCTCGCAACCGCCTGATCCGTATCGGATCGGCCTGGGAGCAGACCAGCCAAGCGGGCAACGACTATCTCTCGCTGGCCTTTGATGTGAACGGCACCAAGGTTCGCGTCAACGCCCTGCAAGGCGAAGGCAGTGACGATGGCGAATATCGCCTGGTTCCGCTGGCAGGCTAACGGCAAAGCAAGGGGCGGCGACAGTCGCCCCTTGCATCCGGCAGAGAGCGGTAGGTTCATCAAGCCTGAAGTCATCCCGACAATTTCCGCCTTCAATCACCGACGAAGGCACCCCCTCAGTTCAAACCGTGCTGCCAAGATGCAGCGGTTGTCTGAACAGCGGTGCATTGTCTTTTCATGAGACGCCCAAGTTGTGTGCAGAGCGAATAGGACTGGCAGTTTTTTGTGCTTGCAAGTCACACATAGCTGCAATGCAGCATTATCATTTGTTGCAGCGCAGCATTTTGCGTAAGATAGGTCCAGAAATTGATGTCAGCTCTTTCTCCTCCCAGAGAACCTGACATCGCAGCAATGGACTTTCATCCTCCTCCCGAGAGGCCATTGCGTCCAGAATTGGTTGTTGCATCTCCTCCCGCGGCGGCCCTTTCACAAACGAGCGGTGTCCTCCCTCCCGAGGCACCGCTTTTTTTGCTTTTAGTGGACACCTTTTGGGACCCTACCCTTCAGCACCAAGAGGATCGCTGTCCGCCTGAATACCGTCGCACGAGATCCTCACGGATCAGAATATCGCCGACATTCTGGCCATCGACAGAAAGTGTGCCGAGGCCACGCCCGTATTTGTCGCGGCTAGGCTGTGCGGCGAAGCTGATCTCTGTTGCAGCACGCACCAGGGCGCGCATCCGTGCTGTCGCCTGATCCCCGCGCAGCTTTTCGCTTTCGCATTCGGCGCGGTAAGTTTCCGGCGTATCAAACCCGGTCAATCGGTAGCGTTCCCCGTCTACATCAATGGTATCGCCGTCGATGACATAAATCTGGCTTGCGGAGAGCATCTTGGGCTGTGGCTGTTCGCTCAGCCAGTAGATCCCACCCAGCACAAGGGCGAACAGCACGATGACATTCTGAGCTCTCAAGCTGATGGCTCAATTGCGTCTGAACCATGTTCGGTGCCCTTCCTTACAATCAGCATCTCTTCAGCTGAAAACGGCTCCAGTAACGCAAGCGCGTCGTCAGTGCTGCCATGCAGCCACTGATCGTAGTGTTCAGGTCGCAAAATGACCGGCATTCGCTCTGGATGGACTGTTTCCGTCAGGGCGTTCCCGGTTGTTGTCAGAAACGTGTGCGTTTCACAGCTCTCGGGCCCATCTTTTGTCTCATATTTCGATGTTTGCCAAAGGCCTGCGAAAGCAAAGGGGGGGCGCGGCTCATCGCCATGGAGCGCAAACCAATGAAAGACCTGTGGATTGCCGCCCGGAGGCCATTCACAATACGAGCTGGCAGGCACAAGGCAGCGTCTGTCTTTGAATGCGAACTTCCAGAACCCCGACGTGGCTACCTTGTCTGATCGGGCGTTGTTCCAGACACTTGGTGAGATGATATTTCCCGTCTTCTTTGATTTCTTGGTGCTCCGGAATCCCCAGCTTAAGCTGACCAGTTCGCGCGCGCCGTCTTCATCAAGGCGAACGACCGGAGCGTCATACTTGGGATAGATCGCGCTGAGCGGTTCCGCATTTCCTAGCCGATCTTGCAACGGCTGGACTTTGAACAGCTGTCGCATGGCTTCGACCGCGGTTGTATTTGAGTACAAGTTACACATCGATGTCAGTCCTGCTATGCGGCGTACTTTGGAAATTTGGCCGATAATACTGAATTTTGCACATGTCGAACAGCATGGCATTGGGATCAGCTGCCTTTGGGCACACTTCCCTGGCAATTACAGTTCTGGCATCAGGTGCGTAGCTGTCCCAACCAACGAGGTCGCAATACCGCTTGTGTGAGTAGACACCGATGCGCTGACAGTCCCAGCAAACCAACACGATGGTCTTTTGCGACAAGTCGCAAACACGGGGACAGGCTTTGATTTTAGGGTTCGGCGACATTCGCAATACAGAACATAATAAGAACATTCGTTCAAATGGTGTTTGGCCCTTCAGCTAAGCTGATCAGGCTCTAGGCTGCGCCCGAAGCCAGCTTTGCTGTCTTCGCCCATACGGGTCACGATCCTTTGGGCATGTCCGCTTGCAGCGGGCCGAACAGGCGTTGCCATCTTCTCCATTGGATTGGAACAGCACTGCCTCCGCCATTTTGGGCGGCTCATGTCATGGACAGCCAACACTTGCGCCGGCTGTGGCCAGGCCCATCGAACGCAGTGAATAATCGGCAGTGGGTTGACTGAAGAGGTGCGGTCCGTTGGATCGTTGCGATGTGATCGCTTCACCGATCGCGCGAGCTGTCATGTCTTTGCCGTTTTGAAAAACTGACAGGAGGTTCCGGTGTGGATGATTTGGTCGTCGCCGTTTCGAGCCGCCTTGTTTCTTGTCGATGAATGGGTTGCAGATCTCGGCCGATCACGTTCCCTGCGCTTCGCTTCGGCAAGCAGAAATACGGTTTCCACCCAAGGGCGGACCCTCCGCATTTCCACTTGCGCGATCCTCCTTAACCGATCCGCTGAGTAACCCTCATCGAAACAAGGAGATCGAAAATGTCTAACAAAATGTTTACCCTCACCGTTCCCGTCACTTTCAAAAAAGATGGCAAAGACCAAACCAGCTTCCGCCGCGTCGGCGCCGTCTTCGAAAACACCCGCGACAACGGCGAACCGTTCCTCTCCATCAAGCTCGACTTCCCAGTAGCGGTCACTGAGCTGGTCGCCTTCCCACCAAAAGCAGATGGCGATGATGGCGACGTCACAGAATAAGGTCCTCCCAGACCTTGGGGCGGCAGCAATGCCGCCCCTTTTCTTGTTCCAAGAATGGCTGCGCCAAGACAGCATTGAGAAAGGCCTCCTCAGGGGCCTTTCACGATTGAGAGACGGTCGGGCCGGCGTCCGCAGCGCTCCCGCCCGCCCGGCACTATCCAGTTTCTATATCCGACCAACATCCCGTCCGTGGCCGGTCAAGGGGCAAGCGCCGCGACAAGCGCGTCGGCTTTGGCGTCTCCCGTGTCCTCGGCTGCGGCTGCGGGCCGCGCCAGAGACGCTTGCGCCCCCGTGACAGTCCCCGTTCAGGCCGTGGGTCGGGCTTCGCCCTCACCACTTGTTCCGCCGAATACATGCGTATTCGGACGAAAAAAGAGCCGAGGCGTAGCCCATCGGCGGAGGGTCCGTGCGTGTCCCCTGCCCTCTTTGGTAGTCCGTCCTGGCTTCGGCGCTGTGGCCTAACCCAGGACAGACGTTGCGCTGTTCGCGCGGAAGTTTGGCCAGACGGTAGCTTGCCTCGGCCTCCGGATCGAGGAGTCCGCCTCATGACGATCAAGATCGCATCCGTCATTCATCTTGCCAAAAACATCCTCGGGGGAACGCCCGTAGGGCGTGGGGGCCGACAGCCCCCTGCTACCTATGCGGCCCGCGGTACGGTTCCCCGACAAGCTGTATGTGTGGGCACCCCAAAACGAAACTCGTCGCTGCATGAAGTGAGCGAAAGTAGATGCAGTGTGCTTTGTTCGTGGACCAAAGAGTATGTGGCCTGCTGGCATAGTTGCCCGTGCCGACATGCCGTTGCAGCCACTGTCGGGTCAGCTCGTTTGTAGCGGGGTCAGCGCGCACACTGATACGAACCGGGAATTCCCGGTCCATGATTTCGTAGCGATGTGGTGACTTGCTGCCCATGAATGAGAACATAAGCAGAACACATCTGGCTGATCCAGAGGGTGAGGCCATCTGCGATCAGTAATTTCCTGGTCCCTTGGGATTCGGACAAGCCGAACGCCACTACGGGACGTTTGCGGCAGGGATGCCGCCGACAGCCAGCAAAATAGACATTCCCGTGTTGGCGGTTACTCCGCCTGCCCGCGCCAGTCATGTCGATTTGGCTCGCCGTCTCCCAATCCTGTCTTTCATCGCATTCGAGGTTTCAGGATCAGGCGCATTCGCGCTGTCCCTCAACCCCGACCCATTGGGTGGCAGACCCAAGCGACACCACAAAGGAGACCCGTCATGGCAAAAATTGATGTCTATGAAGAAGTGACAAATCAGATCATCGCAGCACTAGAACAAGGCGTGAAACCGTGGGAATGCCCGTGGCAGAGAAACGCGGCAGCCCTTCCATTGCGTGTCACAGGAGAAAGCTATCGGGGGATCAATCATATTCTTCTGAACCTCAAAGCATGGGCGCAAGGGTATCGGAATCCAGTGTGGATGACGTTCAAACAAGCAAAGGATTTGGGCGGGATGGTACGCAAAGGCGAGAAGTCATCGCTTGTCGTGAAGTATGGCACGTTCGAAGCAAAGGAGGAAGCACCGGAAGGTGAGGCCGACGCCAAGATGCGGGGATATCTGAAAGCCTATCGCGTGTTCAACGTGCAGCAAATTGACGGACTAAAGGAACAGTTTCCGACGCCTGATGAGGCCAAGCCTTTGGCAACGCGGCCTATCGAACAGCTTTCGCACATCGCGGCGGACGTGATCGAGAATATGGGTGTCGGCTACGAGGAAGGCGGGGACCGCGCGTGCTATGTTCCGTCTTTGGATAAGGTTCACATGCCTGAGTTGTCGAAATTCAAGGGCGCGGAGTTGTTCTATTCAACCCTGTTTCACGAGTTGTCCCATGCGACTGGTCACAAGCGTCGATGCGATCGGACGAAGGAAAAAGCTGGGTCGAAGTTTGGGAACGCCGTCTACGCGATGGAAGAGCTTGTGGCCGAGATATCGGCAGCAATGATGGGGGCGCAGCTTGGTTTTCAACCCGGTCACATTGAAGACAGCGCGTCCTATGTTCAATCATGGCTGACGGTCTTGCGGGATGACAAGCGTGCCATTGTTAAAGCGGCAGCAGCTGCACAGCGCTCAGCCGATTATCTCATGTCGAAATCAGGAGAGGTTGCAGAGGCCGCGTAGGCCCCTGCCCCACTGTCGTTGGATGCAATTTGCAATTTAGATGCAAGAAAAGGCGACTGAGGCAAATACGATGCCCAGATCAAGTTTTTCGTCTTCGCTCTGCATCGAGTAGAGATCAGGCATATTCATAAACTACGTCCATTTCGTCGCGTGGGATATCATCGTACCACTTTGGGTCGATTTCTCCGGTGTTCCATTCAAAAAGATAGCCAACAATCTCGCCGGTCTCGGCATCGCGGATGCGGGCAATTGCTTTCCCTTCTTTCTTTCGTTTTCGTGCCATCCTGTGTCCCTCTACGAGGCGTCTCAGAGGGGCCCTGACTCCGCCAGCAGCGAGGGCGCAGCCCGTCCTGCGGCCGGAACCGGATTGAAGACAGGGGGCCGGAGGGCTGAAAATTGGGGGGACCGCGCGCAGCGTGGGGGTGCCGATTTTCTGCGTGGAGGCTGGCGCGTTCGCGCGGCATCACAACCCCTGTTGAAAGCCGTGGCTGGATGGCAGGCGGATCGTAAAGCAGATCAATGCCGACGCGCCTAGAGCGAAGCGGAGGGGGCGTCGTCCCTTGCTCCAATCAATCCCGCCTGTTGCGGGATTTCTCTGGTCTCAATGCGTCGGAGTTCAGCTAGGTGTACTTTTTGATCAGCTCAGCGATCACATCATCCAGCATTTCCCAAAAGAGCGTTTCGAACTGTCCCCGTACCATGGCGGGATCGGAGCGCACTCGCAGTGGGTCATGTTCATCGCGCATGGCATCTAGGATCGCGCCGTCGAGGCGTTTTGATGTGTGATATCCGTCTTGCATCGGAAGTCGGTCTGCATCGGGTTTGGGGACAAACGTCGGTGAAAGAACGAATTTCTCCGTTGCACGTCGCCCAGCAAGCATCACTATGTCTCGCTGCTGCAGCCCCTTTTCAATCAACGGCTGCATGGCATGAGCTTGGTCGATCCTAACAGCAGCATCTAGAGTGATTTGCCTGTCATCGCGTGGTGAATTGGAAGCATTCGGTTCTTCTGCCGGTTTTGGTTTCGGTCTTGCTGCAATCTTCTTTGCCTTTGGTGCTTTGGGCTTGGCGACAGGTTTCTTTGCCTTTGGTGCTGGAGTTTTGGTCTCTGCTGCAGATACTTTTGGCTCAACAACAGCAGCTTCCTCATTGGTGGTTGTCGCGTCTTTGCTGGGATTTGCCGATTGTTCGTTAACCCCGGGGATTTTGACGTCTGGCGGCATGTCGCTTTCAACCGCGCGGAAGCGCTCGAACGTATGTGAATAGTTTGGATCGGCACCAGTAATCTTCGGTTTCTTGCGGCGTACCATTATTCAGCCCCCAAGATTTCTGAGAGAATGTCTTGGGCCTCTTCGACGGCTTCGTCAAAGTGCTTGGCGTGTGTCCGAAGAAGAGCATACCGTGAAGTGCGTCTTTTTTCGGCGATGTCATGGAGGAAGCCGTCTGCGTCGGCATCCATGTGCTGGTTGCGGTGCATGAAGTAGTTTTCCATGATGGGGAAAAGACGTAGAGCTTCGTCCTCTATCTTCTTTTGGGCCATAGTGGGTTTGTTGGGCACGTCGGCGAAGATGATACGTAAGCTAGGCAGTGCTGTCGGGTCGTCAGTGCGTTCACGAAGCCCGACATACCAATTGAAAGTGTCTTTCGTAATTGAGAGGTCTTTCTCTGAGAGCTTCATAGGCACGACGAGGAAATCGCTACTTGCTGCCAGATCATCTGCCCAGGCTCCGGCTGCGCCCTGTGTGTCGACGAAAACTATGTCGGTTTCGCCAGATTGCCAGGCTTCTTCAATCACCTTTTCTAGGTCACTGGAAAATTCAAGTTGCTGTACTTTTACCAATGGGTCATCGATCTCGACTCGGTGAAACCACCGGTACAATGCTTGCTGTGGGTCGGCGTCGAGCACGAGACAGCGTTTGCCGTCTTTGACGGCAGCGCTGGTGATTGCCTGCATTAGCGTTGTTTTTCCTGCGCCGCCTTTTCGCGTCATCACTGTGACGACTTTCATATCATCATTCTGCATTCTTCTGCTCTCTCGCGTGTTGCGTGTCGCTTTTCGCGTGTCGCTTGGGATTTGTACTTATTCGCATTCTGCTTGTCTCATGCAGCGTGTCGCGTGTCAATTATCGCTTGTCGCCTATCGCGTGTCCGTTTTCAGTTTCGCTCGGCGCGTGTCGCGCGTCACGCATTGCGTGTTGCGTGGATAAAAATACGTTTCGCGTTACGCGTGCACATTATCGCGTGTCTGTGTACGCTTAACGCGTGATCAAGGCCGCGTGTCGCGTGTCGCGTGTTTGTTGTCGAACAGGGTCCAGAAGGTGCATTTAAGATCAGTCGGGTGGAGATGGGCCAACCGTGCGGACTCAAACGACCGCGTAGCGCCACGGAGAGGGGGGCTACAGCGCCACTTCGCGAAAATATGTAGTCCGGGTAGCGCTCGGGCTGTTTTGGCCCTGCAGGGGGCGATTTTCAAAGCTGAGGATCACACGAGCTGACATAGCTTGCGAGTTTTTACATCTGTGACCTCGGTTTTGCAAACTTCGGCGCGAAACGGAATACATACCTCAATTGACCCAAAACAGCAGTATTGACACAATACTGCATTTTTGTATTCTTTCGGTATGTATGAGGATGGCAGGAAATAGGGGTTCTTTGTTCGTATGCCTAAAGGACGAATTCTAACACCAAACGAGCGCCTGGTGATAGTGCGTGAGGCGTCGAAAGGTGCTGACGTGAAAGGGCTTGCCCTGCGATTTGGGGTCACGCGGCGAACGATCCACTATACAATCAAGCGCGAAAAAGATCGGCGTCGGGACACTGGGATAAGAACTGCCGCCGCAAGCGTAACGGTGACACCAGACGAGATGGACGCGTTTGATCTGGCGATTTCAAAACATGGATTTGGCAGTCGGGCAGACGCATTGCGGGCGCTGATACAGGCGACGAATGGCATTTTCGTCCCCGATGATCACCTGTCTGGCGAGCTGGCCGGGTTCCGTGCCGCCCTAAATCGTGTTGGTAACAACATCACCCAGATTGCGAGGCGGATGAACGAAGCAAAAAAGCGCGGTATGCCTGCGCCGTGGTCGGACAGGCAGTACGAGGAAATCAGGGCGCTCGCAGGTCTGATTTTGGAGATGGGGGATCAAGCTGATTTACTCATCAAACGGCGCAAGGATGCCATGACGGTGACGGTGAACGAGGTGTTGAGGGAGTTTGCTCTTGGCACGTAATAGCGCCGTCGAGGCTGTCACAGGTGAGGTGTTCCGGGAGGGATGGGACCGTGTTCGCGGTTCTATGCAAGGTCTCAACAGTAAGAAGCACGGACAACTCTATCGCGCCGCACGCGGTCATCGTTCGGCGGTGTTCAAGGCCATCAAGAACGGCGGGACGCACACGAAGGGCCAACTCAGCAATCAGCTTTCCTATATCACGCGCGATCATAAGCTGGCGCATTTCGTGGATAGTCGCGGGACCTTCGATGGGAAGACCAAGTTCGAAGACAAAGACATTAAGAAGATCACGGATCGGTTTGCCGAGCGTTGGGACAGTGGATTTCGCCCAAAGATGGGCAATACCACGCACATGCTCATGTCATTCCCGAAAGGTACGAAGTCGGAGGACGTGAGAGACATCGCATCTGACGTATGCGAGCGGTTCTTTGAAACCGATAAAGGGCACTTTGACTATGTGATTGCCGTTCACAAGGATAGGGATCACCCGCATGCTCATATCGTCTTGAATAGACGGTCCCAGGAGGGAGAGTTCTTTTATCTGGGTCGTGATCATCGATTCAATTATGACGATTTCCGGCTCGCGATGGTGGAAGAGGCCGAGAAATACGGCGTGAAGTTGGAAGCGACGCGCCGGGTTGATCGCGGCGTTGTTCACTATCCGCCTAGGACCCGAGAAATCTACGCGGTCAAGCAAGACGCTGAAAACGGTGTGGTGCGTGAACCCGAGCAGAGAGAGCGGGTAGGGCGCGATCTTGCACGGACGCTGGCTGAAATTGCCAGCACGAGACTCGTTTATCACTCGCTCGCTGCGGAGGCCTCAGCCGACAGCCGAGAAGAAATATCCGAGGCCCTTCTGAAAGCGGCAGAGCTTTTGGGCAAGGGAACAACCATTCAGCATGATGGAGACATTTACATGGGAGCCGCCGAGGACTTTGACGATCTAAAGGGGCAGTATGCCGATACTGTTGAGGAAGTGCAGGCCCGCATCGCACGGCTTCCTGAAGGTGAACGGGCGGCCAATGAACGAAGGCTGAACGACATCCAAGTCGGCCTCCGTCGGATGCAGCCGCTTGGTCTGCGATCTGTGACGCTTGAGCAAAAGCCTTCAGAGGGCGGGATTTATTCTGAGACGAATATCAACAGCGAACTTGTTGGGCGATTGCAGGATGCAAGCACGCGCGCCCAGATTGACTACGCTTTGCGAGGGACCGGGATCAGCGCTGATACCGTCGTCAACCGCATCGCGACCGGCGCACCAAACGCGGCGCTAGAGCGTCAATGGGTTGCTGACGATCTTGCAAAAGTTGCCGAGGCACAGGGTTTAGACCTGGAGCGCAAGGACGATCTTGAGGTTGCACGAGAGCGCTTGAACCAAGTGCATGTAGAGTTGGGCACGGCCCTTGAGCGGGCAGAGGTGCTGCGCGATGACGGCGTGATTGAAGAAACTCGCGAAATTCGCTTCCACTTTGATCAGGAGCGTCTGGACGATACCACGCGGGCGGTGCGCCAAGAATTGAGAGGGCAGGGGGTCAATGAAGCGCAGCTTGACGCCCGTGCCATTGAGATTGAAAACCGGGCGTTTGACCGGGTTGAGGCAGAGCAGCGGGACTATCTCGCAACGCGGCCTGAAATTCTTTCTGATCCAGGGGCTGTCTACCGCACAGACGAAGAGGGTAGGGGGCGGATCACAGATCGGGAGCTAGCGGATCGGCTTGATCGGGAGATTGACGTCATCCTTGACCGTTCGCCCGCCAATCAGAGCATTTCCGAGGCCGTCGCATCCGATTTCAAGGATCGCTACCCCGACATGCCCGATCACGTTGCACGAGGCTTGGGCGATACCTACGAGACGAGCTTCCGTTTGAATAATGAGCAGGAGTTGCGCGAGGCAGAGCTTGAAGCCGCCGATGTTGAGACTGCACGAGAAGCCGCGCTTGAAGCGAACCGGAATGACAATGGGATCGCGCAGACTGAAGCCGATGGTATCTCGTCAGCTGATAGGCGTGAGTTCGATGAACTCGAACGTCAGTTTGCGCTCACAGATTTCAATTATCCCTATTCGGATGACCCGAACGCGCGTGATGTAGGGCGCGAACAAACGCAACGGGCGTCAGATGCATTTCGCTCGTTTGCGGCGAGGTCGCCACTACACGCAGCTATGGCTTCGAGTGCATGGGATCGCGCAACGGATATTATGCGAGGGCCAGAGGGATATCTGAGGCAGGAGAACCGAGAGCCAATTCTGGAACGCGCTGAAGAATGGGAGTTGATGGGAAGACCAATCACTCTGGAGGAGATGGAGCGTGCGATTGAAGATGATCGAAATGATGACATCCAATTGGAGTGGCTGCAAAATTCGGGAATTGAACGTGCCGAGCAAGAAGGCATAGCCGCTCAAGAGATCCGCAACATTCGCGCGATGGAGATAGACCAAACCAGTCTTGATCGTATGAGTTCGCGGGTGCGTGATGAAATCATGGCTGAAAATGCTGAAACCGAGAGTTTCGATCAACGCTATGAGCGTGCGGAAGCCATGGCTGCGAGCGGGGCCATCGAACATACGGCTCGGGCCCGCATTCTGCAAGAGCGTGAAGAATACCTCAGTCAAAGACCGGAGCTTGCCGCAGAGCGGGTCCTTCCATACTCGGATCTTCCTTTTGGCGCGAAGATCGAGGACCGCGAGCGCGTCGATCAGATCAGTCGCGAAGTGGACCGGGTTATGGCTGATCGTGACAATCGCGGAGAGGTTTCAACAGCCGTCGCCGATGATTTCCGCGCCCGTTATCCAGACATGCCGAACCATTTGGCCCGTGGCCTTGGCCGGACGTATGAGGTCGCAAGTGAGGCGCGCGATAGGGAAGCTATTCGTGATTATGAAGAAACCCGCATCGAGAACGAAGAAATCCGGCGCGTGGTTGAGCATGAGAGGTCTGACGACGTGTCGCCGTCGCTGGCAACGGACGAGCAGCGTCTCAGCTATCGCGAGCAGGTCGAGAAAGAGCTTGACGATGAGCAGATCGAGCGGTTGCGGGAAGGTGACAGCGACGCCTTGGAGAACATGTCTAACGACAGGCTAGACCGTCTCTACGCTGCGAAAGCCTATCTACAATCGGATGCAGCAACGGCGAACTCTGAAGCCTATCGCGAGGTCGTGGAACAGATCGCCGAAGAGCAGTATGAGTTGCAACGAGACCGGCTAGTCGACTCTGAACGCGAAGGAGGGCCGGTCCATGGGTAAGGGTCGCATTGCATTTGGCGTCCTCATTCTTACGCTGTTGGCACTCGCCATCGGCTATGTCGTTTCTTCTGCTGTCTTAACGTTCAAGGACTTAGGTTTTCAGGCCGATATCGACTTTTTCTATCTCGCGGAGAACTACTTATATCTTCGCCAGTACAGGCCTGAAGACTACCGGCTTGTGAACCTCATCATGGCTGGGATCGGCATTGCTGGTTTGATGATGAGCGTTGCCGTGTCCGGTTCGGCGCTGACCAAGTTCGGCCTCACGCATTGGCAGAAGAGCGGGGAGCTGGCGAAGAATGGGTTTTTTGGAAAGCCCGGAACAGGTTTCATTCTCGGTAAGCTGGCGAAGCCAAAACGCAAAGGCAAATACCTGGTTGCTAAGACCTTCCCGCACGCGCTCATTGTTGCGCCGACCGGTCGAGGCAAGACGACCGGTTTCGTCATACCCAATCTTCTAACGTGGGAAGGCTCTGCCGTTGTCCTGGATGTGAAGGGGGAGAACTTTGAGGCGACCGCACGACATCGTTGCAAACAGGGAGATAAGATCTTCCGCTTTGCGCCGACCGATTTTGAGGATCGCAGAACGCATCGCTATAACCCTTTGCTTCGCATTTCCGAATTGAAGGACCCGGCGCAGCAACAGATGGAGCTGCAACTACTCGCAACACTGTTTCTGCAGAATGAGAACGACCGCGTTCAAGGTCTCTTGAAAGGTGGGATCGATCTATTCGTCGCCGCAGGTCTCTTGGCATTCGAGCGCAAGAAGCCCACGCTTGGAGAAATCTACCGCATCGCGGCATCTGGCGGGAACAAGCAGAAGGAATATATGGCGCGCGGCGTGGAGGTGGAGAACGAAGCTGCGAAGCTGATTTTCACGCGGCTCGCCTCGACCAACAACGAAACGCTGACTTCCTATGTGTCGCTGTTAATGACTTCGGGCTTGGACCAATGGCAGAACCCGGCCATTGACGCTGCAACACAGGAGTCAGACTTCGATTTCCGGAAAATTCGAAAGGAGCCATTCAGCGTCTACCTAATTGTTCAGCCTCTGATGGTCGAACCAATGGCGCCACTGATCCGGCTGTTCTTTTCTGACCTTCTGGCGTCGATGCAGGACAAGGAACCAGGTCCGGACGAGCCTTGGCCGGTCATGATTATGCTCGATGAGTTCAACCGGCTTGGAAAAATGCCCATTGTGACGAAAAGCATCGAGACGCTGCGAGCGTATCGCGGGCATCTGGCAATCGTCACCCAAACGATCCCGGCGCTTGATGAAATCTATGGGGAAAACACCCGACGCGCTTTACAAGGGAACGCTGGGGTAAAGCTCTACCTTACCCCATCGGATGAAAAGACGGTCGAAGAGCTGACTAAGGCTGTCGGAAAGACGACAAAAAAGGTTGTCACGCAGTCGCGGGCAATCGGCAAAATGCCTTTTGAGGGTCGCAGTCAGTCGGTGAGGACGGAGGAAGTCTCATTGCTTCCGGAGGACGAAGCCAGGCGCTTGCCGCTTGATGAAATCGTTATGGTGATCGACGCGCAAATGCCTATCCGAGCAAAGCGTATCGAGTACTTCAACGATCC
This sequence comes from Loktanella agnita, assembly GCF_046640325.1. Classification (NCBI taxonomy): domain Bacteria; kingdom Pseudomonadati; phylum Pseudomonadota; class Alphaproteobacteria; order Rhodobacterales; family Roseobacteraceae; genus Loktanella; species Loktanella agnita. Next base: position 66,070 of record NZ_JBJMBF010000013.1, on the reverse strand, counting down.
ATTCTTCACGGGCATCCATGCTGCGCAAAAAGGGGATCTTCCTTTCCCAGATAATGAGGTTTCCACTTCTATCGCCACAGCCGAAGAAGAAGTCGAGGAAGAGGATTTGACAGTCGAGGCCGGGGTTGAAACGCCTTCACCAGAGCCAACAGTAAGTCCACCGACTGACGCGGCGGCCCAGTTGCCTGCGGCGACGCCGACACCACCGCCAGCGCAAGGCAAGTTGCCAATTGAACCTGTTGATCGTCCAGCTCCGCGGCGCGAGTCTATTCAAATGGCTATGGCTACCAAACAACGTGAGACACTGCGCACGTCTAAGAGAAAGAAGGCCAAGGGTGTGGTGGCAGTTGATGCGGATCAGCAGCGTCAAATCGAATTGAACCTAGCGATGCAAACCGAGTTGATCTTAGAAGTGCCGACTGATGCGGATGTAGCCGAGCTGCAAAAGGCCATGGGTGATCTGGAAGACTTCAGAGATAGCTTGCCTGAGGAGGCGGACGTTACGCGGGGGCTAACTGCGAAAGCTGTTTAAGAGGGCAGTGGGGCGCTTCAATGCAGCGTCCGCGGAGGATGATCGAATAGGATTACGCGGAATCCTTCTGGATCGGAAGGCGGTGTAACGAGCAGGAATATTTCGTGTGATCCCTCTTTCTCATATAGGCAGCGATACTTACCCTTGTGATCGCCTTCGTCGGTAATTTCATCGTAGCGACAGGTGTAAGTAATCCCGGCGCTCTCCCATTCCGAGATACCTGATAAAGTGATCAGAGAGAGCGGTGTCCCATCGAGCATGATGAGCTTTTGATCAACAACGATTTGTTCCATGGGCATCCGACTTGTTAATGCGAAGACGGCCCGCGATGCGAGCCGTCTAGGGGATGTTGAATGCTAGCGCCCAATACGCTTGTTGCGGTCTATTTGCGCTTGGTAGTTTGGCGCTTGCCCTGCGTTGGGGTTGGTCGACGGCTGTGTGTTTGCGGGTTGTTGTTGCAAAGGAAGACCGTATCCTGGTCGAGTGGGCATTGGTTCCCTTCCCATCATGGCTCTTGTCTGAAGACCTGCTGCTGTAGAACCTGAGGCATTGCCCATGAGATATGCGTTGCGAGCTTGTTGCGAACCAAAGAAACCGCGACCAAAGTCATAGCCGCCGCCGAGCCCGCCAGTCATCGCAGGCATCATTATGTTGCCTGATATAGCACGCACAATGAACGGCGTCGCTATGATGAAGCCCTTAGCCATGAGTACCATCATGAAAAACGGGACAAGAGCACCAATGTTTGGTGCTGCTGTAGGGTCACCAAGTTCGCCAAGTAGAGAAGTTGAGACACCTGTGATCGTTGAAAAGACACCTGCGATTATGATGGGGTATATGGCAAAAGACACAGCTGCTGTTAGCCATCTCGCGAAGTAGTCTTTTGTAACATCGAAAAGAGTAAGAAAAATCATAATAGGCGCAAGGCCAAGGAGAAGGGAGATCATGAGGCGGGACGCGACCATAAGAAACGCAGCGAGTGCGCCCAAGAGAGAGAGCAGGAATACACCAAGGTTGGAAAGGATGGCCCCAGCCATCCAGTTCAGTTCTTCTCCTGCGGCGTTAAGGTAGTTGCCAAAATCGGCGATCATTAGGTCAAATTGTTCTGCGTAGGTGCCCGAAGGACCTGGTGTGCCGCCGCCAACGGCTGCAATCAGTGATCCGGCGATACTGTCAATGCCGCTCAAGATGGCCGAGCTCAACAAGTTAAACTGTGTCCAGTTTTGAGCAAATATCCCTATTAAGACGATCTTCGCACCCAGCCAAAATGCTGATTTCCCGTCCATAGCTCGGTATTGGAAAACCATATTGATGCAAACGAGGATCAGAACGAAGGTCACGCCGACGGTCGTCATTGTGCCGACTGTTGCTGCCACTGCACCAAATTGCGTTTCTGCGGCGTCGTCCAGAAAGCCCTGAGACGTATCGACAAGGTACGAAACGACACTCATGTTTTTCTCCTACATTACCAGTTGCCGACGGCTTCACACAGCGCTTTGACGGAAATGCGCACAGCAGTGCCCTGGTCTTGGAATTCACGCCGGGTTTGCATCAATTCAAACCCTTCGACGTGTAGATAATTGTCGTTGAATCGCTGAACGGCGTTGTCCCACGAAGGATACAGGGTTTCGCATTCACAATCTCCTGCTTCCGAAACGCGCTCATATCCTTCCAACCGGTAGATCGACTGTATCAAGAGTCGCTTGCTACTTTCGCGGACATGCAAGTTTCGCATCCATTCTGGTTCAGGCGGACGTTCCTGACAAAACTCGTAATTGCGCTCCATCGTTGGCACTAATCCCTCAGCTGATGTGAGCGACGGCGACAAGCAGACGGCAGCCGCGAGCAGTAGGCTGAATGTCTTCATGCTCGTTTCTCCTTTTCACCTTGCATCTCTTCTTCCGAAAACTCGTATTGGAGCAACACGGTGTAGAGCCCCTGCATCCCTTGCATGTGCGTCATCGAGATGATCTTCCAACCATTGATTGTGTACGAGGCAATTGCTTGTTCCATGTCTTCATGTTTGAATTTTTTGTCCTGAACAAATGTAAGAATTTTCGGTATGAAGCTTTTTCCATTGCTCATCATGGGGCCTCCTTTCCTAGTTCTGTGCCAGGCAAATAGAATTCGGTAATCCCACGCTTGCCGTCTTCACGGCCCGCCTGAATGATCACGTCAATTGAGCTTTCGATGTAGTCTACCATATCCCTATAAGGTATTGGGACTTCTGTCTTTAACGCTGCGATTGCTAGGCGCTGGACTGCCAGTTGAGGCGTTTCCGCGTGTAGGGTGGTCATCGATCCGCCGTGGCCAGTGTTGATGGCCTCAAGGAACGTCATGGCCTCTTTACCGCGTACCTCACCCAGAATAATCCTGTCAGGGCGCATCCGGAGGGTGGAAGTCAGCAAGATATCGGCCGTCTGGTGTGGCGCGTCGCGGTTTGAAATCAACGTGACCGAATTCGGTTGCGTTGGCAGCAGCTCTGCCGCTTCTTCAATGGTCAAAATCCTTTCAAGGTCATCGACGTAAGAAAGGATTTTCCGTGCCGCCACTGTCTTCCCTGTAGACGTTCCGCCAGAGACGATCATGTTGAGCTTGTTTTCAACGCAATGACGGATGGCCGCGTCGATGTCACCGCTAGCCACGACTTGGCGAAGCTGTCGGTTCTTTTCTTGGCGCCGCTCTTCCAGCTTACGTTCTTTTCCATAGAGGAAGCCCAATTTGATTGAATCGAGGGGCAAGCTGGAAAAGAACCTCAAACTGATCGACATGCCCCGATTTACGGCGGGAGGTGTGATGACCTGTGCGCGGATCGGGCGGTCACGATAGCTGATTGAGACCGAGACGATGGGCTTGTCCTTGGAAAGTGGCGTTCCGGCGTCAGACGCGATCTGGTTGCCGAGGTCTTTGACTTGATCCTCTGTCAGAGTTTGTGAAAGGCGAGACATGAAATGGTCGCCTTGGAACTCTCCCCAGCAAGAGCCATCCGGGTTGATGCAGACTTCGATCACATCTTCCCGTTTGGCGTCCTCTAGCCGATCAATCGAGGATTGAAGGTAACTCAGCGACATAGGATCAGAAAATCTCCAAGTCACGATCAACCATGACGGTGATACGCGCTCCTTGGTCGACGTAGATCACAGGTTTGATTGAAAGGTATTCACCGATGATACTGCCTGCTGCGTCGGCGAGGTCGTCGCCAACGTCTGCAAGCACATCTTCGGCAAGTTCATCTTCGGTTTGGTTTGCGGCAACGGTTGGCGTCGCGGATATCAGAGAGATTAGCGCTGCGGAGCCGAAGCGCTCGGTAAAGCGTGAGTCAACGAAACCAGTTGTTCCAGAGCGTCCAAGTTCATCGGCTCCAAAGGAGCTGATCTGAACGGATTGATTGGTCGGTAGGATGATGCGGTCCCAGGCAACGGTTACACGGCTTTGAGCAATCTCCGCACCGGAACGATAACGGCCAATGAGCCGTGATCCAGCTGGGATAAGGAGGCGTGACCCGTCATAGCTGTAGACGTTCTCAGATGTGATCGCTCTTACTTGGCCCGCAAGCTCGCTAGAAATAGCGGTTTCCAAAGCTGCCTGAATGACTGTGCCCTGAATGACCGTATTTGAGGGATTTGCGATAACTTCGGATTGGGTCACTTGAGATGGGAGGGCACCGTTGAGAACGAAGTCAGTGACATCTCCGAATGTCCGTTCTGCCAGTTCGGTCCCTGGACTGCCACTTGTTGCTCCGCCAAAGGCGATGGTTGGTGATTGTATGCGGGCTTCTTGGAAAGCGCGTTCCTCGTCCGCGCGGCGCTGTAATTCCGCCAAACGCCGAGCTTCTTCTTCGCGGCGCAGTCGCTCTTCTTCCCGGAAACGCTGTTCGTCTTCGGTTGGGCCAGCAGGTGCAGGGGCGGGGGCATTTGCTTCCAATCGCGCTAGATCGAGGTCCATGCGGAGCTCCTGAAGCTCACGATCGCGCTCCGCCATTGAGGCGGCAAACTGTTCCTGTGCCGCTTCCGAAGCAGCCTGCAACTCTGCCAATTGTGCGGTCAGCGCATTCATCGCGTCTGCAGCTGATGTGTCCTCTTCCACAACAGGTTCAGGGGCATTTTGTATCGCCTCAATCTGAGCTTGAAGTGATGCGATCTGAGCAAGGAGTTCGGCATTGGACTCAGGATTGGTTGCTGGGACCTCGACAATTTCAGGTTCGGGTGGGGCAGGGGGCACGAATGGCTCGATTGCACCGAAGCCATCGCCCTCTGGTTGGAATTCGTCAGGTGTCGCGGTCGTCAACACGACTTCTTCCTCGGGCTGGTTCAACATGTAGAAGAATGCACCCGCCATTCCGATCAAAGCGGCAACGAGAATAGCAATTACAGGCGAGCGGCGTTGCGATGCAATTGGCGCGCCCGCAGCACCGGCTTCGAGACGCGCAAGACGTTGGTTAACTTCTGCTTGGTTCGGATCATCGCTCATGATGTGCCCCCCGTTGCATTTGCTTGAATGCAGACCACGGTTTCGCCAAGGCGCAGCACCCATTGAGAGTTCACGCCAGATACGCGGATCACGCGAGGATCTGTCTGTTGTGAGTTGACGGTGCGCTCACGGCCGATTGAGTAACGGAAGATTGCGGGAACAGGCGCATTCCGAGCGAATTGGAAGTATGTGAACGTACCGTCATCCCAGATACGCGTTGGTGTGATCTCTGATCGTGAGCTGGCGCCGTAGTTGTAGTTCGGTGCCTGTGCAGCGACGGCATTCTGAGGTCGTCTTTGTTCATCAGGATAGCGGAACTGGACCACATAGAAGGTGGGTGAGGACACTTCTTTCACGTTGAAATAGTAACTGCGGCGGTTGGTGTAGACGGTCACATTGGTGTGGACGCCGCGCGCCACCGGCTTAATCGCGAATGCCTGCCCGCCAGGTACGCCATCAAGTTCAAATCCCTCGGTGTCACCGGATAGGATCGAGCGAATAGTTTCACCGTCTCCAAATTCAACAGTGGTCACATGCGTGAGCGAGACATTCAGGCGGAAAACCTGGCCGTCTTGATAGGTGGCAATTCGCACTCGCGCGTCGTTGGGGCCGCGGCGCGGCGTGGCTTCAGCAAGAGCTGTCGATGCCGTGAACATCAATGCCAGCAGGGCTATTCCGAGACTGCGCATATCAGTTCTCCAATCTGTCTGAACGGATCGAGTATTCGATCACTGTGAAGCCAAAGGGGTTCGTCCAAACCTGATCAATCGTACGGGCTTCTTCGGGCCGGAACTCGAAAAGCATGGTCGCAGTGAACAGGCCAGCTTGTACGCCTTGAATGGAGGTGAGCCGCTTTCGCAACCGGACGGTCGCGCGGTTCTCTCCAATCAAGTTTACGCTGAGAATTTCGACGTCCAGCGTAGAGTTGCTGCCGTAGACGGTTGGCGGGTACTGGGCGTTCGCGCTGTTCCATTGGGCGCGCACAGAGGCTTCGGCGCGGCCATCTGAACGCTGCAAAACACTGTTGATCCGGACGTCGTTGTCCAGCTGATTGTAGACCTCACGATCAGTTACATAGCGGAAGATTTCAGCTTCGATCACTGCCTGATTGCCAGTGACCGCGCTTGCGCCAACAGAGACTTCAGGCAACGCAAACCCCGTTTCGGGATCGTAGGGCACGACCACCGGGGGTGGGTCCACATCGAGGATGGCGACAGCGACGGCACCCAGGCATCCGAGAAGACCAAAGGTTAGTCCGGCTAGCCCGAGCTTCTGCCAGAGGCGTTCACGGCGCAGCGCACCGTAGACCAGCTCTTCCTCAATTATCTCTTTCTCGTTGTGCAATATCTCAATCCCTCAATGTTAATCGCCGAGGTCTGGAATGGTAAATTCCATGAAGTTTTGCTCTTCAGCGATGGTGGCTGCATCGATGACACCACCGGTGCCGTCGCCTACGGTTTGAACGGCTTCGAGCTGCCACATCGCGACGAGTGCAATGGCCAGTTCAGCCGTTACACGCGTATTCAGGTCGACGCTTTCTTTGAGTTCGTCCATGTCATCAATCAGGCCAACAAGGCGGTCGACGCGCTCAAGCGATTGGCCCGCATCCTCGTAGCTGTTCTGCGCTGCAGACGAGACGAGGGCGCCGGTGGTCGCTTGCGTTGCGATACGTTCAGCTCCAGCGTTACCGCTCGTTGCCATTTCGTTGAGCGTGTCTTCATCAAAACCGAGGTCTGCAAGAACGCGACCCATCTGGGTTTGGATTTGGCCTGCGCCGGAACCGCTGAGGCCTGAAAAGTCACCTGTTCGAATTGCTTGGATCGTCGCTTGGATATCACCAAACTCTTGATCGAGAATGCCGTTCAACTCGGCTTCCATCTCGGTCGCGACCACTTCTGGGAGTTCAGCCAATCGGGTGAGTGCAGCATAGGTTTCTTGGAGCTGCGCCAATTGATCTGTGAGTGTGGAGAGTTGTTCTCGAAGCTGCAAAAGCTGCTCATTTTGGAGCAACTCATCTTCGATCATCTGGCGTAGTTGCTGGATGTTCTGGGCGATGTTCTGAGTGTCTACGACGGGCACGCCTTGCGCAAAGGCAGGGGTAGTGATCAAGGTTGTTGGTGCAGCCAGACCGAACGATAGAAGGGCGGTAATAGCGAATGCCCGAACGGTGTTGCGGACGTAGGTGATGTGAAGCGTTAGTGCGCGCATTAGTCTAGGTCCTCTATAGTGAAGTTCATGAATTCTTGTTCTTGCATCCGAGCTGCCGCGAGACGCAGTTGCTCAGCGCTTAGGGGTTGGGTCCGAGCGGCTTGCAATCTTGTTCTTGCTGCAATGAGGCGGACCAGTTCGGCTCTTGCGTAGGTGTTCAACGCTATGGACTCCTGTACATCGGCGGTGGAGCCAATGCGGGTCACGATATCCCGCACGCGAAGGGCGGCCTGACGAATCGCAGTAGGGGAACTGCTTCCATAGATGGCTGCACCCGTACCCATCATCGACAGGTTCGAGTTCGCCAGTAGGGCAGGGTCGATCGTGCCGAGAGCCTCGATCCCGCCGATCCGCGCCAGATACTCGTTGTATTTCTGCGGAATGACGGTGACGTAGTGCTGTGTTTCTATGAAAGGTGGCACACCGCTATATTCGATCACGCGGCCCGGACCTGCATTGTAGGCGGCCAGCGCAAAGATGATGTTGCCATCAAACCGGTTGAGCTGTTGTGCCAGATAACGTGCGCCGCCCTCTACCTGTAGATACGGGCTGGTTCGGTATGCGGGATTGATGCCGAGATCCCCAGCGGTTCCGGGCATGATCTGTGTCAGACCATAGGCACCGATAGGGCTCTCTGCGCGGATCACGAATCGGCTTTCTTGCCAAATCAGTGCTTGGATCAACGCTCGCCACTGGACCACTGAAAGACCAGCCGCCGAGACGCCAAGGCGACTATGGGTTTCTTGCGCCACGCGAATGATGAGCTGTTCGATGTTCTCTGCCGCATCGCCAAACATCTGATCACTAGCGGGATTGGGGTCGAAATCGGCGGTCCCATAGACGGCTTCGACTGTTCTGTCGCCATCTCCAACGCCATCTTCTAGGCCAGTGACCATTCCGGAAATTGCAACGCCACCAGCTTCAAAACTCGTTTGTGCGTCCAGAATGGCGTCCAGAACTGAAAGCTGTTCGCGCTGAATCTCGGATATGGCCTCTTCAACCGCGAGTGTGTCACCCTGGACGGCCAGATCGGTTTCCCGATCCGCTGTTTCGATGATGTCGCGTGCTGTCAGCCCAGAATCGACAACCGGCACGCCCTGGGCAAACGCGCTGGTCGAGACGCCGAGCATCAACAGTGTTGCGACGGTGTGCTTACTCATTGGCAATGTCTTCCAAATCGAGCAGATCATCACCGCCAAGTGCTTCGAAATTGCAGTCCATGGGCGCAGGACCGCGCGACACGAAGCTAAAGCAGTTGGCTTGCGGCTCTTGATAGTTCGAGCAACCCGCGATCACACACAGCATCAGGAAACAGATCAATTTCTTCATTGTTGGAGCCTCCAAAAGTCAGGCCGATCCCGGTAATCGGAACCGACGAGTTTTTCACCAGCTTCCATCCCGCCAAGGATGGTAAGGTTGTCGCCAAGCGCGCTAAGGTCTGCGTCTACGACGACCGAGCCTTGGTCATCTCGAATGAGTGCCAAGCGCGAGTTTGTGCCTGTGCTGAGAAGGGTATCCAGCTCTTTTCCGTAGAGATTGAGCATCTGATAGTCCGATGCATTGGCACGAATGTTCGGGAGAAGAACCTGCGTCGGCACCGCCTCAACTATGGTTTTGCCGGTACGCGTCCGTTCAAGCTGGCTCGCATACTGCGTCATCATTACAGCCACGGTGTTCTGCTTCCGAGCTGTCACCAGCCATTGTGATAAGCGTTCAGCAAAATACTCGTTGTCGAGCGCCTTCCATGCCTCATCAATGATGATGATTGTGGGGCGGCGGTCCTCGATCTTTCGCTCAATTCGGCGGAACAAATAGCTGAGAACAGCCATCCGTTCCTTGTCGCTTTCGCTGTCTAGGATTCCGGTCAGATCGAAGCCAACCAAATCCCCATCCAGCGAAAAGGTATCTTCAAGGCTATGGCCGAAAATCCAGCCGAAACGGCCTTTGTCAGCCCATTCAAGAACGCGCTGGTTCAAGTCACCGTCATCATCCATCGACATGAAGAGTGATGCGAAGTTCTGCCAATCCCGTAGGCCCGGATCGGTGGCCTGAGCGTTCTGACGAACGCATTGAACGATCCTGTTGGTCTGTGCAGGTGTGAGCGGCTTGTCTTCGCGGTAAAGCAAGGAACCGAACCAGTCGGAGAGCCATGCGATCCCGCGCTTGTCCACTTCGGTCCACAGCGGATTGAGCCCTGTGGGCATCCCGCCTTGTATCGTAGTGTAGCTGCCTCCATTGGCCCGCACGGCCATTTCCATACCCTGCCGATAGTCGAAGACGAAAACGCGGGCGTTCGCGCGAACCGCTTGTGTCATTAGGAAGGCTGAGAAAACCGACTTACCAGACCCGGGACGGCCCATAATCAAGGTGTGGCCGCTGGTGGGTTCTTTCTCGGGCGATCCCGCCTCGTGATAAGAGAAGCGATAAGCGCTTCTTTCAGGGGTTGGGAACATAGAGATAATGCTTCCCCAAGGGACTTCTTGAGCCTGCTTTCCAAGTTGGGTCCGGTGAAACGGTGCAAAATCCGCGAAATTGACGTTCGTCACGGTGCTGGCGCGTAACCTCTTGGGTTGATTGCCGGGATGCTGGCTGAAGTAATGTGTGTTTGCGCCCAACCGATCGCTGATCATTGTCACACCTTCGGAGGCTGCGGCGTTCACAATCTCAGCACCCAGAGTTTCGAGCCCTTCTAGGGTGTCCGAAAACACGGTGACGACCATATGGTGGTCACCCATGCTCGCCCGTTTTGAGGCCAAATCATCGGCAAGAAACGGTAGTTGTTCTCGCGCTGAGATTTCTGCGTCATCAGTGGCCTGTCGTCGCTTTGCCTCGCGTTTGATCCTCGCAATCGTCAGGTTTGTGTTCACTGGCGTGAATGAGTGCGTGACAATCATATCGACGGGCAGGTTCAAGCCATCGAACATCGTGCAGGAGGTGTTCTGTGGATAGTCTTTAACACTGTAGCTTTTGCCGTAGCGTTTGCCAGCAACGCCCTCAGAAAGTTCAAAGTAGTCGCCGAAGAAGGTTGCCCGCGTATTTGCAACAGAAGACGACATGAAACCGAATTTTGACGTGTGGTAGAGTGGCAGTTCTTGTCCGGTGTTCAGTGCACCGAGAAACCCCACCAACTCACCCTTTTCAGCGGAAAGCAGTGTTGGTTTCAGTTCTGCTAGCCCGGACATAAAGATCCCGACCGCTTGGTTGAGGCGGCTGACCCGCTTTGCAGTCTCCTCGCGCAACGTTTCAGGGGACGGCTTTCGCATGTACCGCATAAACGTCTTTGGCGGAGGGCGGTGGATTACTGTCAGCGTAAGAGTCTTGTCACGCAACCCGCTGTTTTCCATCTTAGTCTGCCAGAGGGCGTCAACCTGCGATGCAAATGTGTGTCCTTCGATGGGTTCAAGGTCCACCTTGATCGCCTTGGAAACCTTGTGAACGTAGTAGCTGAACTCTTGGCCTAGCTGTGCAATCAGGCGTGCAAAAAGGGCGCGTGTGTTGTCGAGATAGTCGTCGTCGGTTGTGTAGCTGTTCACGCCTGTAATGCGGATGCATTGGAACAGCTCGTTGACACGCGTGCGCACCGTATGGTCGTCAACCAAGCTCACGTACGGCAACATGTGAGCCAGTTGCTTTTCGTGCTGGAACCACTTTGGCATCAGTGTCCGCTCATCCAAATCATCACGGGGCATAACTGTCTCCGCCATGGATTTTTCTGTTTCGCGTGCCAGGTGTTTCTTGCAGGACCGTCATTAGGACATCTATGAAACGGGGATCCCAGTCGGCTGCTTTCCACAGAACCGGATACAGAGCTGCGCCGATGCCAAGCACCGCAAAGCTCTGTACCCAGATAAACAATAGGGCCGTGCCGAACATCCAGACTACCGCGTACATGATTGGCAGCCCAAACAGCGTTGATGGTCGAACTAGACCTTGGAACAGAGTTGATTTCTCAGCCACGTCTGCGCCCTTATGCCCCGAAAACCGTCGCAACGATTGTGGGTGCTGCGGCAATGCCCATTAGTCCGGCCAACACCCAGATAGCTTGCCGAAGATCAATGATGTTGAACCACCAGCTTGCGAACACCCCCATCAAAGCGAGTGTTCCAAGGACAACCCCCAATGGGCCGGTCATCGCATCTACGATCCCTTGAAAGAAGCTCACAAAGGGTGAGAGGTCTACCGACTGAGCCATTGCTGGCTCGGCTAAAACGACGAAGACCGTCAGTACAGAAATGAATAGTTGAATTGGCCTCATGAGTTTTCTCCTTCGAGCCTGTTGAACACGGCCAGCACTCGCTGGACGTGGTTTTGCGTTTCACGGTAGGGCGGGATGCCCCCGTACTGCCTGACGGCATCGGGGCCAGCGTTGTAAGCAGCCAATGCAAATCGCGCGTCGCCAAAGGTCGCCAATTGAGCGGCCAGATAACGTGCAGAGCCGTCAAGATTTGCCCGCCAATCATAAGGGTCGACGCCAAGGTCATCGGCAGTTCCCGGCATGAGTTGACCAAGGCCAATCGCACCAACATGCGAGCGTGCATTCGGGTTGTAGGCACTTTCGATTTCAATGTTGGAACGGAACAGCAGCCGCCATTCTGTTACCGTGAGACCGGCTGCGCGCAAACCTTGGTGGCTCGCATATCGCAAGGCGGTTTCATCTATCCCGGCAAGAATGTCAGGGCGGGGAACGGCAACGCGTGGCGCAACAGCAGTGACCCGGAATGACCTGTCGCTTGGTTCTTCAGTTGCGTTGGTGCCGGATGTGGCATCGGACCCAAAAATGGCAACTGGGGCGTCCGAATTTCCTTGGCCGATACCGTCGTTGTAATTTCGCGCAAATCTCTCTTGGGATTGCGAGGCTGAGAGCGAGCCATCGCTTTCCATCGTGAAGACCATTTGTGCGGATGCAGCATTGGCTGCGAAAAGGAAGGCTAAGAGGCTAGTCTTCCGTAGAGATGTCTTCCGACTGAGACAGTGTGAAAGTCCAGCGCTGACCTTCGTAGACCGGGAATGCGACGACAGAGAAGCCAAGGTCGATAAGGAACGAGACCAAACCGGTGACTGTCTTGAAGGTCCTGATTTGGATATGATCCCCGGCGGTTCTGGCGCGAGCGGTGACGAGTTGTTTTTCGACACCCTCGTCGTTGACAGCACGAAGAACCCAGACGCCATGCCACACCGAATTTTTCCGGTAGGCATCCACCTTGCATACAACTTCGACGTGATATCCGGATTCAATAAGGTCTTTGAATCCTGCTTCTGTAACCACATTCGGCGCTTCTTTTGCTAAATCCATCGCCATAGCGCGCTCTTCCATTAGTTGGGCGCACCGAGGCATTCGCTTCGATGAGCCTTAGTTACAATAATACGGTTTTGTGTGCAAGATACGGTTTTGTCTTGCATATACCCTAAAACCCGACGACATTAATTCGCACGCAAGCGCGAATTTCTCAAGCATTGAAGGCACAAAGCCATGAAGGCATGTAAGTCAGCCGCTTTTCATACTTCTGTATTTTTGTTGATCTGTCTTTCCGGAACTGCAGCAGCTCAAACGTGTTATGCGCCACAGCGACCCTTTGTTCCGACTGATCCAGATGATGTTCAGGAGTACCGCGATCTTATTGGTCGCGACTTTGAAACATACATCGCTGACATCCAGAGCTACTTTAGATGCCTTGAAGCAGAACGAGCGCGCGCCTTCGAAGAGGCGCACGAGGTTAGTGAAGAATATGGGAGGTTTCTTCAGATATCGGCGGAATGATGCGGCAGAATTCTTGCCGCATAATCATGGTTATGTTAAATCAATCAGTAATACTGACCTAAAATCGCCAAAATTCTATAGCAGATCAATCGTAAACGACATCTTTCTGTATTTTCGTTTTCCAACGCGGAACGAGTTCTCCAGTGTTCCATTCATAGAGCCATCCGACCAGCTCGCCCGACTGCCGGTCGAGGATTCGCTTAACTGCGTGTGCATGAAGTCTTTTGGGCTGATTACTGACAGGCCGAGCCTCCCGTACCCCACTAGGAACTCTGAGAATTACCGTCGCGCCGACGCATCGTGTGGTTTCTTGCAAGTCTATAGCCATAGTGTTGCCCCCAGGATTATGGGTTCTGCCCAAAAGATTATCTTTAGTATGTCGGCGGGTATCAGCAGTGAACCGCTTCGCCCCTCAGTTGTGCTTACAAAGCCTTGCAATGCACGATAAACTACGCGAAGGGGCGTAAAAGAACGCGAAAAAGGCGCGCAAGTCATTGATTAAAAATGGTAGATTTTTTACCGCGCCGCAGAAAACGGACGAGAACTTTAAGCAACTTTTTGCTCGTTTAGCGGCAGCAGGCGTTGGTCGCCCAGTAGATAGCGAGGGCTACGCTGACGGGCCGTGGACACCTGAGTCTTTGGCCGAAGCAATTTCCGCCATTGATGGTAATCGCGAAGGCGTCGAATTGCGGTCCGTTCAAGTTTGGTTTCAGGACAACGACAATGGAATCAGTGATGCAAATATCCGCTGGCTTGCTCGGGTATTCGGTTGCAGCGATCCTGAAGCTGCGAGCGCATGGCAGGCTGAACTTAAAGCTGCGAAAGAGAGACTAGCGAAAGAAAGGCGTGAGAAGAAGCGCAGGCAAACCTCTCTGCCGGGCAGCGCCAATGGTGTGGAAGTAGAGTTGGAACGTAACCGTGAAGATGGACGTACATTCTTTGAGGGAAAGCAAAGACCGCGAGTCGAAACAGCAGACGCAACCAAAGAAATTAGGTCTAGGACAGAAACCCCGGTTCGGGGTTTCTCAGAAAAATCCGATGTTCTGCACTCGGACAGCAACGGACTTGGCGGCTATCAATCCGCTCATGTTCGCAATGAACGTGACGAAGTACGCGATACCAGCATCCAGCCACCGAAGTTACGTCGAAAACTGCAAATATCAGCACACCTAGAGGCACTTTTCGCTGACCCAGTGACCCCATCGGCGGTGGTTTGGTTTTGGCTGACGGGTATCCTTTTTCTTGCATCTGTATTAGGTGTTCTAAGTGTAACTTACATGACCCCGGATGGGACAAATAAGCAGGTCGGATACATTTGGAGTCCAAGCTGGGTAATCCATGATTTAGTTCTACTGCCCTTTTTTTTAATGACCGTGTCACGGACAATTAACTTCTGGAAGACTGATGCCCGCAAGGCATTTTTGAACGACGGGCGACGAAGCCCTCATGAGGGCTGGTTAGAGAAGGTTAGTTCGCTGTCGATACTTCTTTGGCTTGCCATAGCTATCAGCGTATTCTTTGTTTTCCTTCTACAATGGGTGGGTGGCTACCTGATACCAATTTTGCGCAATGAACTAGGGAACACAGCGGTAAGCTGGCCCATAATCATCTTGGCGCGGCCGGAAATTATGTCTGTGGGAGCCGCATTGGCCTTATCAGGAACTTACATTCTTTTTGCTGCGCTCGTGTTCTTTTTTCTGAACGCCGGATTTGTGTTTCTGTATGCCGTTTGGTCGGATTTTTCTGATCTTTTCAAGAGGAACAGCAGCATGATCAGGGCAGATGACGCTGCGAAGATGCGATTTGTAGGGGTCAGGCTGGTCGAGAACATATTCTTAGGAACGATTCTTGCCCTTTGGATTAGCACAAGCATAAAACTCTATGCGATGTACCTTTCTGTAAGCAGCAAGGATATTCTAACGTGGCTTTACACTGATCTTATTCAGGTATTTGAGAATTCTGAACAGCACAAAAATATCATCGTGGGGTATTCGTTGAGCCAGTTTTCAACCATCATATTCACCTCGGTAATCGTTGGTGTTTTTTTGTATATCTATTTTAGCGCCAAAGCACTTCTGCACGATGGAGACGGCTTTTCTGAACGTTACCCCAAGACATATGCCCCATGGAGCAAGTGGCTGATTGTTGTGGTTCTCCTGCTAGTTAACTATTTGAGCGTTGGTCAAGTGAGGGGTTTTTCACTGTTGCTGTTGCTTTCGATAGTTGTGACGGCTTACTGCGTGTTGACCCATCGCGGTAGAAACTTCGACATAGATCAGAGGCATCATGGAAATCGCCCCGCTAAACAATGAAGTGGCGGAGTCCGACGAGGTTGGGGCTGCCTATTGGATCAAAACTGAAGACAAGGTTCGCCTTCGCGTCGGTGTGTGGTGTGACGAACGGGCGGTTAACGGAACGATCCTGTTGTTTACTGGACGCGCTGAGTTTATCGAGAAATATGGACGAATCGTACCTGGTTTTCTGGAACAAGGATTTGCCATATTTTCGATAGATTGGCGAGGCCAGGGACTGTCTGACAGAGTTGCTTCGGACGCTCATCTCGGTCATGTTCATCACTTTTTGGATTATCAGAAAGATGTTGTCGCAATGATAGAAGCGGCGAGATCACTGAGTCTCCCCAAACCGTGGTATTTGTTTGGACATTCGATGGGTGGCAACATCGGTTTGCGTTCATTGATTGACGGTGTTCCAGTCGTTGCAAGTGCGTTCACCGCTCCAATGTGGAGTATTGCTGTTCCTTCCTTTTTGGAGCCCGTAGCCAAGCCGTTGTCACGTTTGGCCGTCATGGTCGGGCTAGGTGAAATGTATACTAAGGCTCAAAAAGGACACAGCTACGCCCTCCATAGGTCATTTGAGAGCAACTCAATCACGAATGATCGACCTATGTACGAATATTTTATCAGGCAGGCGACCCTGTTCCCCGAGGCTCATATAGGGGCGCCAAGCATGAGGTGGCTTTATGAAGGGTTAACTGAGTGTGACAGACTTTCTAATCTCCGGTCTCCTGAAGTTCCCTGCTCGGCTTTTGCCGGCAAAGATGATGTAACCGTTGGTCGAAAAGCAATAGAAGATCGAATGTCTAGCTGGCGAGATGGTGCGTTCACCATCGTTGGTGATGCTAAACACGATCTCCTGTATGATCGACCAAACATCAGTCAGAAAGTAATTCAGGATGTTTGCGCATTTTTTCGGCAATATTCATAATTCGAATTCTTTACCGCCTCTAGAGGGCGTTGCTTTGAACAAGGTGAACCGCCCCGGGTTTACCGGAGTGATGACCCTGACCATGGCCGCTCATCGCGCACGTATGTCCAGACGCGGGCCGTTTTTGTCTTCTTGTGTCCCGGTGTTTTCATCTTGACCGGCGTGTCATCGGCAAAGAGCGCTTTGCCCCGCCGGGCGATCTGTCCAATCTCATCGGCAAGCGGCTCCAGCAGCGCCGTTGAGCGGCCAACCCAATCAGCCATGGTCGAGCGGTCTAGGTCAATCCCTGACTACGGTCAACAAGTTGAGCGCTTCCGTTCACTAAGAGTGATCACTTAGGTTCAAGGAACTGATCATGACAAACACTTGGACTTTGGCTGTTTGACAGTCGACGTTTGTCGGTTGCGCTGGCGATATGGTTCCTTGATGCGACGGCAGCACAGGCATGAATCGCGTAGACCTCAACTATCGCAGCGGTTCATGCCTGTGTGGAGATGAGGGGCCGCATCTCAAATAGCCGAAGCAGATACTGGAAAATTTGGTTTACCGAGAAATCGGTCAACCTGTTCCTTGGCCGATTATAGTGAAGCCCCCGGTATCGGCATACTGTTCCTTGATTCACTTTCCTGTCGGGTTCATTAGCAATCCATCCAGTATATATGGGGCCTCATTCACCGTGGCGGGAATGACCTGGGTAGCGAAGGGCTGACACGTGAGTGTAGGCTTTCAGGCCGGGTTCATTGCCGTATTTCGCATTGATCAGGTTCATCGCCTCGCCCTGCCGCGTGGTCGGAAAGAATTGCCCGTCACTGGAAGCAGTTTCACCGGCACCTCAGTATTTTGCCATTGGTAACAGTGCTTGCGCTTCGAGCACGGTGGCCAATGCCCGATTGATGGCCTCGCTTTCTACATGCCAGTTCGAAAGTCGCGCCAATTGGGCAAAACTATGTGTGCTGCTGGACGCGGCCATTTTGCTCAACCCGAGTTTCAGACCCTCTGCCAGAACGGCGCTCACAACCGCAAAGCTAAAATGTCACCCATCTGCAATTCAGGAATGTCACTCTCGCCCGTAACGATAACAGGCAGAGAGATCGGGCATGGGACTGGTGGTCATGAGCGAGCGCGAGCTGAATCGGATCGAAGTCTTGAGCCAAGTGGGGGTCGATTCCGGCTGAGTGCAGAATAGGGCGCTAAGGATTTTCTCATTCAGGTTTGTGGGATAGCGATCCTTCGCTCCGTCGTGCACGAACTGGAAAGATGCGGACAAACCGGACATGTGCAGATGCAACTACTGCCCACGCACGATAATCTCGCATGTGCAGAGCCGTTCAATTGACAGTGCAACTTGACTACCAGAAGTGGTCGTTTGCGCGAAGAACAAATAAGGTCGTCACCGGCGTTAGGTAATCCTAAACGCTCAGAATATCCTGACCTGAGTTCCCACTTCTGCCAGCGCAAAAAGTTCGGCGATGTGCTCGTTGTAGAGGCCAATGCAACCGTTTGAAGATTGTCTGCCGATCTTGCGCGTATCGCCGGTTCTGTGAACGCGGTAGTACTGCCAGGACAAATAAAGCGCA
Organism: Loktanella agnita; assembly: GCF_046640325.1. Taxonomy (NCBI): domain Bacteria; kingdom Pseudomonadati; phylum Pseudomonadota; class Alphaproteobacteria; order Rhodobacterales; family Roseobacteraceae; genus Loktanella; species Loktanella agnita. The sequence goes on along the minus strand of NZ_JBJMBF010000013.1, from coordinate 48,300 downwards.
TGAGTTCCCAGTGGATTGTCGGGCCCAGGAGGCCAATAGTCGGGCCATTCCGGGTTGCGTTGCTTCATAGCTGGTGTTGGGCTCCAACTGGGTCCCTCCACCTTTCTTACGACCTCAGTGTAGCCGCGCCGAGTCAGATCTTCTGATAGAGGGACACTGGACGGGTAGAGTTTATAGATACTCTCGTCCTCCGACCAGTATTGCACTGCCCGTGTATTGATGTCGCAAAGAATAGCGCCGTGCCGAAGGTTTTCAAAATGCTCTTGCCATGGGTCTGCCTTGAATGAAGCTATATTCCGACTGACGGGCGATAGGTCCTGCTATTGTGCGCTGAGCAAGCTAGGCGTCGCGAGCAATCCAATTGCTGCTGTCGACATGAATTGGCGTCGAGTTTTTCTTGTATCTGTCAACGATGCATCCTCTTTTGATTTTATGAGTTGATACGACCTCTAGCTGCTAGAGCTTCAATAGAAATTTGGTAACAGTTGCGTGAAGCGGTGATCCTACAAAAACCTGCCCGTCACAGCGCAATAGTCGTCAAACTTGGCACCATATTGCGCACTCAGCCATGGCTCCTCGGCAAATGGGGCCATAGCCAATGCTACAACGCCGACGGCCAAGATGGGCCAAACCCAAAATGACGAAAGCCAGAGACCAAAACCAATAAGGATAGCCATATCGGCGAGGTACTGTGGATTGCGGGAGTGACGGTAGAGACCGGTGGTGATGAGTTCGTCCCTTCCGCCGCTAGTAGCTTTCAGCCCGATACTGAACGCACCCCACCAGACGATCAGATTGCCGGCCACAATCAAGACTGGCCCCAGTGCCCAACGCACTGGGTCGGGCGTGGAAACAGTTCCCCAGTCCAAGATGCCCAAACCGATCGCCGTCCCAAACACGGCCAGTGTCAGGCCCCATGCCACGGTTGGGATCGGGGACGTTTCGTTGTTCGGAGGCCAAAGCCGCCTGGACGGGAGGAAGATCGACCAAACGAGCGCTCCAATCAAGGTCATACCGGACAGCAAGCCAACGACAAGCAAAATGCCCTGAGCCGCTGTCATGATCCGTGACCGAACAGCTGCGCGCCCTGATGCGCTGTATCGCTCGCTTCGAATTCAAGCGTAGAATGCTCGATCGAGAAACGTTCGCGCAGCGCTGCTCTGATCTCTTCCTTGATTATGTCGGCCTCACCCATCTGTTCGCGTTCGACAACAATATGGCAGTCCAATGCTGCAGCGTGCTCCTGCATTTGCCACAAGTGGACATGATGCACGTCAACTACGCCATCAACGTTCTGGATAGCAGCAACCACGTCTGTTCCATCAATGTCGGGAGGGCTTCCAAGCATCAGGGTTCGGATTGGACCTCCGATCTCGGTGAAAGACAGATACAGGATATAGAGTGCGATCCCGATGGTGATGGCTGGGTCCACCCAGCGCATGTCGTAAAGAATGATCAGCGTTCCAGCGACAATCACGGCTACTGAAGCAAGCGCATCCGACAGATTATGGAGAAATAGGGCGCGAATGTTCACGCTCCCCTTCTGCATGGAATAAGTCAGCATTGCGGTCAGCGTGTCAACCACAAGCGCAATTCCACCAAGAATGACAACGGTCCAACCCATGACTTCAGGTGGGTCAATCAGGCGCATCCCACCTTCGTAGATCAGGTAGAAGCCGATCACGATCAGGGTGGTGTAGTTGATCAGGGCGGCCACGATTTCGACCCGGCCATAGCCGAACGTCATGCGTTCGTCGGCGGGTCGGCGCGCGATTTTACGCGCGGCGAAGGCAATGACAAGCGAGGCCATATCGGAAAAATTGTGCAGCGCATCGGCGATGAGTGCCAGACTGCCCGACAATATGCCGCCGACGATTTGCGCAACGGTAAGAAGCCCATTCGCCCAGATCGCGATCGCAACCCGCCGATCGCCAGAATTCGGATCGATATGAGCGTGTCCGTGATCATGCGGCATTGGCAGGCTCCTTATGCCTATGAGTCGCGTTAGTACTGGCCTTCAGGCGCCCGCTGCGAAAACCACGTACGCGCACATTCATCCAGTGGCGTATGAAATGCCGGTACAGGGCACCACGCAGCCATCCAAAGGATTGCTCATGGGACAAATAGAAGGCATCCGGCGTATCAAACACGCCGAAGTCCTGCACGATGCCGGTTTTCTGAATGTAAGTATCTTCTCCGTTCCACGCGACGGGAGGCGTGCTAAGGCAATCCGTGCCCGCGCCATAACCGCAGAGACTGTCGGTGTCCGAGAACGATCTTTGCAGGACTTTGAGGAAAGCGTCATCCAGGATGAAGCCTTCGAGGTTGATCCAAGCGCCTTGAAATTTGATCTCAACCCATGAGTGTAGAATTTCCTGTGGAGCAATTGGATAAACCAGCTCTGGAACAACACCGCGCTGCAAGCCTTTGTGGATTGTGAAACCATGCAACCGGCAGCGAATGCCAACACCACGTAGCAATGCCATCAAGAGCGTGCCTTTGGTATTGCACTGCCCGTAGCCGCCGGAAAGCACCTCTGTTGCGGGGATGTCGTCAGCACGATTGTATCCGAACGCGATTTCATTTCGAACGAAATCATAGACGGCTCCGATCCGATCGAATTCGGACAAGTCGCGCCATCCGCGATTATCAATCAGTCGCGCAATAGGCTCAGCATCAAAATCCAATAGCTTGGTTGGTTCAAGTTGGGGGTCAGTTTTCTGCAACGGTATGGCTCCTCGAATCGTCTTGGAAGAAACCTAATTGCTACAGTCACTGTAGCTTCAAGTCATTGTTTTAAATTCTTTACATTTCTAGACTCGGTTTATGCGCCGATCTCGTCGTGATCGGTCAAGCATTCGGAATGGTCTCGCAAAACTTCCAAAACACGGCAATCGGAGGATTTTCCACCGCTGCACTCATGCACCATCCGCTTGAGTTCTTTTTGAAGCGCTTCTAGTCGGGCCATCCTTTGTTCAACCTGAATGAGTTGACGACGCGCGATGGCATCTGCCTCGTGACATGGCCGGTTCGGATCATCGGAAAGATCCAAAAGCTCGCGAATGGCATCCAGTGAGAAGCCAAGCTGGCGGGCATGCCGGACAAATGATAAGCGGTCGAGTTGTGCTTCGTCATAACGTCGCTGGCCGCCAGCGGTTCTTCCGGGCTCAGGCATCAGACCAATTTCCTCGTAATAACGAATGGTCTGCACCTTTGTACCAGTCTTTTTTCCGAGTGTTCCGATCGTGAGCATATACAAGCCTCTTGAATGTGAAGCGACTGTAGGTTTGCTGGGTGGGACTTGCAAGGAGCAGCCCTTACTCACAAGCGCGTGATTCAGCGACATACAAGGAAAAAGAGGATTGAACCTCTAGTTGCTGGAGGATGTAGACGCACACGAAATGAAGGAATCACGGGCGGGCAGATCGCATTGAAACTGACAGCATTTCAGAAAGTACTATGGGGTCTGACGGGCATTGCAACGCTGGCTTTTGCTTGGCTGCTATTTTGGTCAGACTATAGGACAGATCAATCTGGTGATGATGCATCAGCTTTCCAAGCAACTTTTGAACTGACAGACCATCAAGGCATGATCCAAACAGAAGATGATTTCTCGGGGCGCTGGATGCTTGTCTTTTTCGGCTTCACAAATTGTCCTGACATTTGCCCAACTACGCTGTCTGAGGTAGCGGCTGTGATGGATGGTCTCGGGAACGAGGCGGGTAAGGTCCAACCTATTTTCATTACGATTGATCCCGAACGCGACACGCCCAGCGTCCTTGCAGAATACGTGCCACTCTTCGACGCGGGGATCATTGGCCTTACCGGCACTTCGCAACAAATCGCGGAGACATCCGAATCTTTCCCAATCTTCTTTGAACGTATCGAAGAAGCGTCTGCGCCGGGTGGCTACACGATGGGGCACACGTCGCATCTTTTCCTTTTTGACCCTGAAGCAGGTTTTGCGGATTCTTGGCCTTATGGGACTCCAGCAGAAGAAATCCTTGCCGATCTGAAAGCGAGGATCTGACAACGATGACCCGAATTTCTGGAGAAACGGCGCTTGGCCTGGCGTGGTTCATTGCGCTCTTCGCATCGCTCGGCGTTTTGTTTATCGGAGAGGTGTTGGGGCAGACACCCTGTGTGCTTTGCTGGTTTCAGCGCGCTTTCATGTTCCCTCTTGCAATAATACTGGGCCTTGGTCTGTGGTGGCAAGACCGCAAAGTTAGTCGCTACGGCATCGCCCTAGCCCTTGGTGGCGCGGCGGTCGCCCTCTGGCACATGGGTCTTTATGTCGGCGTAATCCCTGAGCGGATTCAACCCTGCACCGCGACAGGCCCATCCTGCACAGATGACAATCAATTGATCTTCGGCATTCCGATCCCGCTTTTGGCGCTCGCCGCCTTCACACTTATCGCCGCGCTGTCGGCCCTTTCCTTGAATGAGACACAAGAATGAACAGACGCGGTCTGATCCTATCCGTTCTCGCGCTTGGCACTGCTGGGTTTGGCGGTGCGGCGTGGTACGCAACCCGCCCTGACCCACTCGCGGAGTCCGTACCCGTTGCACCCGAATTGGCGGACGCGTTGATGCGGCCCCACTCGCCGATCCTCGGACCGGAGAATGCGCCCGTAACGATTGTCGAGTTTTTCGATCCGGCCTGCGAAGCCTGCCGCGCGTTTCACCCGATCGTGAAAGACATCATGGCCGAATACGGCGACGCAGTCCGGGTAATCATCCGGTATACGCCGTTTCATGGGGAAGGGTCAGAAACGGCGATAAGGGTGCTGGAAGCCGCTCGGATGCAAGATGTTTATTTTCCAGTTTTTGAAGCGATTTTAGAAGAGCAGCCGCGTTGGGCATCTCACGGCGGTATGCGCCCCGAACTGATCCTTGAGATTGCGGCCAGTGCCGGACTTGATGAAGAAGCCGCGCGTATCCAGATGATGGCCCCGCAAACCATCGGGATACTCAATCAAGACCGCGCAGACGTTGAAACGATGGGTGTACGCCAAACGCCGACGTTCTTTGTGAACGGAAAACCCATTGATCCATTCGGAGAAGCAGAGTTGCGGCGCCTCGTGGCTGCCGAGGTTGCAGCCACGCAAAGCTAACAAAGAAAGAGCAAAACGCTATGAATGTAGTATTGAAAATTCTGGCTGCGACCGCCTTGTCAATCCTAGGGTTTGTGGCGGCCGCCATGGCCGAGGAGCAAACCGTGGTCGTTGAAGATGCTTGGTCCCGTGCGTCAGTTGGCGTGAACCGGCCCGGTGCAGTCTATATGACGGTCCGCAATATTGGCGAAGATACAGCAATCTTGACTGGTCTGCGCACTGACCTTGCGAAGATGCCAGAAATCCACCTCGCATCCACCAATGATCAGGGTGTGAGTTCTATGACACCCGCCGGTGATATCGAAATCGCTCCCGGCGAAGCAGCAGCACTTGAGCCCGGCGGGCTGCATGCCATGCTGATGCGGCTATCGCGACCAATGGTGGAAGGGGAAGCGTTCGCGCTGACGCTCACGTTTGCCGATGGCGATGAATTCACCGTCGACGTGCCAATTCTCGGTGTTGCCGCGCGTGGGCCCGAGAGCTGATGCAACGGCGCAGACTTCTAGGCTTAAGTACAGCGGGCGTGGCGCTCGCTGCCGGCACACTGTTTGCTGGTTGGTGGCAGGTAGACGGGCCAGGTGCGACCGAGGCCATGGGGCAACGCCCTCTGCCGCTTTCGCAGATGGAATTTCAGCTGACCAACCACAAGGGCGATGCAGTGGGTCCTGAGACCCTCATTGGGCGTCCCAGCATGGTGTTCTTCGGTTTTACATATTGCCCGGATGTTTGCCTGACGACCCTTTCGGATATCTCGGGTTGGCTCGACGATATGGGCGAGGAAGCCGCTGATATGAACGTAGTGTTTATCACCGTTGATCCAGAGCGCGACACGGTTGCGGCGATGGCAGACTATGTCAGCTATTTTCACCCTGCCGTGCGCGGGTGGACGGGTACCGAAGATGAGATTACACGCGCGGCAGAGAGATTTCGCGCCACTTACACAAAAGTGCCGACCGATGACGGCGATTACACGATGAACCACACCGCGAGCGTCTTCTTGTTCGCAGCCTCTGGGCGGTTCGTCACCATGATCGACTATCACGAACCCAGAGAATTCGCGGTGCCGAAAATCCGGCGCGCGTTGCAGGAAGATGCTGAGGGAAAGACATGAAATTAAGAAACTGGGCAATGGGATTTGTCTTGGCAAGCAGCGTTTCGGGCCTGGCCGTCGCATTATCAGACGCTTGGGATGTGACCCCCGTGCCGGAGGCGCTGGCGAAAGTCGGCGAATGGGCACCACGTGATCTGCAAGAACCGGCGGTACCTGTAGAGCGTTTACATACTATGGCATCATCCCACAGCTGGGCATCGCCAGTCGTTCTGCAACCGTTGGCCCTTGATCTGGCGTCAGCAGACGACGTTTCGCCAGAAGTTGATCCGCCGATGACGACGTGGTCGCGCAAGATCGCATCCGGTGAAACCTTGGATACTCTTCTCAGGGAGGCTGGGCTGGATGCGTCTGTCCGAGCAGAAGTGGCTCTCGCTCTCGGTGCCGAATACGACCTGCGGCGATTGCGTCCGGGTCATGATTTGACCGTTGTGAAGTCGCTGGGCGATACACTGCAAAGCGTAGTGCTTAGCGTTGATAACGGTGTGACCGTTGAAGCGATCTTTGGGGATCGTACGGTGACCCGCACCCTTAACCCCAATCCTGAGACACTTATGCTCGCGGGGGAAACTGCCATAGACAGCTCACTCTTTACCGCCTTGGATGACGCTGCTATCCCGGCGCGCTTTGCTGTCGATCTGGCGCAGATGCTGGGCGGGACAGTCGATTTTCGCAGGGAATTAAAAGGCGGCGAGACGCTCCAGGTCTTGTGGCGTGAAGCGCGCGTTGGTGACGAACGGATTGGACAGCCCGAAATAACTTTCGCAGCCCTCAATATCGGAGATGCGCTTTACGAGGTTGTTTGGCCGGAAGATGGAACGGGTCGCGCAACCATTTACATTGATGGTGAAGTGCTACGTGTCTTCGCACAACCCGTCGATGGAGCACGGCTCAGTTCCGTATTCGGTCAACGCCGTCATCCGGTTTATGGGAATGTCAGAATGCATACGGGCGTGGACTTCGCAGCGGCGAAGGGGACGCCCGTCAATGCAACAGCCCCCGGCAGAATAACCTTTGTCGGTTGGCGCGGCGGGTACGGACGGGTTGTCGAGATTGCGCATGGCACGGACACAAAAACACGATACGCCCATCTGAGCGCAGTCACCGATGGGATGTCTGTGGGCCAACGCGTGATGGCTGGAGACATCATCGGCAATGTCGGTGCAACAGGTACCGCGACCGGCCCTAACCTACATTATGAAGTGCTCGTTGATGGTCGTCCAACCGACCCTCTTTCTGATGACCGGCTGGCTGCCGCGACCGCCGATAACTCACAAGAGGCATTGGCGGCTGCCCGATTGGAAGAGGCCCGGATGCGCTTTGAAGCGCATTTGGCGACAATGCTTGCAACCGACCAAAACGAAAGGCTTTGATCCATGAAATCCCACCTTTTCGCTATCACATTTTTGTTCAGCGCACTTTCCGCAGCTCCGGCGTTTGCTGAGGCGACCGCAATCGACGTCAAGAAAACTAGTGGATGTGGATGCTGTCTTAGCTGGATGAACCATCTGGAAGAGAACGGCTTTGCCCCGACCGGTGAGGACTTGAATGGAGGATGGCTTGTCCGCCTCAAGCTAGAGAGTGGTGTGCCGCAACGCATGACTTCCTGCCATACTGCTTTCGTCGACGGCTACGTGATCGAAGGCCATGTTCCGGCTGCTGACATTCGCCGTCTCCTTGATGAGCGCCCTGATGCAATTGGTCTGGCGGTGCCCGGAATGCCATATGGCTCGCCGGGCATGGGGCCGGAAGACGACCGCGAGGCATATGATGTGTTTCTGATCAATGATGATGGATCGACCGTGGTCTTTTCGTCCTATACCAAAAAATAGACAGGACATATTTTGGAATCTCTTTCTCCCATCGCGCTTGGTTTTTTTGGCAGCCTGGCCGCTGGCCTGATGACCGCTTTTGGTGCCTTTCCGATCCTTTTCGGTCGTGTCCCGTCGCAAGCGACCCGCGACCTTTCGTTGGGGTTCGCTGCTGGCGTAATGCTTGCGGCGTCGTTCTTCTCGCTGATCATCCCCGCCCTCGATGCAGCCGAACCAATGTTCGCGAACGAAGCGGCCCCCGCCGCTGTTGTCTGCGTTGCTATCTTGTTGGGAATGGGTGCTGTGGCGCTGATGAACGAGAAGCTGCCACATGAACACTTCAAGACAGGACGAGAAGGCCCTGAATCAGCATCACTGCGCCGCGTCTGGCTTTTCATCATCGCAATCACAATCCATAATTTCCCCGAGGGTTTGGCCGTCGGTGTGGGCTTTGGATCTGGCGGTGTTGAGGGTGGGATGCCGCTTGCCATTGGGATTGGACTTCAGAATGCCCCTGAGGGGCTTGCCGTTGCGGTAGCACTTCTTGGTGAAGGGTATTCGAAATTCCGCGCATGGGGCATCGCGGCCCTGACCGGTTTGGTGGAACCCGTCGGGGGTCTGTTGGGTGCTGGTATCATTACGCTGTCTGAGCCGCTTTTGCCTTGGGGCTTGGCCTTTGCGGCTGGCGCGATGCTTTACGTCATTAGCCACGAGATCATTCCCGAAACGCACCGCAGCGGTCACCAGAACAAGGCAACGCTGGGACTGGCGATTGGCCTTGTGATCATGCTGTTTCTCGACGTCTGGCTAGGATGAGAGCATGAAATCACCCAAAAGACCTTTGACCATCGGCTCAATTGCGATAGTTCTCGTATCCTTTGTTGATCAATCTACAAAGGCGTGGGTTGTTGCAAATGCAGACGTGCTCAGTTCCGGGCTTCCGGTTTTCCCAGGATTTAACCTCGTCTTTGGCCGGAACGACGGCGTGTCGTTCGGATTGTTGGGAGGTGTACCTTGGTGGAGCCTTTCGGCACTGGCAATTGCAATTTGCGCTTGGTTGACAATACTACTTATTCGCACTCACAGCCGCATTGAGGCGCTTGCTTTGGGGGCAATCATTGGCGGCGCGATGGGCAATGTCATTGATCGGCTACGGTTTCGCGCAGTTACGGACTTTCTAGACTTCTACATCGGGTCCATGCACTGGCCTGCATTCAATATGGCAGATGTATTTGTAGTATGCGGGGTCGCTTTGCTGCTTGCTGCCCCTCTCCTTGGCCGGAAAGTCTACGCATAGATGTCGATGGGCGTTCCGTCCCGCACCATAGCGTAGATTTCTTCAATCTGGCTATCAGTCACTGCAATGCATCCAGCTGTCCTGTCCCGCACATTCGTCGGATCAATACCCGGTCTTGGACCCCCGTGAATGAAGATATCGCTACCGGGCGACTTCCCTTGAGCAGCCGCAAAGGTCTTGTCTGCTTCGTTTGGATATGAGATCCCAATCGAGAGATGGAAGAGGCTTTCCGGGTTTCGGCGATCTATCAGATATGACCCCTCCGGCGTTCTTCCGTCGCCCTCAAATTGTTTGTGGCCAGTTGGCGCAAAGCCAAGACCAACTGGATAAGTGCGCAAGGGTTCCGACACACCATCAAGGACCAGCATGCGTTGCGATTTGTACAAGCGCAAACGAGTAGCTTCTGGTCCGTTGTAAGTTTGGGGTTTGTTCGCACACCCAGACAGAACGGCGGCACTTAGTCCACCGAGCATTGCGTTGCGTCGCGTAGTCGAAAGTGATTTCACTGCTCTTGCACCCTGTTTAGTGCCACTTTTTTTCAGACTACCGACTTGGTCTGACCCGATCAATGCCCCTTTAGCAAAGCGCCTTTTGCCAACTGCTCACCCACACCATCTCCGCCGGATAGATCGATCCGGGCATCTCTTGCTTGGAGAAGACGCAGGGCATTGGCGACAACCAACAGTGACACACCTACATCGGCGGCAATCGCCCCCCACATCGTTGCCATTCCAAAGGCTGTCAGGCCCACGAAGACGGCTTTGGTGGCCAGCGAGATTCCGATGTTCTGCCGGATGATCGACATCGTCCTGCGCGAGTGACCGATCAGCCAAGGCACTTTACTGATATCGTCGGTCATCAATGCAATATCTGCCGTTTCAATGGCCGCATCTGAACCAACAGCCCCCATGGCAATGCCGTAATGTGCGCGCGCCATGGCAGGCGCATCATTTACCCCATCACCGATCATCGCGACCATGTCGTACTGTGATACCAACTCTTCGATGGCCACTACCTTGTCTTCGGGTAAAAGTTCGGCACGAACCTCGTCAATGCCCACTTCGGCCGCCACAGCGAGGGCAGTCCGTTCGTTGTCACCGGTCAGCATAATGATCTTTTTGACGCCCTGCGCGTGCAACTGTGCGATAACACCTTTGGCGTCGGGGCGAATACGGTCGCGCAGTTCAAGAAGACCGGTCACGCCATTTTCATCACCAACTGCGACCAGTGTGTTGCCTGCCTCTTCTATTCGGTCTCGAAGATCCGAGGGGAGAGTGCTGCCAAACCCCTTTTCCTCCGCGAAACGATCAGATCCCAGCCAGACAGTTCGTCCGCCAACGCGGCCTTCAAGCCCGCGCCCCGGCACGGTCCGGGTATCATCAGCCGCTTTGACGGCGACCCCGTCACGTTCGGCCTTACCGAGAATGGCGCGCGCAAGCGGATGCGATGACCGCGCCTCTAAAGCACCCGCAAGGGTCAAAAGGTCAACTTCGGAGGCGTCACCGAGAGGATAGACAGCCGCCACTTCCGGTTCTCCCATGGTGATTGTGCCCGTTTTGTCCATGGCAAGAGCCGTGGTGCGACCGGGGGCTTCGACATAAGCACCACCTTTGATCAGCACACCGGCCCTGGCAGATGCCGCAAGGGCAGCAACGATAGATACCGGGGTCGAAATAACCAGCGCGCAGGGGCAAGCGATGACAAGCAGGACCAGCGCGTTATAGAACCAGTAATTCCATTCTCCGCCCAAAAAGAGAGGCGGTAAGACTGCAATCGCAATCGCGAGTGCCATAACGATAGGCGTATAAATCCGGGCGAATTTTGCGACCCATTGCTCGACCTCGGCGCGTTTGGAATGCGCGTCGCCAACCATGCGGATGATTTTCGATAGAACCGTATCACTGGCCGCTTTTGTTGCGCGGACCGTAAGCGTACCCTCACCGTTGATGGTCCCTGCGTAAACATCGTCCCCCTTTTCCTTTGGGACAAGCGCGCTTTCACCCGTGATGGGGGCCTGATCGACGGCACCAGTTCCATCTGTCACCTCACCGTCAAGCGGGATCCGGTCGCCGCCTCGGACAATGAACTGTGTCCCAACCGCAACTTCGGCTGCTGGTATATCGGCGTCTGATCCATCATCATTTAGAACACGCGCCGTCGGCGGTGCCAAATCAAGAAGCGCTGAAACAGCGTTCCGGGCGCGCCCCACACTCCAGCTTTCCAGATAGAGCGACAGCGAGAAGAAGAACGCAACGGTCGCCGCCTCGAAGTATTCGCCAAGCCCAATTGCACCCACCACAGCAACGACCATGAGAAGGTTCATATCGGGAGACAGGCGGCGTGCAGACGACCACGCCTTTGGTGCGACCAGCCATACCCCAAAAAGGATTGCGAAACCAAATAATGCGACCTCTGGGATTGGCATCGCGGCCTCGCCATGCCCGGAGAACAGACCAAGTGCGCCACTCAGTCCGGTCTCCACGATATGGTATCCAAAAGCCACGGCCCAAAACCCACCACTCAGAAAAGTAAACCATTTTTGCTTGGCAAGATGCGCTGCCTGATCGGCGCTGGCGTTGTCAGCGTTCCATGGACGGGCCGTCATGCCTGTGCTGGCAACCAATTCTGTGATTTGACTATCTGAAATCTGTTCGGCGCTGTCCAAGACCGTCATGCGCCCATTGATCACATCAAACGCAAGATGTTCAGCCCCACCGAGTTTCGGGCCAACGACTTTGGAGAGGATTGAAACCTCTTCAGCGCAGTCTAAGCCGCTGACCTGAAAGCTACGCCCGTGTTCAGGAGGAGGGGCTGACGGAATGCCGGGCACCTTTTCTGCGTCACAGCACGCAGATCCAACAGATAGGTGATCTGAATGGTCGTGGGCATTGTGGTCTTCGTCTTGCGCCGTATTGGAACGCACCATTCGATCTCTCCTGAATCATCGTATAGATCATGTGTAATGTCTACAGTAGCTTTAGGTTCAAGAGGTTTTTTTCGCTGGAAAATCTGCGGCTGACGAAATAGTAAAAAGCAGACACGGTTGATAAATGAAATTCTGCGCAACTGAGAATTTACAAGGTGGCAACTGAATGAGAAAAATAATGACACTTGCCGTCGTTGGAGCCGTTACGCTATCCGCTTGCGCGGGTACTCCGGTTGAGGACACTCGTGCCAATACCGACGCAGTCATCCCACCCGACCTGGTAAACTTGGCAGCGCAAAACCAAGATATCTCAACGGCACGGATATTACCGGAAGACGGGTGCTACTGGTATGAACATCGCGGACGGGTCGAAACCACGCTTCTGCCCGTTATGACACGAGATGGTCGGCGCATCTGTCTCCCCGCGCAAACCTAGGACGCTTCTCTAAGATCCTGGACCTCACCAGAGCTCTCCGACACTGGGGGTTGCAACGCTGTCTTCTGCAGAATAAAGATGCGCGGTCGATCCTATTTCAACGAGCGAATAGAGATCATTTATATGGGGCATGACCATACGCACACAACCGGAACTGGCGCGGCTTCCGATACTTCTGGGCTGTGGTGTCCCGTGTATCCGCAGATAAGTGTCCCGTTCACCCACGTAAAGATAGAGCGCTCTTGAACCCAGCGCGTTTTGAGGCCCAGGCTCCACACCGCCCTCGAATTGTGCATAGGTTTCAGGCTCACGTTCAATCATGTTTTGGGTCGGGGTCCAGTGCGGCCACTCGACCTTTCGCTTTATTGTGTAGATGCCCGGCTCGTACAGATCGCCCCGTCCGATCGCCACGCCGTAACGCATCGCCGTTCCGCCCTCTTCGATGTGATAGAGATAACGCGCAACCGCATCGACATGGATATCACCAGGTATCAAACCTTCATTCCGCGCCACGCGTTGGGGTAGAAACCGGGATTCCAGCCCCCATGGATTGGATATATCTGGATCATAACCCACAGGGGTCACCTGCGTATCCCATAAAGCTTTCTCCGCCGCAGTGGGCCAGCTCTTTGCAAATGCAGGGCTGGCCAATGGAGCCGAAAACATGGCTGCGCTCATTGAAATGAAATGACGTCTTGTCAACATGAATCGTACTCCGGCTATTACTTTGAACATGCTAGTTTTTTGCCCGCATGAAATGAATCCAGTCCTTACAACCTCAAGCAACTTTAGGTTCAATACCCTACCTTGGTTTTCTCGTCACATTTCCTTGAGCTTAACGGGCGTTCCAGTAGTCAAAGTTGGGTCATTTTCGAACAAAGTTGACACCTCTATCAACAAATACAAGGAGAGGCAGCATCGCTGGCCGCCTACCCAAACACGCCACCGACGCATTTGCGGATCGCTAGGAAAGACAGTCTGGACTTCGATCCGCATGATACCAAATATTTGACGCCCTCGGCAGTTTCATCGTATTGCCCAGTCTGCATCACGGTCGCAGCCTCGAAAGAGCGTCGCCGATAGCTTGTGTTTTTGGATCACCTGCCCTGGCATTCAAAGTAAGCGCCTCCGCCCGTTCATACGCGGCAATTGCAGCCTCTGTTTGCCCGAGAACTGAATAGGCATTCCCCAATCGCATCCAACCATCAAGATTACCCGGTTCCTGTTCAAGACGGTTCGCCAGACGCGCCACCATCGAAAGAATAAACGCCTGCCTGTCATCATCGGACATCTCTTGCGCATTCGCGACGTCTTCGGCGGTGGGGCCGGGTTGATTCACCATTGGCGCGAAGTCTGCCAGTGAGAGGGGTGGCTTTCCGATTTCGGCACCGATACGATTTGCTTCTGCAACAAGGCTTTCCATCCAGGGATAAAATCCGTCCGCTGCATCAAGGCGTGCGATAAGCAACTCATACCCACGCAATGACTCCCCCTTTTGCGACAGTGCCAAAGCCTTGTAGTAAATGCTGGCGGGATTGTCTGGGTTCATTGATATTGCGCGATCAATTGCTGCTTCGGCAGGTGGTGTCACCACCCCCTGCTGTGCATAGATCAACGCTTCTGCCAACATTGAAAACACGGCGGAATCTGCTTCTGGCCGCTCGGATACGACTTTGAATGCTTCAGCGGCATCCTCAAACCGGCCCATTCTTGAATAGGTCTGCCCCAAGAGCATCCAGCCTTCACTTGGTCCACCATCGGGATCACTCACAAGCCGGTCATAGAGTTGGGAGGATAAATCAGCGACCTGGGCCGCCTCCTGCCGTTCCGATACCCGGTCAGCAAATGCCAGACCCTCGATTTCGGGCGATCCCATCGTCATGTAATAGCCAACCGCAAAGAGAGGCACAAAGACAGCACTCAAGATCACACCAACACGACCGCCGGTGTTGAGTGTTTTGTTGCCTGATCCTGCCTTACGTGCCTGCATCAAGATCCGGCGTTTGATCTCCTGTTCGGCGGCTTGCGCTTCTACTTCAGAGATAATGTTACGTTCCAGATCGCGTTTCACCTCCTTCAACTGATCCAAAAGCACTGCTGGCGTCGTGTCTTCAGGAACGGCGGAGGGTGGCAATTTGGTGCGAAGCGGCAGCACCATGAGCGACAAAGCCAGCAAGGAAAGAAGTACGAAAAACAGCCAGATCATGTTTCTTCGCTCGCTTTATTCTGCTCAATAAAGCGCGCGACTTCATCTTCTTCTGCAGCAGAAAGGCCCGCCACCGTCTTTCGTCGTCGGCTCGCCGATAACACGCTCCACCCAATCAGGAGTGCGGCCAGCGCAAGAGTAAAGGGCGCAAGCCACAGTGCTGCTGTCGAAAGATTGAACGGCGGCCGCATCAAAACGTAGTCACCATAGCGTGCATGGACATAGTTGATCACTTCCTCGTCGCTGTCTCCAGCGACCAGTCGTTCTCTGACCAGAATGCGCAGATCACGCGCAACGCCAGCATTTGAGCTGTCGATGTCTTGGTTTTGACAGACAACACAGCGCAGTTCCTTTGATATCTCTCGTGCGCGCTCCTCCAGTACGGGATCCTGCAATATCTCATCAGGCTCAACCGCAAGGAGGGCCATGGGTAGAATGATTAAGACTAGTAGTACCAGATGCTTCATCCGCCTGCCTCGATTTCCACCGCACCGGCCTGAACCAGCGCTTCTTTAAACTTTTTCACTGCGTCATCGCCCACGACCGGGCCAACATAACGGTACAGAACAGTGCCGTCTGACCCGACGATGAATGTTTCAGGCACACCGGAAATGCCCCATTCAATCCCAGCTCTGCCCGTGCTGTCGGCGCCAATCATTTCGTATGGGTTCCCAAGTTCGGCCAACCAGCGGACCGCATCCTCAGGCTTGTCTTTGTAGTTGATCCCGAAAAGCCGCTGACCTTCACTTTCGACGAGCTGTGTCAGCACGGCATGTTCGGCACGGCATGGCACACACCACGAAGCAAAGACATTCAAGATCACAGGACCAGGATTGCCCACAAGATCATCCCGCGAGAAACTGGGCGTCGCCAGCCCCTCGACATCCAAGAGAGTGAATTCTGGCGCGGGTTGGGAGATCAAGACCGAAGGGATATCATTTGGGTCCCGATCTGGATCCAGCCCCCACAAGAAAAAACCCCCAAAGACGAGCGCGATCAAAAGCGGAATAAGAGCCAGCGCACGCGTCATCGTTATTCCGCCGGGACCTTGGACGCATTTGATATTTTTTTCTCCGAACCACGACGTGGTGCGCCAACGCGCAAGCGCCGGTCGGATAGCGAAAGACCACCGCCCAGAACAAGCATGGCTGACCCGATCCAGATGAAATTGACTAAGGGCTCGTAAAGAATGCGCAACGTCAATGCGCCCCCTGCCCCGGCTTCCTCTGATGCTGGTCTGGCGATAGAGGCATAGAGATCACCTGCCATCGTCGAGCGAATGGCACTTTCTGTGGTGTTGCTTTCCGCCACCGGGTAATAACGGCTTTCTGGAAAGAGCTCCGTTATAAACTCCCCATCCAGCATGACAGTCAGCCTGCCCCGATCGGCGACGTAATTCGGTCCCCGAACGCGTTCGAGGCCTTCGAATGTAACATCAAATCCGGCGATCTCTATCTGGCGGCCCGGCTCTACAAATACGATCTCCTCGGTCTTCCAAACACTTGAGCCAATAAAGCCAAACATGGCGACGGCAAGACCGGTATGCGCCAAGGTCATCCCATAAGTGGATCTGGGGAGGTTTGCAGCACGCCTGCGCGATTCAGCAAATGGCACATCAAACAGTTTGATCCGCACCGTCCATTCCTTGAGGGTCGCCACGAAAAGCCAAATGGCAAGAAGGATGGACAGGTAACCGAGGACCGGGCCGCCGCGCACAATGTACCAGATCGCAAGCGTCGCTAGAACGGACAGCACCGCAACAAACCGCAGCCTTTGAAGGGCGCCCGGCAGGTCTGCACGCTTCCAGGACAAGAACGGCCCTATGCCCATCACGAAAACGAGTGGCAGCATAATCGGAATGAAGGCTGCGTTAAAGAATGGCGGGCCGACTGAAAGTTTTTGGCCGCCGGTCAATGCTTCGTAGAACAGCGGGTAAAGTGTGCCTAACAAAACGATGCCCGTGGCCGTTGCAAGTATCAGGTTGTTGATGAGTAAGCCGGCCTCGCGGCTGATCGGTTTGAAGATGCCGCCCGGCTCCATGACCGGTGCGCGCCACGCAAAGAGTGCCAAAGAGCCGCCGATCGCTACCGCCAAGAGACCCAGGATGTACAAGCCACGCTCAGGATCGACCGCGAAAGCATGAACGGAGGTCAAAAGTCCCGACCGGACGATAAATGTTCCCAACAGCGAAAGCGAAAATGTCAGGATCGCCAGGAGGATTGTCCAGCTTTTGAAGGCATCCCGTTTTTCTGTAACGATTGCAGAATGAAGAAGGGCTGTGCCCATAAGCCAAGGCATGAAGCTGACGTTCTCGACTGGGTCCCAGAACCACCAGCCGCCCCAGCCCAGTTCGTAATATGCCCACCAAGAGCCCAATGCGATGCCAGCGGTCAGGCTTAGCCAAGCGGCGAGTGTCCAGGGGCGGACCCATCTGGCCCAGGCCGCATCTACACGCCCTTCGATCAAGGCCGCGACGGCAAAGGAAAATACAATCGAAAACCCAACATACCCAATGTAAAGAAGTGGCGGGTGCATTGCCAAACCGACGTCCTGTAGCAATGGGTTCAGATCTTGACCATCTATCGGGGGCGGAAAGATGCGGTCAAAAGGGTTTGACGTGAACAGCATAAACGTGATGAAACCAACGCTGATCCACGCCTGCACCGAGAGGGTCCGCGCTTTCAAGCTATCAGGAATGTTGGCGCCGAATACCGAAACAGCGGCACCAAAAACTGTAAGGATCAACACCCAAAGCAAAAGTGACCCTTCGTGACTGCCCCAAGTGCCTGCGATCTTGAACAGCATAGGTTTGAGCGAATGCGAGTTTTCAACGACATTTTTGACGGTGAAGTCGCTCGTGACGAATGCCTGAAGCAGGGCGAAGAACGCGATAGATGTGAAAAAAACCTGGCCCAGTGATGACCACTTTGCAGACTGCATCCATAGAATATTACCGCGTGCCGCACCCAGTATTGGCAGCACACTCTGAACAATCGCCATAGCAAGCGCGAGCGCCAATGCGAAATGACCGATCTCTGGTGTCATGTGAAAATGCCCTTGGCTAAATGTCCGCGCGAACGCAGGTTACGCGGAAGGTATCAAGTGACGCTGCAGGCTGTTAGGGGTAGGTTTGTCACCATTTGTAACCAAAATCTGAGACATATCATTACAAAACACTCGCGCTACCGACCTTTATTAAACTGCTGATGGTCCCGATATTTGTTCAGCAAATAGAAAGGAAAGAAGATGTCGATTAAACGCGTTATAGTACTTGCGGCGCTGTTCACAGGTGGAATGTCGCAGGCAGCTCTTGCGGATGAAGATCCGGGCGAGAGTTCAGAAACACAGATGGATATGATGTCTGACGCAGACAGCGGTGGCAGCATGGAAACTAGTGGCGACATGTCACAAATGGGAATGATGACCGGTGACATGATGCCCATGATGAAGATGATGATGCAAATGCACCAAACTATGATGGGCGGCAACGGACAGATGGCCATGATGAATGGTGGCGAACGGATGGGAATGATGGACCGTGACATGATGGGAATGATGATGCCCGGCGGTGACCCAGAGAACATGGCCCCACATATGGACGTCAAAATGCAGGAGTTTGACGCAGACTCGGATGGTGCCCTAACGCTTCAGGAATTTGAAGCACTGCACACCAATGCAGTACGCGACCGCATGATTGATCGCTTTCAACATCTTGATGCAGACGCTAACGGTGAGGTTACGCAGGAAGAGATGCAAGCGGCTGGTGCGCGGATCGGCGCCATGGACAGCATGGCCGATGGCGGCGTCACAGATCATCATGGTGATGACAATTAAGACAGGAGACCTGCAATGGAACTTTTTCTCACGCGCCGCCAGGTGGTGACGGCGTTGGTCGGTACTGCTGCCATGCCATCAATCCTGTCAGCGCAATCATCTGATATTTGGTCTGTGGGACAGGCGTATGAGGCCTTGATTGCAGACCAGATTCGATTGATTGACGTGCGTTCGCGCGCGGAATGGGACGAGACTGGTGTGGCAGAAGGCGCATGGACGATTAGTTTGCACGAAGACCGGTTTCCGGAACGCCTCTTTGCCGCGCGAGAACTGGCAGATGGGCGACCCGTTGCCCTGACTTGCGCGACTGGCGGGCGATCAGGCAGCGTGATGCGCGGTCTGAGACAGGCCGGATATACCGGCTTCATTGATGTTTCCGAAGGCATGCTGGGGTCATCATTGGGACCAGGTTGGATCGCGGCTGGTCTTCCCATCGTTGATGTTGAAACGGCACTGGCAGCGTTGCCAGCCGGCCTTGTGTGAACAGGTGATGCTGAACCGAAGACAAGCTTTGCTTTGTAGCGCCAGTTTCGGTGCTGTGGCGGCATTTCCGGCGCAGATTTTCGCTGAAACGGTTAAACACCTCACTTATCCACCACTGTTGGATGCGACCAGATCACAGCGGTTTCGATTGCGGGCGCAAGCTGGAAAAACACGTTTCAACGGCGGTGTGACCACTGACACTCTTGGTTACAATCAAGATTATCTAGGGCCAACTCTGCGGCTGATGACTGGCGCAGACACGCAAGCCGAGGTCGAAAATCAGCTGCGCACACCCGTGTCAGCTCACTGGCATGGCTTGCTTGTTCCGGGCGACGTTGACGGCGGGCCACATCAAGCGATCGCGCCCGGACAGAGTTGGCATCCTGTCTTATCCTTGGATCAGCCACCAGCCACGGCATGGTATCATAGTCACGTCCATGGGACGACAGCGGAACAGGTGATGTTCGGACTTGCCGGTGTGTTACATGTCACCGACGGACAGGACGACAGACGCGGACTGCCATCTGCTTACGGGATCGACGATCTGACCCTTGTTTTGCAGGATCGCCAGTTCAACCGGCGCGGGCGTATGACATATAACAGCGGCATGCATGACGCCATCAATGGCTTTCTCGGCGATGCGATGCTGGTGAATGGACAAGTAGGTGCCACTGCCGTGGTGCCAAAGGGGATTGTCCGGTGCCGTCTTGTCAATGGATCCAACGCGCGGATTTATAGGCTTTCACTTTCGGACAACCGGCCCATGCATCTGATCGCGACGGATGGTGGCTATCTTGATCGTCCGGTCGCACTCAATGACCTTACTCTTGCGCCGGGCGAGCGCGCGGAAGTCCTCATCGACTTCCTTGATGGCATTGATTGCTCACTTGTCTCCGACAACATCGCAAATTCAGCGATGGGTGGTCGTTCTGGCGGTCAATTTATCGTTCTGCCATTTGCAGTCGATAGCACCCTGCCCGCGCGGATAAGCGGCTTACCTGAAATTCTTGATGGCGTCTTGCCAAACCTCGATTTTGCCGGCGCACCCGTCAGACGTTTTTCGCTCGATATGTCGATGGGTATGGGGATGATGATGGCGCGAGCCAATCGGCAGTTTTCAATCAATGATGTTGCTTTTGATGAAACAGCACTCAACTTTTCTGTAGCACTCAACAGTCTTGAACGCTGGGTCGTTCAAGGAGACCTGATGATGCATCCATTCCACATTCATGGCGTTCGCTTTCAGGTGCTTTCTGAAAACGGACAACAGCCGCGGCCAGAGAACCGTGGCTGGAAAGACACCGTATTGGTTAATGGTCAGTCAGAATTGGTTGTCAGGTTTGAAAAGCAAGCCTCACGATCGGCGCCGTATATGTACCACTGTCACATTCTCGAGCATGAAGACGGCGGCATGATGGGCCAATTTAGCGTCAGCTAGGCATTTCGTTCTTGACCCTCCCCTTACTGGAACCCTCAAAGAAGAAGCCAGGGTCTACTGAAAGTTTACAATGGAATCTGGATTTCACGTTCGCCGCCCCACTATTCTTGGCGGTTTGCTGTTCATTGTCGCGGCGCCATTCCACTTGGTCGTTGCGCAAAACGTCTCGATTGCCATTTCTGCAATCACGCTGAGCTTGATTGGGGGCGCTTATATAGGTTTTGGCGCGCAGGCAAACGATGGCAAGACGTTGGCGCTGGAACTTGTAGTGGCTGTGCTTTTTGGCGCAGCTGCGCTGGCGGGTCTGTTGTGGCATTGGATCGCAATCCCGCTTGGTTTGGCTTCGCATGCCATTTGGGATTTGCTGCATCATCGCCCAATTGTCGGTGCGCGGGTCCCGCACTGGTACATTCCACTCTGCGTGGTCTTCGACCTCTCAGCGGCCCTCTTTCTGGTGATGCTCTATGCCTTCTAAACCTGAAAAACTGCGCCGCCTGGGTTTCTGGCTATTGGTCTTGGCGGTTGTCGCCACTATCGGCGCGTGGATCATGGGATACATGCCCCAAATTGACCGCGAGACCATTGAAAGCTGGATCGCTATCGCCGGGCCTTGGGGGCCAATGCTGATTATTGTCTTGATGATGGCAGCTGTTGTCGCAAGTCCAATCCCGAGCGCACCAATCGCATTGGTGAGCGGCGCAGCATATGGCCACGTTGCTGGTGCCATCTATGTTGCCATCGGGTCAGAACTGGGGGCTTTGATTGCATTCTTGATCGCACGCTATTTTGCGCGCGATCAAGTCGAGCGCTGGCTTGGTGACAAAGCGACCTATGGCCTTCTTGGATCTCAAAATATGTTGATGCTTACGGTCTTTGGCTCCCGCCTGTTGCCGTTCATATCTTTTGACGCAATGAGCTATGCCGCCGGGCTCAGTCGGTTACATCTATGGCGTTTCCTCGTGGCAACACTGGCGGGAATTCTGCCGGCCAGCTTTCTTCTCGCACACTTCGGCGCCGAAGCAATGACGGGCGAATTTGGCACGTCTGAATGGATCGTCCTGGGGTTAGGTCTCATGACAGCTGCACCGCTCATACTGGGTGCTCTTTGGCACCGTCGTGGTCGAGCAAAGGCGCTGTGACCCGCTTGATATATCGTCGGCCGTATTGTCAAACCCATTGCCAGTACCAGCATTGACCTTCCTGTGTGGGAACCATTTACCGTCGAATCATGGAAAATGATGTATCTATCAACCCTGCCCGACGTGACTTCCTTTATTACGCAACTGCAGGTGCAGGAACAGTTGCCGTAGGCGCCGCAATTTGGCCGCTCATTAATCAGATGAATCCGTCGGCCGATGTGCTGGCGTTATCGAGCATCAGGGTCGATGTTTCCGGCGTCGAACCTGGCACTCAACTCACAATCATGCTGTCTGGAAAACCTGTATTCATTCGTCATCGCACCGAAGAGGAAATCAATCAGGCCCGGTCCGAAGAATTGAGCGACTTGCCCGATACCAGCGCCAGAAACCCCAATCTTGTCGGGGAGGATACTGCTGCCGACGAAAACAGAGTTGTGCCCGGACATGACGCGTTTCTTGTGATGATCGGGGTGTGTACGCATCTTGGCTGCGTGCCGCTTGGCAACGGGGCAGGAGACTTTGGCGGCTGGTTCTGCCCCTGCCACGGTTCACATTACGATACTGCGGGGCGCATTCGAAAAGGACCCGCACCGGAGAACCTGCATATCCCTGTTATGTCAGTTTCAGATGGACTGGTTCTGACTTTGGGTTGACCCTGGGCATTCGCAAGATCGCGATTGGCGGTCTCGCCGTTACGAAATGATACAATTGCGGAAGGGCGGTCGTCTTGACCTTCCCGTTGCTGGAATGAGTAGCTTCGTAAGTGTCAAGCACGCGAGGAACGAAGACTATGGCCGACGACCACCCGCACGAACATGTCCATGCCCAAATGCCTCAAGGGGCGAATACTGATACCGATCCGGTCTGCGGCATGACCGTTGAAGTGAATGAAAGCACCCGTCATGCCCAATATGACGGAAAGCGATTCCATTTCTGTTCTGAAAACTGCGAAACCAAATTTGAAGCAGATCCCTACTACTATGCGTCTGGAAACGCCCAGAATACACAGATGGTCGATCAGGCAGGCACGCAATGGACGTGTCCTATGCACCCGGAAATCCTGAAGGATGCGCCAGGCTCCTGCCCCATTTGTGGTATGGCGCTAGAGCCAACGGTGCCTTCAGACGAACCATCCGAAGAGCTGACAGACTTTACCAGACGCATGTGGATCAGCGCGATTGCGGCCGTACCGCTAGTCATAATGACGATGGGCGAACTTTTCGGCCTTCCGGTACGCGATTGGATCGGCCATCAGACGGCAATCTACGTCGAATTTCTGCTGGCAACGCCGATCATACTCTGGGCCGCCCTTCCCTTCTTTGAACGGGGCGTCGAGTCTATCAAGAACGTATCACCAAACATGTGGACGTTGATCGCGCTTGGCGTTGGTGCGGCATATATCTATTCGCTGGCTGCGACTTTCCTGCCTGGAGTTTTTCCAGAGGCTTATCGCTCAGGTGATAATGTGGGCACCTATTACGAGGCTGCTGTCGTTATCGTTACGTTGATTTTTGTGGGCCAAGTGCTTGAACTTCGTGCGCGAGAACGGACCGGTGATGCCATTCGCGCCTTACTTGACCTTGCTCCCAAGACGGCGCGTCGTATCTTGCCTGACGGCACAGAGTATGATGCACCATTGGAGCACATCATTGCGGGCGATATGTTGCGCGTTCGGCCCGGTGACAGCATTCCCGTCGACGCCGAAGTGATCGAAGGGCGCTCTTCAATCGACGAAAGCATGATTACGGGCGAACCTTTGCCGGTTGAAAAAGGTGAAGGTGATCGTGTCACAGGCGGGACATTGAATAAGAACGGCACGTTGGCAATAAGAGCGACGCAAGTTGGCGCAGACACGGTTCTTTCGCAGATTGTGGATATGGTTGCGGGGGCCAAACGATCACGGGCACCTATTCAGGGACTTGCCGACCGCGTGTCATCAGTTTTCGTTCCAACCGTCGTACTCATTGCCATTGTTTCATTTTTTGTCTGGCTCTCATTCGGGCCTGATCCGGCACTGGCATTTGCCGTGACAGCGGCTGTTTCTGTACTGATCATCGCTTGTCCTTGCGCTTTGGGTTTGGCCACGCCGATCTCAATCACCACTGCGGCTGGGCGGGGGGCACAAGCCGGTGTTCTTATCAAGGACGCAGAGGCGCTAGAACGGATGGCCAAGGTTGACACCGTCATCGTCGACAAGACTGGCACACTGACTCAGGGACGTCCGAAGCTTACGGATGTGGTCGTAACCGGGGATCAATCAGAAACCGAAGTTCTCGCTCTTGCAGCGGCACTTGAAAGAGGATCTGAACACCCCTTGGCTGAAGCTATTGTCGAGGGGGCTCTGACGCGCGGCCTGTCTTTGGAGAACGCGAATGGATTTGAAGCCATTACCGGCAAAGGGGTCCGAGGTCAGGTCCAAGGTCATGACGTTGCGTTGGGAAACCCAGCGATGATGCGCGAAATCGGTGTGGATTATGCACTTGCCGAGAACACTGCGGATGATCTCCGGGCGGCTGGCAAGACGGCGATGTTCGTTGCGGTCGATGCAAAATTCGCGGGGATCGTCGCAGTGGCCGATCCGATTAAGGAAACCACCGCTGGCGCGATTGAAGATCTACATCGCCTTGGCCTCCGGGTTATCATGGCCACGGGGGATAACCAAAAGACAGCCGAAGCGGTTGCGCAAAAACTGGGTATTGATGAAGTTCACGCTGGCGTTTTACCGGAAGACAAAAAAGCTCTCGTCGATCAATTACGGGCAAGTGGTGCAAAAATTGCGATGGCCGGCGATGGTGTGAACGACGCCCCTGCCCTTGCCGCCGCCGATGTTGGCATCGCCATGGGAACAGGAGCGGATGTTGCCGTCGAAAGTGCCGGCATTACGCTTCTTGGTGGCGATTTGGTGGGTCTTGTGCGTGCGCGAAAACTCGCGAAAGCAACCGTGCGCAATATCAAACAGAACCTGTTTTTTGCGTTTGCCTATAACACCGCGGGTGTCCCTGTTGCTGCGGGTGTTCTCTACCCGTTCTTTGGATTGCTGTTGTCTCCCATGATCGCGGCGGCAGCAATGAGCCTGTCATCGGTATCCGTGATCGCGAACGCTTTGCGTTTGCGCCGGGTTAAGCTCTAGCAGCCACATGCTTGGTAAGGTTCCATGGTCCGAAGCAATAAAGATCAAGTTCGGCAATTCAGAGGTGTCTCGCGGCGTGCTCTAATTCTCGGGCTCGGTCAAATCGGCGTTTTGGGTGCGATCGGATGGCGGATGCGGTCACTCCAGATCGAGAATGCAGATCAATATCGGCTTCTGGCTGAGGAAAACCGTATCAACATTCAGCTCATCCCGCCATCGCGTGGCCTGATATTTGATCGCAACGGCGTCGTGCTAGCCGAGAATGAACAGAACTATCGTTTGGTCATGACACGCGAAGAGACCGGTGACCCGGTCGAAGCTATAGCCAGGCTGGCGAATGCAATTGAACTTGATCCGGACGCCATCGCGCGCGCGCTTTCTGAAATGGAACAGAAGGCGCCGTTCATTCCGGTCACACTCAAGGAACGCTTGTCATGGGATGAAGTCTCTTTCATCAACATCAACGCGCCGGCATTGCCTGGCGTACGTTCGGAGGTGGGACTCTCTCGGTACTACCCGTTTGGCGCTGATCTAGCACATATCGTTGGTTACGTGGGTCCGGTGAGTGACTACGATCTAGACCGCATAAATGATCCTGATCCACTATTGCGGATACCAAGATATCAGATTGGCAAGACCGGCGTCGAGAACAAGCTTGAGCGATCACTGAGAGGCGTTGCTGGAACCCGGCAGGTTGAGGTCAATGCGAGTGGACGCATCATTCGTGAGCTCGGCAAAGTCGACAGCGCAGTTGGCACAGACGTCCAACTCACGATCGACATATCCCTTCAGGGCTACGCGCAGGCGCGGCTTGCTGGCGAAAGCGCGAGTGCCGTCGTCATGGATATTGAGACCGGAGAACTGCGTTGCATTGCATCTGCTCCAACCTTTGACCCAAATAAGTTTGTGCGGGGAATTTCGGTACAAGACTGGACCTCTTTGAACGAGGATCCGTACCGCCCCTTGGCCGCGAAGGCCTTTCAAGGCACCTACCCGCCCGGGTCGACTTACAAGATGATCGTTGCCCTTGCAGCACTTGAGGCGGGTGTTATTGCGCCAGAGGAGACGGTTTACTGCCCCGGGTTTGTGGATGTTGGTGAAACCCGTTTCCATTGCTGGAAGCGTGGCGGACATGGGAACATGAACCTGCATGAAAGCCTGAAACAGTCCTGTGATAGTTATTACTATGAAGTCAGTCAGCGTGTAGGAATTGATGCGATTTCTCAGATGGCTGCCAGATTTGGCCTTGGCGAGCGATATGATTTACCGCTGTCGGCGGTTGCACAGGGCCTCAACCCCACGCGCGAATGGAAACGGAGCGTGCGCGATGAAGCCTGGCGGATAGGTGACACGGTAAATACTGCAATTGGCCAAGGATATGTTCTGACCTCTCCGTTGCAACTTGCGACGATGACGGCACGTCTTGCGTCGGGGCGGGAAGTCACACCGCAATTGATAAAACCGCGGCACGGGACTAACGCAAGGTCGGTCACGGCAGAATTGGGTATCAACGAAAACGCCCTGAGGCGCTGTCGTGCTGCCATGGCGGATGTCGTCAATCATAACCGAGGGACGGCATACCGTTCACGCGTTCTGTCAGCAGGTTACGACTTGGCCGGAAAGACTGGCACGAGCCAAGTCCGTCGGATCACGACCGAGGAACGGGCACTTGGAATTATCCGGAATGAAGACCTTCCCTGGGAGCGGCGAGATCATGCGTTGTTCGTTGGTTTCGCGCCTATCGAGAACCCCAAGTACAGTATCGCCGTGGTCGTTGAACACGGTGGGAGCGGATCACGTGCAGCCGCTCCAATCGCGCGGGATATTATGCTACAAGCCCTATACGGCGGTCGGCCACCGCTTGAAGCATATCCCGAGAGCCAAAGACCGCAGATTTTGGAGCAACAAAAACGGGTGCATGGCCGAACCATGACGGAGGGTAGGCAAAGTGACCGGACCTGACAGTTTACGCTTCGAAAAAGAAGCCCTTTGTAGACATTGCACCGAGGTGAGTCATGGCCTTTTCGGTGAAGCTTCTTTCGTTGGTCTTGACGCAGGCCACAGGATCAACACTAGACCGACCAATATCATGGGTAGGGAGAGGTTTTGTCCCATCGTAATGCCCCAGTTTCCAAAATGCAGCGCGTGACCGATTGGATTATCTGACGTGACAAATTGTAGGTCGGGTTGCCGAAAAAACTCTACGAACACGCGCGAGCTGCCGTAGCCTACCAAAAACACGCCAGTGAGCCGACCGGGAAAACGCAACCAACCGCGCCGCCAAGCCAAAAACAGCAGCAATGCCCCGAGTATCAAACCCTCTAGAATAGCTTCGTAAAGCTGAGACGGATGCCGCGCACAAACACCAACAACACCGGGACAGGCTTGCGCCAACTCACCAGGGAATGCCACCCCCCATGGCACATCTGTTGGGCGCCCCCACAATTCGTTGTTGGTGAAATTCGCCACGCGGCCTAAGAAAAGACCGGGTGGTGTAGCGATTGCCAAAAGATCCGCTGTTGGCAAGACCGCAACACCTTGCCGGTGGCAGAAAATGAGCGTTGAGACAGCGACGCCAAGAAAACCGCCGTGAAATGACATGCCTCCTTGCCAGACCATGAGGATTTCCAAGGGATTTTGGAGGTAATACTCTGGCTGGTAAAACAGCACAAACCCTAGCCGCCCACCGATAATTACGCCTGCGACGATCCAGGTGAACAAGTCTTCCAATTGGCGCTTTGAGAACGGCGGTCCGATCTTTGACCAGAAATCTGCGCGGCTGATAGATCTCGCACAAATGCGCCAACCAACAAAGAGACCAACGATGTAAGCAAGCGCATACCAGCGCAGCGCAAGTCGGAATCCACCCAACTCAATCGCAAATATTTCGGTCCCGATATCGGGAAAAGGAAGATAACCGATCATCATTGGTCTTTCGTTTTTTCAAGGATACGGCGCGTACCAAAACACTTGTCGGACGGTGGCCGCTCTTTATTGAACGAGGGTGAAGACGCCCCACAAGATAAGGCCGATGCCAAGTGGCCGCGTCAGGTACCGTCCCACCTGTGGGAGTTTCTCCAAAGTCATCAGAAGCGTCGCTCCACCCATCCAAAGCAAATCCATGACGCCACCAACAAAGCCAATGACCATGAGGCCCCAGCAGCAAGCGACGCAGTACGCGCCATGGTGCAGTCCCATATAGACTCCACCGGAAAATCCTGTCCGCCAGTGGGCGAGGAATTGAAATGTTGGCGATCGGCAGTGATCTAAGCATCGGTTCTTGAGCGCGGTGAACTGATAAACACCGGCCGAAAGCAAAAGCGCCGCCGAGAAATAATTTGAGACGGACCGTCCCATGGCGGTCAGTACGCCAACTTCGATCAACCAATACTGCGCGAACGCAATCAAACCGGCAAAACCGACCCATACAACAAAGAAACCCAAGACCACCCCGAGGGAGCCTGATCTGCTCCCATCCGCCGAGGTGATCAGGTCTTCATATGCGCGCATGGTGGGCACAAAAGTTGGGCCCATCATTGCCGCCATCATGATCGCCCACATCGAAAATAGACCAAGATACTTGCTAGGCATCATCGACATTGGAGCGATCGTCATGTTGAACATGACCCACCATGCCCACAGTACGATGGCAAAGAATCCCAACCAGAATGTGTTTCGAAGAGCTACTTGCTGCATAGGTCGTATCCGTCTGTGAGTGGGCTCTGCACCGCGGGACTGTTCCTCAGACCAATGCTCGCGATCGGTGTGCCAACGCTGCAGCAATCCAGAGGACCGCGATCAGAACACTGAAGATCGCATTCCAACTTGCCATTGAAAGGGTAAGAAACTCCCAGACCACTTCGTCGCATAACACTAGGTTCACTGGTTCAGTCGTCGACAACAGTTGGTTCCCGGTCATATTTAACATGTCTGAACCCGACCCAGTACAGGTGCTAGGGCCCTCCCACCAGTCGCGCTCAACGCCCGTGTGGTAAAGGCCCAAACCGGCAGTAGTTGCCGCAGCAGCCGCGCCAATGAGATAGATAACTATGTGCCGTAGGCCAAACAGGACAATCAATCCCAATAGAATGGCGAACCCATGGGGATAACGCTGCCAAATACACATCGCACAAGGAGCATAGCCCAATGCCTGAAAGATCCATGCGCCTGAGAGCAAGAGTAACGAGCCTGTCGCTGCCAGAAGTGCAATGTTGTGCGGTGTGTTTGTCATGAAGAATTTCTCAAGTGAATGCGATCAGCGTGGAAAATGGCTTACAAGGGTGACATCGTCCATGCCTCGAACCCCCTGACCACAAAGAGTTTTGTAACGATTTGTAATCATGCATGCGCATCTTCGTGCGCTGGTGCGGTCCAGCGAGATAAGTAAATCCTTTGAAGTACAAATACCGTGATGATTGACATCACAGCGATTGCCACGATGGCTGGATCAGACCTAAGCTTCATTGTCGTAAACGCTGCGAGCACAACAGCATCCAGGACCAATGCCGTGAGAACGACCAATCCATTCGCCTTGATCTCGTGGCGCATGAACCGCCAAACACCCCAATGCACGATCATGTCCATTACAAGATAGAAGAATGCGCCCAGCGAAGCGATGCGGGACAAGTCAAAGAAAACCGCCAGGATAGATGCTAGGACGACGGTATACACCAACATATGGCTTTGGACCGGGCCCGACATTCCAAAATGGCGATGCGGGATCATTTCCATGTCAGTGAGCATGGTAAGCATGCGAGACACGGCAAAAACGCTCGCCAGGACGCCAGAGGCAGTTGCGACCGCAGCCAAAACCACAGTGAAATAGAAACCTGTCTGTCCCAAAACAGGTGCCGCCGCCTCGGCAAGCGAGTAGTCCTTTGCAGCAATGATTTCGTCAATGGTCAGGCTCGAACCGACTGCAAACGCGACGAGCAAGTACACGACGACGCAAATAGCAATGGAGATCATGATGGTCCGGCCGACATTGCGGTGCGGGTCCACGATCTCCCCACCACTGTTGGTTATCGTGGTAAAACCCTTGAAGGCTAGAATAGCGAGCGCCACGGACGCAACAAATCCAACTGCGTCGCCATCGAATGACGTTTCGGTTTCAGATGTGAAAGTGAAGCCGCCCGCCCACAGCGCCGCAATGCCGAACAAGGCGATACCACCAATCTTCAAAAATGCCATCACCAGTGAAAGCGCACCAACCGACCGGCTTCCAAACTTGTTAACAATGAAGGCAAAGGCGATGACGCCGACTGCGAGCACCGGGATCAGAGGTCCATCAGAGATTTCAAATGGCCGTAAGACGTAAGTTGCGAATGTACGTGCAACAAGGCTCTCCGCGATCACCATGGATATCGCCATCAACAGTGCCGCAGCCGCGGCTATTGCTGCCGGTCCATAGGCCTTTTGCAATATCATCGCGATGCCACCAGACGAAGGCCACGCGTTTGACATCTTGACGTAGCTGTAGGCACTGAAACTGGTCACAATCGCGCCGACAACGAAAGCCAAAGGGAAGATTGGCCCGGCAAGTTGCGCGATTTGGCCCGTCAGTGCAAAGATGCCCGCCCCAATCATGACGCCAGTGCCCATCGCGACCGCGCTACTCAGGGTTATGCGATCAGCATTTGTTGGACTGCTTGAATGATCATGATCCATGTTGCGCCACTCGCTTTGAGTTTTGATTGCTTAGAGGCTCTATCCTAGAAGCCAAAGAAAACCGGCGTAACCCAGCCGAGCCGACTGTTTTGTATCGATATGTAAAGTTGATCACATGACCTCCCAATGCCTATAAATAAGCGCTTAGGTCAGTTGGAAGAGGCATTGTGGACGAGAAAAAACGCAGCACTCTGATCACGATAGCAGCCGTTGTGGCGGGTTATGCTGCGCTCAGGTACGGACCCAACCTGATACCGCAAGAAATTCAGTTCGTTGATATGGATCGGCCGAATGGATTTCGAAAGTTTGTTGCTGGTGAGACGAGTTCTGGTTCCTTCGACCCTTTTGCGGGGATGAGTAATACTGGTTCTGACTCCGTCAAAGAAGCAAAGCTGCGGGCAGACGCCCGGGTTGGTGAAAATGTCTGTCGTGCTTTATATGGTGAGTTGAACCTCACACCTAGGCAAGTCCCCGTTGCTTCATTTTCAGATTACTATTGCCCATTCTGCAGGGTCCAGACAAAGCGTCTAGCAGATCTCGTAGTGTCCAACGGGAATGAGTTTTCAATCGCATGGCATGAACTCCCGTTGCTTGGCGAAGACTCAAACCTTGCAGCAAGGGCTGCATTGGCGGCAAAGCGACAGGGTGCTTACGTTGCGTTTCATGAAAGGCTGATGAAAACCCCATTTGTCGCAAGCCCTGAGTACCTAGTACGTTTGTCTGAGGAGCTAGAGATCGATGAAGAACAGTTGTTCATCGACATCGACAGTGCCGAGGTTTCGCAAGAGTTGGAAGACAGCGCCGC
The DNA here is from genome assembly GCF_046640325.1 of Loktanella agnita. Lineage (NCBI taxonomy): Bacteria > Pseudomonadati > Pseudomonadota > Alphaproteobacteria > Rhodobacterales > Roseobacteraceae > Loktanella > Loktanella agnita. Next base: position 16,906 of record NZ_JBJMBF010000013.1, on the reverse strand, counting down.
ATTGTCGCGTGTGCTGGCGTTTGTTGGAACGCCGGCTCTCGTGATCGGACGCACGGTAGTTCAGGGTCAAGTCAGCGACGGAGCGATCAAGTCGATCATTGAGTTGGAGCGTGAAGAGGGCTGGGCTGAGCAGTGCAATTATGCATGACCAGACTTTAAGATCACCGACGAGTTCTCACATGGGACCACCAGGCTAGGGAGGATTGAATTGATGCGAAACAGCAAGAAATTAAGCGCCTTCCTCGACGGTGAGTTGACGGATGCCGAAAGCAGAGAACTGCGAAAGGCCTTGCTGAATGACGCTCAACTCCGGGCAGAACTTGATCAGTTGTCTGAGGCTAATGCTCTAGCTGGCCACGAGTTTTCTGCGATGCTCGAACTGCCAGTGTCTGCTCAACTCATCAGCAAGATCAGGCAAACGTCAATTGCTGAGAAAGGCTAGAATCGCTTTAGCGTAAGGTTAAGCGACCTGTAGCCAAGTGGCCATTCCGTCCTCTTGATGGCTCAACATATGACAATGGATCAGCCATGCACCGGGATTGTCGAAGACACAGAGTATCTCTTTGGTTTCGCCTGCTTCAACAAGTGTTGTGTCGCGTAAGACAGTTGGCGCTCGGCGTTCGTCAGTTTCCCAAAAATGGTGCCCATGTAGATGGATCCCATGCGGAAAAGCAGTGTCATTGCGGAGCTGCATGAGGATAGTTTCACCACGCTGCGCCGAGAGTAACGGTGCCCGAGGTAGACCACTTACATCGTTGAACGCCCAGCTGCCAAAGCCACCATGCGGTTTTCCACCTGCCCCACCCTGCATGACGAGACCAACACTTTGGGTGATGCGGCCGGGTTGCGGCAGCCCGTTGGGTGGCAACGGCGTGATCGCTGCGTTTCTTTTATCGCGGGAGCCAGTTGCGCTGATTTTGGCCAACAGCAAGGGTTCGACTGATGAGCTCTCAAGTACAAGGACGTCCGCGTCAACATCTCCAATCACGTCGACTCGTTGTCCAGGTGCTAGAACCATGTCGCCCAATAGCTGCGGTGCGACCAGCGGCATCCCATCAAGCGCAACGACGACACCGGACATCCCCTGGAGTGTGATCTTGAACACACGATCAACGGATGGATTGATGACCCGCAGGCGCAATCGTTCACCAACCCGCGTCTGATAAGACGATGAGAAGGCCATCATGACATCTCCAAGCCGCCCTTCCGTGGTGTAGTGCGATGTGTGAAAGGTACGGTCGAAATTGCCTTCTGCGTCAGTGAGAATATCAAAAAGCTGGATCGTGATGTCTTGATCGACTTCGGGCGGGTCAAGCTCCTCCACGATCAAGGGACCGAACATACCGCGGCTGACTTGATCGAGGGAGAGATAGTGCGAGTGATACCAGAATGTTCCCGCATCTGGCACAGCGAAACGATAGTCAAAACTGCCGCCAGGTATGACCGCGTCTTGCGTGAGCACGTTCACACCATCCATTGCATTAGGCAGCCGGATGCCATGCCAATGGATCATGGTACCTTCCTCAAGTGTGTTCTCAAGTCGGGCTGACAGTGTTTCATTCCGGCCAACCCTGATTTCTGGACCAGGGACGGAGTTATTGAAGCCAATCATCTCGATCAAACGGCCTTCGACGACCATATCGACTTTGGTCGGACGCAAGATAACGCGGCTGCCTTCCGCCCGTATTGGCTGGGGCAGCGCAGCTGCGCTCAAGCCAATCAGCATCTGCCGACGATTCATGATCATCTGTCACCTGGTTTAAGATTCAATTGCTGCATAGAGAACACACGAAGACCAATTTCAAAAGACATAACGGATCAGACATTTTGATACATTTCCGAACTCTTCATCGAGGGTCCAAAGGTATATGTCACAGTGTAACTCCCTGACCTGAGCGAGCGCGTTTATGCTGTCTGCCGGCCGACAATTCTTGTTATTCCTTCTGTGTATTCTGTGGGCTTCTAATCTGATGGCTGAGGTCTCGGAACCCTACACCAGCCCTGCCGTAACGGCCCGATTGATTTCGGTAGAGAACGCGGTTCCACCAAACGCGACCACACTTTCCCTTGGATTGGATCTCAAGCTGGAGGACGGTTGGAAGGCATATTGGCGTTCACCGGGCGAGGTTGGACTGCCACCGCAAATCTCTTGGGAAGGATCGCAGAACCTTGCCAGTGCGGAAATTCTGTGGCCCGCCCCCGAACGGTTCACTGCGTTCGGCATTGAAAACTTCGGTTACCACGACCGCGTTGTCCTACCCGTTCAGGCCCTTTTGGAAGATGGTGGCCGGCCGGCGCGGCTAGAGGCGCAGGTGACACTGCTGACATGTTCAGAAATTTGTGTCCCACATGATTTCGACTTGAGCCTCGACCTGCCTGCCGGCATCGGGATTGACCTAAACGCCGGAGATTTAATCACTGAATTCGCAAACAAAGTTCCTCTAGATCCCGCAGCGAGCGGCATTGCGATCGATACAGCCGTCCTCACCGATGATGCGCTCTATGTCGTTGCCAGTTCTGATAAGAGCTTTGCCATGCCGGATGTGTTTCCTGAAATGGGGCCAAGCTTCACCTTCGGCAAGCCAGACATTAGGACCAACAGTACTGGAACGCAGGTATGGGCAAAGCTGCCCCTTTACGCCCGCAATGACGTTGTGCCCCAGGTGCAGATAACGCTCACAGACGGTCCGCGGGCCGTCACCGCCACCCCAAGTTGGTCGCAAGAGATACCACAACCACCTTTCACGCTGGTGAAAAGCCGGCCCGACCTCTCTCAGATCATGGCAATCGCCATCTTTGCATTGCTCGGCGGATTGATCCTGAATGTCATGCCCTGTGTGCTGCCTGTCCTTTCGATCAAACTGACGTCACTCCTGAACCAGGGTGACAGACCCGTCCAACACTTCCGCTACAGCTTCCTGATGTCAGCCCTCGGCGTCCTGGTTTTCATGTGGGGGTTAGCGGCCGTCATTCTGATCCTACAGTCTGTCGGGATTACCGTGGGGTGGGGCGTACAGTTCCAAAGCCCGGCCTTCCTGGCGGTCATGTTTCTGGTCCTTGCGGTTTTTGCGGCAAATCTGTTCTGCTTGTTCGAAATATCATTGCCATCGGGATTACAAACGCGATTAGCGCGATCTGGCGCGCGCGCAGGGTATGGCGGCGATTTTGCAACCGGTGCTTTCGCCGCCGTATTGGCCACACCCTGCTCTGCTCCGTTCCTTGGCACGGCTGTCGCCTTTGCCCTGACCGGACGTCCTGTTGACGTGATGGTCGTCTTTACTGCGTTGGGTCTTGGGCTTGCCCTGCCTTACCTTCTTTTCGCATGGAAACCCGGCTTGATCAGGATGATGCCAAAGCCGGGAGGCTGGATGATCGTCATCAAGTGGGTTCTAGGCGCACTTCTGGCGGGAACGGCAGCTTGGCTATTGTGGGTTCTCAGCGGCGTGGCAGGGGCGCCCGTGGCAGCTTTTGTGCTTGTCATGGCGATCCTCTTTGCGGTAGTTGCAGCTTTTCCAAAGATTGGCAGCGTGACCCGTACAGTCTCACTCTCCGCCATCGCGATTTTCAGCATTGCCATGACCGGTAGTTTCACGTCGCCGGCAGAGGCGAGACAGGTCGATCCGAATTGGGTCGTCTTTGACCGTGGCGAAATTCCTCGCCTCGTGTCTCAAGGGAAGACGGTTTTCGTCGATGTGACAGCCGACTGGTGTTTGACCTGCAAAGCAAACAAGGCATTGGTTCTAGATCGCGCGCCGGTTGCAGATCGGCTTCAAGGCGACGATGTCACTCCCATGCAAGCTGATTGGACACGGTCAGACCCTGCCATTTCGCGTTATCTGGAGTCTTACGACCGCTTTGGGATCCCATTCAACATTGTGTATGGACCAAATGCGCCAGACGGGCTCATTCTGTCTGAGGTGTTATCAACCGGCGCTGTCATGACTGCGCTGAAGGAAGCCGGCCTTCGCTAATTAGAGACAATCCAACATGTACTTTGGAGCTAAAAAAGCCCCAAGGCACGCGCAGGCATCCACAGCCCCATAAAGATCATCATTAAGTTCTCGGTTAATGATACAAACCCGAGCGGGACGTTCGAACTGCCACCCACGCACGCACACTTTAATTCGCGCCTGTCGATGTAGACCGCTTTGAAGACTGAAAGCGCTCCGATCGTACCGATCACAAGCGCAATGGGTGCGCTGATCCAGACAAGCGCCCCGGCAACCATTAAAATGCCCGCTGTAGCTTCACCGAATGGATAGACATAGCCGTATCTGACCCACTTCTGCGCGAGCAGGTCATAGTTGAGAAACATGGTCGAAAAACTTTCGATGTCCTGCAGTTTCTGAACAGCGAGAAAACACATAGATATCGCGATGAACCACTCAAAGGCTCTGAGTGTAAAGCCGGAGCCGTAAGCGCTCCAGCTCAGGCCAAGCGCCATGAGAAACGCCACAGAAAAAATCGCAATGACTGGCTGATAGCTGGTCGCGTCTTCATCGGGAACATCGTCGCCAAAAAGCTCTCTTAGGGCGTCGTATCCACCAATGCGATTTCCATCGATAAAGGTCTGAGGCGTCGTTTCAACGTCATGTTCCTTCTTGAACGCATCGGTTTCCTCACGTGATGTTAGATGCTGGTCGTCCACGCGGAACCCTCGTCGCTCAAGAAGGTCTTTGGATTTCAATCCATAAGGACAAATATGACCTTCCATCACCATCCGGTAAAGTACGGCCTGTTTGCCTGTTGTGTTTACATCTTTAGGCATATCGCTCTCCTCTTAGTTCCCGCAATTCCAGTAGCCGGTGAATCCAACCGCCAGAGGTTGTTCACCTGTGAGTTCAAACAGCAGCGTTGCATCCTCACCGTTCGCATTACCAGGTGTGATGGTCATTTGACCCCCATCAGTGGCGAGCACGCCGCCGGTCGTAACCGGGCTAGTAGCAACAAAGGTGACGAGTGATCCCGAGATTTTCGCTACGGCGTTACCCGCACCGTCTGTCGCCAAGATCGGATTTGCATTCACCGCGCGAATAAACGTGCAGTCGCTGGCCGCTCCAAGCGCAGTATTGATCTCATCGTTCGCAAGTGGAGCCGGACGGATCCCTGCGACGACTGGAGTTGCAATCGCGTCTTGCAGGTTTTCCAACTGAGCTGGGCCCTCAGCCTCACCCAAGGGCCACTCGGGTCCTGCTTCACCATTGCGTTCAATATCGTCAATAAGATAACGCATTTCAGATATTTCACGGTTCTGAGCCGTCACGATGTCGGTTGCCAGTTTTCTCACACGGGGGTCGGTTGTTTCGGCCCTTTCACTTGTCATGATGGCAATTGAGTGATGAGGGATCATCGCACTCATCCAGCTTCGATCTTGAATGGTCTCTTGGCTCCGTGCCAGCCAAAGAGCACCTGCAAAAATAAGTGCTGAGCCGCCAACAATGGCGATATTCACCGTTTTGCTTTTGTACATGTTCAGCATGAACAGAAGCATGACGACGGCCATCGTCGCACCCATAATGAAGGTCATATAGAAGCGCGTTTCGCTCCAGTAGAGATGCTCAAGTGAGTACGAGTTGATGTACATCAGGCCGAACATCAACGCAGTCGAGGTCCCAACCATCGCAAAGAACCGACCATAGGAAGTTCCTGAATGGGTGTCCGAATGATCGGTGTTCTGTTGTCTGCCGGCGTGAGTGCCACCTTGAGACGTGGCGGATGAGTCTTGGTTCAAGAAGTCGTTCATGTGTTGTCTCCATCAAGCGTAACTTGACACAAAACAACTTTCCCGCGCTGGAGGGTTCCCAAAGAATAATTTGAGCGATGCAATGCATAAGACAGCGACCTAGTGTCAGATGCCTTTCGACAGATCTCTTAAGATTGGGCAATCTGGGCGATGATCACCTTGGCAGGCCTCGACAAGATGCGACAAGGTCTCCCGCATTGATTTTAATTGTGCAATTTTGTTGTCGATTTGAGACAAATGCTCCTTGGCGACAGCTTTCACTTGAGCGCTCTCTCGGGTCTCATCTTCGTAAAGGTCCATCAGCGTACGGCAGTCTTCGATTGAAAACCCCAACGCCCGCGCGCGCCCCAGGAATGCGAGTTTGTGAATGTCGCTTTCGCGGAAACTGCGGTATCCGTTGTCGCTCCGCATTGGGCGGACAAGCTTGATATCCTCGTAATAACGGATTGTCTTTGGTGGCAATCCCGAGCGTTCAGATACTTCTCCGATGTTCATTGTGAACTCCTATTCTGCAGGTTGCGTTATCAATTGGTGTGAGGTCGCCGGAGGTGGCCCTACCTCGGGCATCTTGGCTTCGATGCGGCGCAAGCGAAGCGCGTTGGTCAAAACCGAGACAGAGGAAAGTGCCATAGCGCCCGCAGCGAAGACCGGCGAAAGGAGCAATCCAAAAGCCGGGTACAGCACGCCCGCAGCGACTGGTATCAAGGCGACATTATATCCAAATGCCCAAACGAGGTTCTGATAGATGTTCCGCATTGTTGCCTGAGAGACCTCGGCTGCATTGATCACACCCCGCAGGTCGCCAGACATCAACACGACGTCAGCGCTTTCGATGGCGACGTCAGTTCCAGTGCCTATGGCAATCCCGACGTCGGCATGTGCAAGTGCCGGTGCATCGTTAATGCCATCACCAACAAAGGCGACCTTACGTCCGCCGTGCCGCAACGCATCAAGTGCTGCGACCTTTCCATCAGGCAATACGCCGGCAATCACCTCATCTATGCCCACTTCACGCCCGATGGCTTCCGCCGTCGCTTGCTTATCACCAGTGATCATGGCGACCTTCAGCCCGCGGTCATGGAGCGCCGCGATGACACTTGCACTGGATGCCTTCACTGGATCTGCGACAGCAATCACCGCAGCAAGCACCCCATCAATGGTCGCGTAGAGCGCGGTACGGCCTTGCTCTGCCAATATGCGTTCTTTCTCTTCGAGTGCAGAGGTGTCGATGTTGTTCAGCGTCATGAAACGGTCTGCACCGACAAGCACCTTTTGACCGGCAACAACGGCTTCCACGCCGTAGCCAGTGACAGACCTGAACTCAGTCGCATCCAGCAATTTCACGCCTTCCTCAAGGGCTGAGCGCACAATCGCCTCTGCTACCGGATGTTCCGACTGTGCTTCAACGGCGGCGATAAGAGCGAGCGTTTTGGAGCGCTCAAACCCTTCTGCCGTGATCAGATCTGTGAGTGTTGGCCGACCCTCTGTCACCGTTCCTGTCTTGTCGAGCGCGATGACCTCAACTTCGTTCAGGTGCTGCAGTGCATCGCCTTTGCGGAATAGGACACCCATTTCGGCAGCGCGACCAGTGCCGACCATGATTGAGGTAGGTGTCGCCAAACCCATGGCGCAAGGACATGCGATAATCAGGACTGAAACGCCCGCAACCAAGGCAAAGGTCAAGGCGGGTTCCGGTCCAACCAGAAGCCAGACAAGAACGGTCAGTATCGCAAGCGCCAGTACGGCAGGCACAAACCACATGGTGACACGATCAACCAAACCCTGAATTGGCAGCTTTGCCCCTTGCGCTTCTTCGACCATGCGAATGATCTGCGCAAGCGTCGTGTCTGCGCCAACCCGTGTTGCCGCGAAGGTCAGGCTGCCAGTGCCATTCACGGTGCCGCCGGTGACAAGATCATCAGCGGTTTTTGGTACGGGAAGCGGCTCACCCGTAATCATGCTTTCATCGACGTTACTTGCGCCATCGGTGACGGCCCCATCAACAGGGATCCGTTCGCCTGGACGCACAAGAACAAGATCGCCAGTCCGAAGCGCGTCGATGTCAACTTCAACAGTCTGGCCGTCGCGCAAAACGCGTGCCGTCTTAGGCTGCAAACCCAATAGCGCTTGAATCGCGGCGCCAGTTCTCCCCTTGGCGCGCGCCTCAAGCCAACGCCCGAGCAGGATAAGCACGACAATTACGGCTGCGGCTTCAAAATAGACCGCCCGTACGTCATCTGGCACAAGTTGGGGCAGAAAGGTTGCGACAACCGAATAGGTCCATGCCGCGCCTGTTCCCAAGGCGACCAGACTGTTCATATCAGGCGCACGCCGCAACAAGGCAGGAATACCCTTGGCGAAGAACCCCCACCCCGGGCCAAAAAGAACAATCGTGGCAAGAACAAATTGAATGAGCCACGACGTCTGCATGCCGATCGTGCGTGCGACAAGATCATGAAAACCGGGGATTGTATGCGCACCCATTTCCAGAATGAATACCGGCACGGTTAGAACGGCTGCAAAGACAACGCGGTTCAGCAGTGCCTTAGCTTCATCGGCCTTGCGTTCTGAACGCGAAACCTGTGCGTCCGCCAATGCGATTTCAGCTGGATAGCCCGCACCTGTGCTGACAGCGACAAGCTGTTCGGCAGTTGTGGCTCCCGTGACGTAGACGATCGTCGCATTTTCCGCAGCGAGATTGACCGAGGCCTCAACCACGCCTGATGTTCCAAGAAGCGCTTTCTCCACACGACCGACACAAGACGCACAGGTCATTGACACGATGTTCAATGTAACGCGCGACGTCCGGGCAGGATATCCAAGATCGGTCAGAACATCGACGGCCGCCTTCAGGCCAGCAGGCCCGGAGATTGTGAACCTCGCCGACTCCGCCGCAAGATTGACGGTTGCGTTGGTCACGCCATCCACATCGTTTAAACCTTGCTCGACCCTCCCGACACAGGATGCACAACTCATGCCTTCGACAGACAAATTGACGGTTTTTGGTTCGGTCATCACGCAGCTCCAATGATCTCTTGGAATAGAGATAGGGCTTCCAGCAACTGGAAGCTCAAGACCTAAGTTGAACTTTTTATAATTTGGCAATTTTCGGGTTGACCCTCCACCCGCTGGAAGCCGCAACTTAGGCCAAACACATGAACGGAGAGCGACATGATATTCAGCGTACCAACGATGAGCTGCAGCCACTGCACCTCTGCCATTGAGAAAGGCATCAAAGCCAAAGATCCATCGGCAATTGTTACCACCGACCTTGATCTGCGCCTGGTCACTGTTCAAAGCGACCTTGCGCAAACCGACATTCAACAAGCCATTGCCGATACTGGCTATGCAGCCTCTGCCGCTTAGTTGTTCGCGCGGGCCTGATTGACAAGGCTGATCATCTGTTCGGCATCAATGAGACCCGGCGCCAAGCTATCGCCAATCACGAAAGAGGGTGTTCCACTAAATCCAATTGCACGGCTCAAACGCATTGATGTCTGAATATGCTCGTCTATCTCTGGCGCATTCATATCCCGGCGCAGCTGCGCAATATTGAGACCAATTTTTTCAGCGGCGCTGATGACAGTTGCTTCTTCCGCGCGACCATTCAACCCCATCATCGCCCAGTGAAATTCATCATATTTGCCCTGATTGCGCGATGCCAAAGCGGCCCGAGCCGCAAATACCGACCCCTCGCCCAAAATTGGCCACTCACGATAGACCACACGCACGTTCGGATCTGCAGCAAGTAAGGCTTCCATATGCGGCTTTACCCGCCGACAGTATGGGCAATTGTAGTCAAAGAACTCGACAACCGTGACATCACCGTCAGGGTTCCCAAGAACAGGTGCATTTGGATCGCGTTCCAGCGCATCTCTCTCAGAGGCCAGAACCTGAGCGGCGGCCAGTGCTTGGTTGGCCTGTTGCTGCTCTTCGAAGAGCTGCGCGGCCTCAAAGACAATGCCAGGATTCTCGCGAATGGCTTCCAAAACAAGCTCTTTGATCCTGTCTTCGGTCAATTCATCGGCCGCAGCCGTGAATGGTATGATCAACATGGCTGTACTGATCAGTATATTCTTCATTGCTATTCTCCTTGTGCCGCTAGGTCTGCAGCTGTGCGCTCGGCCTGCGTTTCGCGCATACGCTCCGGCCATGTGGATTTGATGTAGGAAAGGGTGTTCCAGATCTCTGCGTCGCTGAGTTGTTCGCCAAACCCGGGCATTCCACTGTCAAAGTCCATACCTTGTGCGGCCAAAGTCGCTTGGCCGCCAAGTTTTGTATAGGTAAACAGAAGGCTATCGGCATGATGCCAAGTGTGACCCGTTTCATCATGCGGGGGCGCTGGCAAGCGACCGTCCGCACCGGGACTGCGCCAGTTTTCCTGACCTTCCAGATTTGCACCATGGCAGGATGCGCAATATTGCCCGTAAAGCTCTGCTCCGGCGACGATATCGACAGGAAAGTCAGTTGTCGTCGGGCCTCCTGTTTCATCTGCCTGCGCCAGAACGACAGCCGTTCCGGCTGCGATGGTCAGAAGACCAAGCCCCAAAAGCAGGATGCGACGCGTCATGCCACGACAATCCGCGTCATCATCCCGGACGCAGCATGTGACAGCATATGGCAATGCAAGAGCCACTCTCCGGGATTATCCGCGACAAAGCCAATCTCGCGAGATGTATTTCTCTCAAGAAGCGTCGTATCGCGAAGGGGCCCAAGTGACCCGTCTTCGGCGATTTCATGGAAATGCATCCCGTGCAGGTGCATTGCATGGGGAAACGCAGTGTCATTGCGAATGGCCACACGCACATGCTCGCCAAGACCGACCCGCGCGAGAGGCGGACCATCCATACCGTCAGCGGCGCCATTGAACGCCCAGAACCGACCGGCATCGACGATCTCACGCATGGTTTTTTCTTCACCGCCCAAGGAGGCAGTCCGCAATCCTCCCATCGCACCACCTTCCATATTCAATGTCAGTGCGGTTGCCTGCCCAAGGTCCACAGGTGTGGCGCGATTTGGCGGCAGTGCCGCAGGGTCAGCCCGTCTGGTGGTTGCCCCGCCGCTGCCGACTGGAAATGCAACCTGACTGAATGCCTCTTGTTGTCCGAGATGGACAAGATGCGCAGTTTCGCCCGCATCCGCTGTTACATCGACGATTAGGTCTACACGCTGTGCAGGCCCTAGAACAATCGCTTCCGTCACTTTTTGTGGAACTGCCAATGGCATACCATCCAAGGCAACTATCCAGCCATCGAGACCTTGGAGTTGTAGCGGGAAAATCCGGGCGTTCGACGCATTGATCAAGCGCAAGCGCATACGCTCATTCTTACGCGTCTTAAGCGACAGGTTGTAAGCCGCGTTGGTTGTGATGAAGTTCCCAATCCGTCCTGCGTGGCTAAGTGCGTGCGCTGCCTCGAAATCATTGTCTAGCTGCGCGGTATCAGGGTTGACCAACCAATCATCCAAAACCAATACCTCTTCGCGGTCGATGTCGGGCTTATCCGCCTCTTCAACGATCAGCGGGCCATATAGACCCCGAGCAACCTGTTGGGTGGACATGTTATGGGCGTGATACCAAAAAGTCCCAGCGTCTGGCGCGACAAAGTCGTAGTCGAATTCCGCGCCGGGCTGAACGGCACTTTGGGTCAGGCCAGAGACGCCATCCATGGCATTGTCGACTCGAATACCGTGCCAGTGGACAGATGTTGGCTGTGTCAGCGCATTGCGCAAGGTGCGTTTGATCCGGGCACCTTGCGGCACCCTTATTTCCGCGCCGGGGGCGTTTCCGTTAAACCCCCACAGCGTTGTGGGACCATAGTCGGCTGGCAGGAGTTGTACGCTGACCTCTTGTGCAGACAAGAGGTCAGCGTCTGCATCGGCAAAAACACGTGAACTGGGGAGGGTTGCGAGTGCAGTTGCTGACGCAATGAATTGGCGGCGGTTAAGGCTGCGCATAGGTAAAAACCTTCCTAGGTGTCGCTATCCATGATGTAGGTCGCCATCGCGTTTAAATCATCATCGGTCAAAAACCGCGTTCCAAATTGAACGACTTCAGCCATTGACCCGCCGAATACATCTCCTGACGGGGTAATGCCCGACCGCAGCGCATAGGCCAGATCATCGGCAGTCCACCCTTCTGCCAGAAGGTCGGCTGACAAGATCGAAGGCGCTTTGCCACCAACCGGCAAATCCGCATTGCCAGAAAACCGCTCTGCGATGATCCGCGCGCCCACGACATTTCTTGGCGTGTGACAGGCGGAGCAATGCGTCGCCCCGTTGACAAGCTCTTTGCCACGGTTCCATGCATCGTTCCTTCCCGGTTCAGGGTCGGTGTTCGGAATGTTCAGAAAAGCAGCGCGCCAGAGCTTCAGACCCCATCGCTGATCAAACGGGAACGAAACATCGTGCTCCGGGGCAGCTTCGTCAACTGGCGGCACCGTCTGAAAAGCCGCCCAAAGATCAGCGATGTCCTGATCTGAGAAGTTCGCATAGAAGGGATAGGTGAAAGTAGGATAGTAAGGTTTGCCATCTGGCGAAATCCCTTGACGGACTGCGCGGGCAAAGTCTTCAACCGTCCAGCTGCCCATACCATATTCTGGGTCAGTGGTAAGATTAGGCGGGTAGAAGGTACCAAAATCTGTCTTGAGAGGCGCGCCTCCGGCCAAAGGTGCACTACCCTCTTCAGCGTTCGTGTGACATGCGATGCACCCGCTGGCGCGGGCCAGATAGGCCCCCCGGTTAACATCACCTTCAAGAGTTATCTCTTCAACTTCTGTGCCGATTGGCCAAACAAATGTCGCTGCCGCAGTCCCTATGCCAGCCATTAAGCCCGTTCCAACAATCCACCGAAACAAACCCACGCCCTATTCGTCCTCGGCGCGGAATTTTTGGTGACAAGCAGAACATGACTGCGCAACGGCAGCAAAAGCCATATCCGTTGGCATGGTCGCGAACATATCAACTGTCATGATGTCACTGGTTTCCATCATACCGCCACCCATTGACGGCGCTGCGGTCGAACCCATCATACCACCACCGCCCATCATGGATGCGCCGTCATTCTGCTGACTGGCAGCAAGGCCTACATCCGCACTCAGTTTCAGCCCCTCCGCGCGCAATGCCAACTGCTCAGCGAGCGCAGTAAACTCTTCCCAATCTTCCCAGACTGTCGGGAGCGCCTGTGATGGCATACCATCTGATCCTTCGGGGAAAAGACGGGTCATTTGTTCACCGGCATGCTCAATCATCACGTCTGCACCTGCACGTACGCTGTCAGCGTCGTAAGGCGTCTGACCCCGCATCATCGGTGTTAGTTCCTTGACGACATTGCCTAAGGCAACCATCCCGTCCATGCGCTCTTTGACGACGCCAGTGGCCCCGGAGTGTGCCAAGGCTGCAGCACCGGCAATCAGGCCTGCTGTCGTTAAGATAACCAGTCTCTTCCGCATCTTTGGATCCCTTTTCAAAATATTCCGTTGGCTCTCTGGAGCTCACGAATGTAGGCCACAACCATTTTCACATCACCGTCTGTCAAGCCTTCGACGGCTGGCATATTGCCAAATCTCCAATGGTGCGCCGTCACGCCGTTCCGCGCTGCACTCAGGAAAGCCCCATCACCATGATGCCCCGGTTCATAGGTGATATGAACCAATGGTGGCGCGATCCCGTTTTGACCTGCCGCATTCGTCCCGTGGCATTCGGCGCAAGCAACGTTAAACACCTGTTCGCCGAATTGCGCATTGGCTGACAATTCAGACGGCACCACCACTTCAACAATCGGATCACCAACCTCAAGGCCGGACAGATTTGCTGGCGTCATGGAATGGCCATTGACGGGCTGTGCTGGCTGCATCTGCTGCCAGACAAATCCCGCACCACCGATCACGAAGAAGCCAACGATGAATAGAGCAGATTTATCCATTAAAGAAGCTTCACCTGTGTTCCGATAGGTGTGCGACCGAACACCTCTTCGATCTGTTCATTGTAGAGACCGATGCAACCGTTCGACGATCTTCTTCCGATCTTGCGCGTATCCTGCGTGCCATGAATTCGGTAATACTGCCAGGACAGATAGAGGGCATGTGACCCCAATGGATTGCGTGGATCACCACCCTGGATATAGGCGGGCCATTCTGGGTTCCGTTCGCGCATAGCTGGCGTCGGCCCCCAACCTGGCGCGACTTTCTTATCAATAACTTCCGTATATCCTGTACGCGTCAGATCCTCTGAGAGCGGGACAGATGTCGGATAGATTCGCATCTCGCCATCGGCCGTCCAATGCTGCAAAAAGCGCGACCCAGTATCAGCCAGAAGGATGCCTTGACCGATAGCGTCAAAGTGATCCTGCCAGTCGTGCGGTTTAAACGCTGCGACATTGCGCGAGACACTTTCCAGCGCCTGTGCAGTCAACACCGTAGGGGCCGCCAAGGCTGTTACGCCAAGACCTGAAACAAAGGTCCGGCGCGATAGAAATTGCATTTTCTTGGTCATCTAACTTGCCTCTCATTTAATTGCTTTCCGCAAGTTCTAACGGCCCAGCCGTGTTTCATGAATAGTCGGCGCGTTGGTTTTTTGTATTGATATGTAACGTCGGTCGGACATTGGCGCAGGGATTGCCCGGGACATCGGCAACAGCTTTGCTCTTGAGCTACTGGGCAGGCATACCAAAGTGGCGCCTTTTGGTCTTGTTTGGCTTGGTTTCAACAAGAATGTCATCTGACGCCTCAGCAGGCTTTGCGTTGCGTTCAAACGGAAGTCGCACCGTGGCACGGAGCCCACCTTCGGGGAGGTTCGAGAGCCTAACACCCCCCCCATGTTCAAGGATGATGCTTCTTGCGATCGACAATCCCAGCCCATGACCGCCGGTGTCACGTGATCGCGATGTCTCGAGCCTGACATATGGACCAAACACCGCTTCCAAGTCGCGCTCCGGGATGCCTGGACCTTGATCGTCGATGTGGATTTCGGCATGCCCATCGATGGCTTGCCATGAGACCTGTGCTTCCTTCCCATACCGGATCGCATTCTCGATCAGGTTCCGCAGGGCGCGGCGCATCGTGCCTGGCTTGGCAGGTACGATCAACGGCTGGCCGGAAAGGAGCGATAGGCCATCTGTTTCCAAACCAGACAACAACTCGAGAATATCTGTTGGGCAGACCTCCTCATGCTGTCCAACGCCCTTTGCGAAATCCAACGTGGCATCCACCATTTGCTGCATCTCTTCACCGGATGCCACAAGAGACGCCCGCGTTTCATCGTCATCCACCATCTCAGCGCGCACTCTCAGGGCCGTGAGCGGCGATCGCAGATCATGGGCGAGTGCAGCCAGCATTTGCGTGCGGTCTGACACAAATCGGGTCAGCCGATCCTGCATCGTATTGAAAGCCCGGGTCAGATCTTCGACTTCTTTCGGGCCGACGACGGGCAGCGGTCCTTCACTGGCCCCACGCCCCAACCGCTCTGAGGCGTCAGCCAAGGTATTCAGCGGGCCGGTCAACCGCGTGAGCAGGAACCAGAAGCTGGCAAGCAGCAAAAGCGTCGCTGTCAACACAAATGACACATTGGACGCCGTTGACCACTGCAATGGCGGTCGCTCAAACCGTGTCCCGACATTCAGCCAATCACCACCTGCCAGAGCGATGGATAGCTCCATTTCTATCGCAGCTAAACTGCCCTGCATCATCTCTGCGTGCATTTCCGCCATCTCTGGCGACAGGTTCGGTAGCGGCAACAATCCTTGTTCAATTTCATGAACCTCAACCCGAATATCGCGGCTGTAGCTGTCTCCCAAGAGAGCGCGTACCCGAGCCTCAACCGCGCCACCGTCGTCGTGATTGCCATGCGCGACGGAGGGTGCATCCGATAGATCAAACCGTACTAATGGTGATGTCGCGGCCTGAATGATCTGCGCATGCAGATCATCAGGTGCGCCTTCGACCAGCTGCGCAACATTGGCAGCGCGGCCGGCCGCCTCCGCACCAATCGCGGCCTGCACGGCCAGTGATCGCTCATCCACAAAGAACCAAAGACTGAGCGCTTGGGCAACAAACAGCACACCCAAGACCAACAACGCAATTTGTGTGCGTAGCCGCCAAGCCGGGCGCATCACGCGATGACCTCAACATCAGCTGTGAGGCTGTAGCCGCGGTTTCTGACTGTTGCGATGACGCGGGGACGCAAGACATCCTGTTCGATTTTCCGCCGCAAGCGACTGACCTGATTGTCAATTGTTCGATCCAGAGGGCCCGCCACCCTGCCCGCGCTAAGTTCAAGAAGTTGGTCGCGACTGAACACGGCACGCGGTCTTTCCAAAAGTATCGTGAGCAATTTGAGCTCACTCGCCGTTAGCATGGTCCTGTTGCCTTCTTGATTAAAAAGGGTGCGACCATCATAGTCTAACTTCAGATGGGCAAAGCGAAGCATCTTTCCTGAAAAGGTCTCTATTTCTGGGATCTGTTGCGTGCGTCGCAATATGGCATTGATACGGGCGAGCAATTCTTTGGGGTTGAAGGGTTTTGCCAGATAATCATCAGCGCCACCATCCAGCCCAGCAATGCGATGATCATCATCCCCCATCGCCGTCAGCATCAGGATAGGGGTTTTCGACGTTTGGTGAAGCCGCTTGCAGGCACTTAACCCGTCCTCTCCAGGCATCATGACATCCAAGACGATGAGATCGAATTTCGACTCGGCTAGCTTTAAATCCATCTTCGCTGTATCTTCGGCCACAGAGGTGCGCATTCCGTTGCGCTCAAGATAGCGGGAAACAGACTTTCGAATTTCTAAGTGGTCATCAACCACAAGGATGTGGGGCATATTGCTCATGGCTTTCATATAACCATTTTGGAACAGAAATGCCCGTCCCATGTTTGTAGCCAAATGTAACAAGATCGCTGGTTGCTCGCCGCTCGACTTCCTGTGCTGCAAAAACTACCTATGTCCAAATGAACAGAGGATGACACCATGAACAGACGGCATTTCATTGCAAGCGCGGCAGGCCTGCTCATCGCGGGTCCCGCAATCGCGCAGACAGCACCCGTCATGCAGGTCGCCAAGACGCCAACCTGTGGCTGCTGCACAGCATGGGTCGAGCGGATGATAAGTGCCGGTTTTGCCGTCGAAGTTGAAGATGTCGATCAAGAGGTTCTTTGGGCCATGAAGGAT